>NZ_JBUXJM010000007.1:0-273984 GCF_056158145.1 Oerskovia sp. PE-21s
CCCTGATCCCGTCGGATCAGGGGCCACAGCTCACTTCTCGGGGACGGCACGCAGCACGACGGCGCCCTCCCACCAGAAGGTGAGGGGCGCCGTCGGGCACTGCGATGCGTCGTCCGTGTCAGAACCAGCGCGACCTCGGGGTCACGCTGGTTCTGACAGCCGGGTCACACCGGGGTCGACGCCTTGCTCGCGAGGTCCGCCGCGACCAGCTCCGCGACCTGCACCGCGTTGAGCGCGGCACCCTTGCGGAGGTTGTCGTTCGACACGAACAGCACCAGGCCGCGACCGCCCGGCACGCTCTGGTCGGTACGGATACGGCCCACGAACGACGGGTCGGCACCTGCGGCCTCGAGCGGGTTCGGGACGTCCGAGAGCGCGACCCCCGGAGCCACCGCGAGCAGCTCGCGCGCACGGTCCGGCGAGATGGCCTGCCCGAACTCGGCGTGGATCGCGAGCGAGTGACCCGTGAACACCGGGACGCGCACGCACGTGCCCGCGACCAGCAGGTCCGGGAGGCCGAGGATCTTGCGCGACTCGTTGCGGAGCTTCTTCTCCTCGTCGGTCTCCTCCTCGCCGTCGTCCACGATCGAGCCGGCGAGCGGCACCACGTTGAACGCGATGTTGCGCGGGAACTTGTCCGGCGCGGGGAACGAGACCGCGCTGCCCGAGTGCACCAGACCCGTGAGGTCCTGCTCGGCGCCCGCGACCGCCTGGTCGCGCAGCTCGGCCGCACCGGCCAGCCCCGCGCCAGAGACCGCCTGGTACGTCGCCACGATCAGGCGCTCCAGACCGGCCTCGTCCGCGAGCGGCTTGAGGACCGGCATCGCGGCCATGGTGGTGCAGTTCGGGTTCGCGATGATGCCCTTGCGCGCCTCGTGGATGGCCTCCGGGTTGACCTCCGAGACGACCAGCGGGACGTCCGGGTCCATGCGCCACGCGGACGAGTTGTCGATCACGACGACGCCCGCAGCAGCGTACCGCTCGGCCTGCGCCTTCGAGGTCGCGCCGCCCGCGGAGAACAGGGCGATGTCGAGGCCCGAGACGTCGGCCGTGGCCGCGTCCTCCACGACGACGTCCTCGCCCTTCCACGGCAGCGTGCTGCCCGCGGAGCGCGCCGACGCGAAGTAGCGGATCTGCGCGACCGGGAAGTCGCGCTCCTCGAGCAGACGACGCATGACGGCGCCGACCTGACCGGTCGCCCCGACGACGCCGACGACGAGGCCTGCAGAGTTCTGGTTGCTCATGGTTCTCTCCTCGCTCAACGGCCGGTGCCGGCGTAGACGACTGCTTCGCTCTCGCCGTCCAGCTCGAACGCGGTGTGGATGGCCCGCACCGCGTCGTCGAGGCTGTCGGCGCGGGTCACGACCGAGATACGGATCTCCGACGTCGAGATCATCTCGATGTTGATGCCCGCGTCGCGCAGCGCACCGAAGAGCTGCGCCGAGACGCCCGGGCTCGACTTCATGCCCGCCCCGATGAGCGAGACCTTGCCGATCTGGTCGTCGTACTGGAGCGACGCGAAGCCGATCTCCTCGCGCACGGCGTCCAGGGCCGTGGTCGCGAGGGCGCCGTCGTCCATGGGCAGCGTGAACGAGATGTCCGTCAGGCCCGTGGCCGCGACCGAGACGTTCTGGACGATCATGTCGATGTTCGCGCCCGCACCGGCCACGACCTCGAAGATGCGTGCGGCCGTGCCCGGCACGTCCGGGACGCCGACGACGGTGATCTTGGCCTCGCTGCGGTCGTGCGCGACGCCGGAGATGATCGGAGCTTCCATGATGACCTCTGCCTCGTTGCCGGCCGGGGAGCCGGGAGCCTGCTGGGGGACGTTCGGCACGGAGCGCGCGTCGTTCGACACGATCGTCCCGGCCTTCGTCGAGAACGACGAACGGACGTGGATGGGCACGCCGTAGCGGCGCGCGTACTCGACGCAGCGAAGCACCAGGACCTTGGCCCCGCTCGCCGCCATGTCGAGCATCTCCTCGTAGGAGATGTGGTCGATCTTGCGGGCCGTCGGCACGATGCGCGGGTCCGCGGTGAACACGCCGTCGACGTCGGTGTAGATCTCGCACACGTCGGCGCTCAGGCCCGCCGCGAGCGCCACGGCCGTGGTGTCCGAGCCGCCGCGGCCGAGCGTCGTGACGTCGTTGGTGCTCTGCGTGACGCCCTGGAACCCGGCGACGATCGCGACCGAGCCCCTCTCGACGGTCTCGCGGATGCGGTGCGGGACGACGTCGACGATGTGCGCCTTGCCGTGCACGGCGTCCGTGATCACGCCGGCCTGCTGGCCCGTGAACGACTTCGCCTTCACACCGAGGTTGTTGATCGCCATCGCCAGCAGCGACATCGAGATGCGCTCGCCTGCCGTGAGCAGGATGTCCATCTCGCGCTGGGGAGGGAGGGGGGTGACCTGCTGGGCGAGATCGATGAGCTCGTCCGTCGTGTCACCCATGGCCGAGACCACGACGACCACGTCGTGTCCGGCCCGCTTGGTCTCTGCGATGCGCTTCGCCACCCGCTTGATGCTCTCCGCATCAGCTACCGACGAGCCACCATATTTCTGCACGACAAGTGCCACTTGCTGCTCCGTTACGTCGCCGGCCTCCGTCTCTCTCAACGGCCCGCCGGGTGCTTTACGAGTCGGTCGATGATAGCCCGGGGCCCGGGGTCGCCGGGAGGGGGCTCAGGATGCGGCCGGGGTCGCCCGCTGACCAGCGCCGACGCCGTGCTGGTCGGGCGCCGAGAACGGGGTTCGGGCCGTTTCCAGGCCGTTGGCGACCTCCATCCCGTTCTCGGCGGCGGGTGGGCAGCCGGTCACCTGCGACCGCCCGCGAGACGGGTGCTCGCGCACGAGACGGGTCTCGCCGTCAGGTGCGTAGCCACCCGTCTCGGACCGGACCACCCGTCTCGGCCCCGGGCGACCGGTGCCCTCCGGCGCCGTCACGCCCCTCCCCGCAAGACCAGCCCGGCCAGCCGGGTCAGCCCGGCCAGCGACGTGATGCGCGCGGGCTCCTCGAACGGCCCCTGTCCGGTGCGGTCCAGGTGCACGGCCCGGAGCCCTGCAGCCCGAGCGGCGACGACGTCGAGGTCGTACCGGTCCCCGACGTGCAGCACGTCGCGCGGATCGACCCCCAGCGCGGCGCAGACCAGCAGGTAGCTCTGCGGGTCCGGCTTGGCGACGCCCAGCCCTTCGGCCGTGAACACGGGCCCCAGGCGACCGACGAGTCCCACGGCGCCGAGCTTGGCGTGCTGCTGCTCGTCGGTCCCGTTCGTCAGGACGGCCAGCCGCACGGGCAGGTCCTGGAGCACCGCGAGCATCGGCTCCACGTCGTCGTACGCGGTCCACGACGCCTCGTAGTGCGCGGCGTACCCGGCGAAGACCTCGTCGAGCTCGGCGTCGCTCCCCAGGTCGACGTCCAGGTCGAGGCCCGCGAGCGGCAGGACGTCGCGCAGGCGCCGCCGACGCTGCTCCGCGAAGGTGATCTCGCGCGAGCTCCAGGCGGAGAAATGTCTCTCCTCGGCCGCGAACCACGCCGCGACCAGCTCGTCGGTCGCCTCGACGCCGAGGCTCGGCAGCCAGGCCGCGAGCGCCGCCCGCGCGGACCCGTCGTGGTCGAGGAGCGTCCCGTCGAGATCGAGGACGACCGCCGCCACGCCCGACACCCCTTCCTCGCGCACGGTCACTCCCCCAGGCTCGTGACGACGTCGTACCCCAGCTTGCAGATGAGCGCCCCCACCACGACCACGAACGCGACCCGTACGAACCCGCTGCCCTTGGCCACGGCCATGCGCGCCCCGACGTACGCGCCGAGCAGGTTCGCGGCCCCGATCGCGAGCCCCAGACCCCACAGCACCGCGCCGTAGGGGACGAAGAAGATGAGCGCCCCGGCGTTGGTCGCGAAGTTCGCGATCTTCGCGAGCGCCGAGGCGGGCAGGAAGGCGTACCCCAGGATGCTGACGAGCGAGATCACGAAGAACGTCCCCGTCCCGGGGCCCAGCAGCCCGTCGTAGAACCCGATCGCGAGCCCGATCCCTGCGGCGGCCCACCGGTGGCCGTTGCCCTCCCAGCGCAGGTTCGTCGTGTGGCCGAGCCTGGGCTTGGCGATCGTGTACGCCGCCACGGCGATCAGGACCACCAGGATGATGGGCTTGAACAGCTCGGCGGGGATCTTCGACGCGAGCGCAGCACCGCCCACCGCCCCCACGAGCGCCGCGAGCGCCATGGGACCCGCGGTCCGCAGGTCCGGCCCCACGCGCCGGTAGTACGTCGTCGCGCTCACGGACGTGCCCATGATGCTCGCGAGCTTGTTGGTCGCGAGCGCCTGGACCGGGCTGATCCCGGGGACGAGCAGCAGCGCGGGGAGCTGGACGAGCCCACCCCCGCCGACCACGGCGTCGATCCAGCCCGCGGTCAGGCCCGCGAGGACCAGGAGGGCGATCGTCAGGAGGTTGAGCTCGAGCCCGCCCGAGCCGGGCAGCACGATCCCGTCGCCAGCAGCGAGAGGCGCGTGCGCCACGAGAGGCAGCGTCGCGGCGAGGTCCCAGGTCACACGGAAGTCTTGCACGACGGCGGAGGGGTCACTCAGGAGGCGCACGAGCCGCCCGGGCCTCACCCGGGCGGGCTGCACCGCTCCGGGGCGTGCACCGCTACGCTCGGCGCCATGACGAGCACAGGGGCTCCCCAGGGGGATCCAGCAGAGCACCGACCACCCGGACAGGCCGACCCGCCCGCGACGCCTCCCGCACCACGACCCGCCCAGGACGCCACCGCACCGTCGGGGAGCGACGCCGTCGGGCCGGAGGTGCCCGTGGCGCCCGAGGCGCCCGCGGCACCGGGCCCGGACCACGCGCCCGACGGCGCCGCCGCCCCCGGCGGGATCGTCGCCCAGGGCGTGCGGCGCGCGTTCGGGGCGGTGCGCGCGGTCGACGGCGTGGACCTCGTGGCGCGCCCCGGCCGGGTCACGGCGCTGGTGGGGCCCAACGGCTCGGGCAAGACGACGCTCCTGCTCGTCCTCGCGGGCCTCCTCACCCCGGACACGGGCAGCGTGCGCGTCGCGGGCTTCGACCCGGTCACGCAGAGCTTCGCGGCGCGCGCCCGCACCGGGTGGATGCCCGACGCGTTCGGCACCTGGGACTCCTTGACGGCCCGCGAGGTCCTCACGACGTTCGCCGCCGCCTACCGGCTCCCTGCCGCGGTGGGAGCCGCGCGCGCGGCCGAGCTGCTGGCCCTGGTGCACCTCGAGGAGTACGCCGACCGCCCGGCGAGCGTCCTGTCCCGCGGGCAGAAGCAGCGCCTGGGCCTGGCTCGCGCGCTGGTCCACGACCCGGACGTCCTGCTGCTCGACGAGCCCGCGAGCGGCCTCGACCCGCGCTCGCGCGTCGACCTGCGCGTCCTCGTGCGCGAGCTCGCGGCCCGCGGCAAGACCGTCCTCATCTCGAGCCACGTGCTGACCGAGCTCGACGAGATGGCCGACGACGCCGTCTTCCTCTCGCGCGGGCGTACCGTCGCGTCGGAGACGGTGGGCGAGGCCGCGACGACGCGGCGCACGTGGCGCGTGCGCGCGCTCGACCCGGTCGCGCTGCACACCTGGCTCACCGGGGCGGGGGTCGTGTTCGGCACCGAGCCCGACGGCGCCGCGCTGGTCGACCTCGACAGCGACGCCTCGGCCGCAGCGCTCCTGCGCGACGCGGTCGTCGCCGGGGTCCCCGTCGTCGCGAGCGCCCCCGCCGGGGGCATCCTCGAACAGGCCTACCTCGCCCTCGAGGAGGAGCGTCGATGAGCACCCAGCAGTTCCTCTCCCCCCAGCCGACCGGGACGGCCCCGACGGGCAGCGCGAGCACGCCGGACAAGCGCGGCGACTGGTCGCTGTCGTGGCACGGGGTCAAGACCGTCGCGACGCTCGAGCTGCGTCAGCGCGTGCGCTCGACCCGGTGGAAGATCGCGCTCGTCGTGTGGTTCGTGGTCGTCGGCGGCATCACGCTCCTGACGTCGGGGGCCCTCTCCTTCACGACGGGATACGACAACGGCTCCGACGTGCAGTACGGCCCGATCATCTTCGGCGCCGTGGTCTTCTTCGTCCTGTTCCTCGGCCTGCTCGTGGCCCCGACGCTCAGCGCCTCCGCGATCAACGGCGACCGGAACGCCGGGACCCTCGCGACTCTCCAGGTGACGCTGCTGACCGCGGCGGAGATCGTCGTCGGGAAGCTCGTCGCGGCGTGGAGCGCGGCGCTCGCGTTCCTCGTCGTGAGCATCCCGTTCATCGCGTGGGCGCTCGTCGCGGGCGGGGTCTCGTTCCTGGCGCTCGTCACGACGGTCCTGCTGCTCGCGGTGCTCCTCGCCGTGGTCTGTGCGATCGGGCTCGGGTTCTCGGCGCTCACGACCAAGACGTCGGGCTCCGCGGTCCTGACCTACCTGACCGTCGCGGGGCTCACGGTCGTGAGCCTGCTCCTGTTCGGGCTCACGACCCCGCTGGTCACCCAGGAGAGCAGGATCCAGGTCTGGACCGTGCCTTCCGACCACGACTGGGAGTCCACCGACCTGCCCGAGTGCGTCTGGGAGACGGTGACCGTTCCGCAGACCCACACCGAGAGGACCTGGTGGCTCCTCGCGGTCAACCCGTTCGTGATCGTCGCCGACGCGGCCCCCGAGCCCACGCACGCGGACGACGGCGACCCGTACTATTCGGCGTCCGACCCGCTGTCGCTGATCCGCGCAGGCGTGCGTGCAGCCCGGACGGGGCCCGCGTCCGAGCAGGACTGGTGCGGTGGGGGCGCGAGCCCCGTCGACGCCCCGGAGCCGGACGACTCCGCCGTCTGGCCGTGGGGCCTCGGTGCGAACCTGCTCCTCGGGGCGGGAGGCGTGGTGCTGGCCGTGCGTCGCCTGCGCATCCCGACCGTGAAGCTGCCGCGCGGTACGCGCGTGGCGTGAGGGGTGACGTCAGGACGGGCGCGACCGCGTGGTCGCGCCCGTCCGGCGTCGCTCAGACCTGCGCCCGACGACGCGGGCGGTCGTGGATCAGGCGTGCAGCGCGTCGTACTCCGCCTCGGCGGCGACGTCGTCCTCGACGTCGAGCCGCAGGTGCGCGAGCACGAGCTGCAGGACGCGCAGCGCGCTCGCGGCCCGCTCGCCCCACAACGACAGGTAGGAGAACTGCCACCACCACAGGGCCTCGAGCTCCTGGCCCGAGTCGTAGTGCTGGAGCCCCTTGGCCAGGGCCTCGGCGATGCACGCGATGTCCCCGGACACCGACGCCTGCCCGACGACCGCGCCCAGCACGGGGTCCTCGATCTCCGGGTAGTCGTCGAGACCGTCGAGCAGCCGGGCCAGGCCTTCGCGCAACGGGTCGAGGTCGGTCTCGGGCCCGGCGTCGGGCTCGAAGCGCTGGTCCGGGACGACGTCCATCATGGCGCCGAGCCGTGCGCCGACGGCCAGCAGGTCCGACGTGGCCAGGAGCAGCAGCGGGATCGCGGCCTCCGGGGCGGCGCCCGAGGCGACCTCGGCGGTCGTCGTGAGGAAGGTGCGCGCCTGCGCGGACACCGAGGCGGCGACGGACCTCAGGTCCGACCCCACGGCCTCTTCGGTCTCAACCACTGACGACCCTCCGTCCCTCGAACGCCCGCCCGAGCGTCACCTCGTCGGCGTACTCCAAGTCTCCACCCACCGGCAGCCCGGACGCCAGGCGGGACACGCGCAACCCCATGGGCGAGAGCATGCGCGTGAGGTAGGTGGCCGTGGCCTCGCCCTCGACGTTGGGGTCCATCGCGAGGATGACCTCCTGGACCGCGCCGTCGGCGAGCCGGGTCAGGAGCTCGCGGATGCGCAGGTCGTCGGGGCCGACGTTGTCGATGGGGTTGATGGCCCCACCGAGCACGTGGTACTTGCCGCGGAACTCGCGCGTGCGCTCGATCGCGACGACGTCCTTGGGCTCCTCGACGACGCAGATGACCTCTGCGGAGCGCCGGGGGTCACGGCAGATGCGGCACTGCTCCGACTCCGCGACGTTGCCGCAGATCTCGCAGAACCGCACGCGCAGCTTGACCTCGGTGAGCGCGTCGGCGAGCCGCCGCACGTCCGCGGCGTCGGCCGCGAGGAGGTGGAACGCGATGCGTTGGGCACTCTTGGGGCCGACTCCGGGGAGTCGGCCGAGCTCGTCGATCAGGTCCTGGACCGCGCCTTCATACACTCCCCCAGCCTACGTGGCGCCACCGACTCCGAGGTCCGCCGCGCGCAGGCGTCGCGGGCCGTGTGTCAGGCGTCGTGTCAGTCGTCCGCCGCGACGATCTCCACCTCGAAGCCGTCGGCGTTCTCGAGGTAGGCCGCGTAGTGCTGGGGGCCGCCCGCGTAGGGGTGGGCGTCCGCGAACATCAGGCTCCACCCGTGCTCGGCCGCGCGCGCCGCCAGGTCGTCCACCTCGCTCGGGCGACCGCCCGAGAACGCCAGGTGGTTGAGGCCGGGGCGCAGGCGGTCGTGCTTCTCGGCGCGGACGGCGGGGCTCGCCTCGAGCACGATGTACGTCGCCCCGCGCAGCCAGCTCTGGCCCGAGGCCCACGTCTGGAAGCGCGTGTAGCCGAGCTCGTCGAGCAGCCACGCCCACGAGCTCTCCGCGGTGTCGAGGTCCTCGACCCACAGCTCGACGTGGTGGAGCTCGCCGCGCGGGCTCACGGTCAGAGCCCGGTGTCGATGGTCTCGTCGATCACGACGCCGCCCAGCAGCTGAGCCACGAGCGGCGCGCCGACCAGGCCCGACGACGCGAGGTCCGGGTCGTCGTCGGACGGCGAGTCGTCGTCCATCGAGACCGCGACGCGCGCCGACGACTGTCGGGCCCTCTGCTCGGCGGCCTGCCGTTCGAGGGTCTGACGGCGCGACTCGCGCACGCCAGGCGCGGGCCCGGTGGGGACGGCGGGCGTCGGGGCGCTGGGCGCCGACGGCGCGGAGGCCTGAGAAGGCGCGGTGGGACGGGGAGCAGGCCTGCTGCCCGACGACGCCGCTCGCCCCTGCTCCGCGGGCGGCGGTTCGTGGCCCTCGTCGTAGTCGACGGGGGGCTCGGTCACGGGCAGACCCGCGAGCCAGGCCTCGTCGGCCGCGTTGACGACCGGCTCGGCCTCCGGCGCGGTGCGGGGAGCGGAGGCGGGCCGGGTTGCCGGGCGCTCCTGGAGCGCGACGCCGCCGTGCTGCACGGAGGCCGTTCCCTGCGCACCGGGGCCCGAGGGCCGGACAGCACCCGGACCGTTCGGGGCTGACGGGGCCGACTGCACCCCAGGTCCCCCGGGTGCCGAGACCACGCCGACGGGCTCGCCGACCGGCACGACGGCCTCAGGTCCGGAACCGCCGGGGCCGTTCGACGGTGCGGTCGGCGGTGCGGTCGGCGCGGGGCCTCCCGCGGCCGGACCAGCAGGGGCGCCCGGTGCGCCGTCGTCGGACGGCTCGTCCCGGCGCGGCGCAGGCGGCGCGTCCGGGACGGGAGCGCTCGGGGCCGAGCCGCCGCCCTCGTCGAGGCGGGCCTCGACCCGGACCTGGAAGCCGAGGGTCTGGTAGACGGCCTCCTGGACGGCCCCCGTGTGCCGGGACGTGGAGAAGGTCCGCGCGAGCGCCGGCGTCTGGAACGCGAGGTACAGGGTGTCCGGCGTGAGCTCCCCGACCTGCGCGTTGCCGCTCACGAGCGACCACGTGACGCGGCTCGAGCTCAGAGTCTGGAGGACCTCGGGCCAGCGTCGACGCAGGACGTCGGTGCTGAGCGCGTCGACATCGCTCGACGCGGGCGCCGGAGCGGCGGGCGCCGGGGCGGCCGGGGGCTGGACCGCAGCCACCGGCGCGACGGGCGCCTGGGTGGCCGCAGCAGGTGCGGGAGCCGGCTCGACCCGCGCGTCCTCGGGTGCCGTCACCGAACCGAGGTGCGCGGCAGGGGCGGCGGCGTCGTCCGGCGCGACGGACGCGGCAGCACCACCCTCGACCGGGGAGGCGACGACCGGCGTCCCGACAGGTGCGTCCGTCGCCACCTCGCTCGTCGCGGGCTCGCCCGTGCCGACCGGCACGACGACGGGCCAGTCCTCGCTCTCGCCCGCAGCACCCGCCGTCTCGCCCGCGGAGGCGACGTCGCTCGTGAGCGCAGCGGCCTGCGGCTCGGCGGCCGCAGGTGCCGCCCCCTCCCCTGCCTTGCGGGCCTGGAGCGCCGCCCGGGCGGCAGCAGCCCCGCTGAGCCCGCTCACGGGGACGACGGGTGCGTCGTCCTCGACCCGCGGGCCACGCGGCGCGGGGGCGACGAGGCCCTCGGGACCTCCCGGGCGCGGCGCGGCCGCGACGGGCGCGATGCCCGCGACCCCGAGGCCGCCTCGCTCGAGCCGGTCGATGCGCGCCGCGAGCCCCGCGGCGCCGTCGTCCACGCCGGGGAGCAGGAGGCGCGCGCACAGGAGCTCGAGGTGCAGGCGGGGCGACGTGGCGCCGCTCATCTCGGTGAGCGCCGCGTTGACGAGGTCCGCCGCGCGCGAGAGCTCAGCCGCGCCGAGGTTCTGCGCCTGGGTCTTCATGCGGTCGAGCTGGTCGGACGGGACGTCGCGCAGCACGGCGTCCGCAGCGCCGCCCGAGACGGAGATGACGATGAGGTCGCGCAGGCGTTCGAGGAGGTCCTCCACGAAGCGGCGCGGCTCGTGGCCCGTGGTGATGATCTGCTCGACGACCCGGAAGATGCTCGCGCCGTCGCGGGCCGCGAGGGCCTCCACGACGTCGTCGAGCAGCGAGGCGTGCGTGAAACCCAGCAGGTCCACGGCGCGCTCGTAGTCGACGCTCCCGGCCTCCGCGCCCGCGATGAGCTGGTCCATGACGGACAGCGAGTCACGCACCGAGCCGCCGCCCGAGCGGACCACGAGGGGTACGACGCCCGTGCCGATGGTCACGCCCTCCGCGGCGCAGAGCTGTTCGAGGTACGGACCCAGGACGTCCGGAGGGACGAGGCGGAACGGGTAGTGGTGCGTGCGCGAGCGGATGGTCCCGATGACCTTGTCCGGCTCGGTCGTCGCGAAGATGAACTTCACGTGCGGCGGGGGCTCCTCGACGAGCTTGAGGAGCGCGTTGAAGCCCTGCGGCGTGACCATGTGGGCCTCGTCGAGGATGAAGATCTTGTACCGGTCGCGGGCGGGCGCGAAGGTCGCGCGCTCGCGCAGCTCGCGGGCGTCGTCGACACCGTTGTGCGAGGCCGCGTCGATCTCGATGACGTCGAGGCTGCCGGACCCGCCGCGCGCGAGCTCGACGCACGACGAGCACTCCCCGCAGGGGGTGTCGACGGGCGTCTCCTCGGTGTTGCGTGCGCAGTTCAGGGTGCGCGCGAGGATGCGCGCCGAGGTCGTCTTGCCGCAGCCGCGAGGGCCGGAGAAGAGGTAGGCGTGGTTCACTCGTCCGCTGCGCAGCGCCTGCCGCAGTGGTCCGGTGACGTGGTCCTGCCCGATGACCTCGGCGAAGGTCTCTGGCCGGTAGCGGCGGTACAGGGCGGTGCTCACCCCGGCAACTCTAGACGGCGTGGCTGACAGCGCGCACAGCGGGCCGACGGCCGCGCTGCCCGCGGCCGTCGGCCGCGCCTCAGCGCCGCAGGACCTTGCGCGCGAGCCAGTTGCCGAAGAACTGGACGACCTGCACGATCACGATGATGACCACGACCGTCACGGCCGTGACGGCCCAGTTGTACCGCTGGTACCCGTACCGGATCGCGAAGTCGCCCAGGCCGCCGCCGCCGATGTACCCGGCCATCGCGGACATGTCGATCACGGCCACGAAGATGAACGTGTAGCCCAGGATGAGCGGCGCGAGCGCCTCGGGGATGAGGACCGTCCGGATGATCCGCCAGGGCGAGGCGCCCATGGCGCGCGCGGCCTCGACCACGCCCGGGTCGATGCTCACGAGGTTCTGCTCGACGATGCGCGAGGTCCCGAACGCGGTCATGACGGACAGCGGCAGGATGAACGCCTCGGTGCCGATCGTCGTCCCGACGACCGCGAGCGTCACGGGGTAGATCATCGTCAGGAAGATGATGAACGGGATGGGCCGGACGATGTTGACGAGCACGTTGAGGACGTTGAACACCACGCTGTTCGCCAGCAGGTTGCCCTTGCGCGTGCAGTAGAGCGCGAGCCCCAGGACCAGGCCGCCGAGCCCGCCCGCGAGGAGCGCGATCGAGACCATGTAGAGCGTCTCGCCGAGCGCGTCCCACAGGATCGGCAGCAGGGTGGACCAGTCGCGGTTCATCGCTTGCCTCCGAACGTGCCGGGCTCGGTGCCGAAGTCACCGGGCTGGGTCCCCTGCGTGCCGGGGCGACCGAGCCCCGAGGTGCCGGTGCTGCCCGTCCCGGGCCATCTCTCGCTCTGCCACGCGTCGCGCGGGTCGGGTTCGTCGACCCGGCCCGACGGCGGAGCCCCGGTCGCGTCGTCGGCCTCGCCCGACTCGTCGCTCGCCCCGGCCACGACGCGCGGGTCGTCGCGGGGGTCGGCGGCGGTCCCGAGGTCCACGACGTCGGTGGTCGCCGCGAGCTCGGTGAGGAACGCCGCGATCGTGGCGTCGTCGCCCGCGAGCTCGAGCGTGAGCGAGCCGAAGGGCCGCTCCCCGATCTCGGAGATCCCACCGAACACCACGGAGCCGTCGAGCCCGTGCTCGCGCAGGAGCCGGGTCAGGCTCGCGCCCGAGGTCCCGTCCTCGTGGACCCCGACGGTCACGAGCCGTCCGGGGTGCCGACGGCGCAGGCGCTCGAGGGCGTCGGGGCCGGGCCGGTCGCGCAGGGCCGTCCCGACGAACTTCTTGGTCGCGGTGGCCTGCGGCGAGGAGAACACGTCGTAGACTTCGCCGACCTCGACGACCTTGCCGTGCTCCATGACCGCGACCCGGTGGCAGGTCGAGCGCACGACGTCCATCTCGTGTGTGATGACGACGATCGTCACACCGAGCTCGGCGTTGACGCGGCGCAGGAGCGCGAGCACGTCGCGCGTCGTCTCGGGGTCCAGGGCGCTCGTCGCCTCGTCGGCGAGCAGGAGCTTGGGCGACGTGGCGAGCGCACGGGCGATCCCGACGCGCTGCTTCTGCCCGCCCGAGAGCTGCGACGGGTAGGCCTTGGCCTTGTCGGAGAGCCCCACGAACTCGAGGAGCTCGGCGACGCGGGCCTCGCGGCGCGGCTTGTCCCAGCCCGCGACCTTGAGCGCGTAGGCCACGTTCCCGGCGACGGTCCGTGAGGACAGCAGGTTGAACTGCTGGAAGATCATGCCGATGCTCGCGCGCACGGGCCGCAGCTCGCGCTCGGAGAGTGCGCTCACCTCGTCCCCGTCGACGACGACGCTCCCGGTGGTGACGGGCTCGAGCGCGTTGATGAGCCGGACGAGCGTGCTCTTGCCCGCGCCCGAGTAGCCGATGACGCCGAAGATCTCACCTGCCCGGATGTCCAGGGTGACGCCGTCGACGGCCGTCACGGCGGACGAGCCGGTCCCGAAGACCTTCGTCACGTCGCGGAATCGGACCATCGTGTCCGAGGTGGTGCTCACGGAGGAACCTCTCGTGCGGGGGTGCGGTGGCCGGGCCCCTCGTGAGGGCCGCGTGACCTCGCACCGTGTGCGGGGGACGCGTGTACGGACAGTCGAACACGCTGGTGGTGCGTCGGGCGAGGGGACGCCGGTGCCCGACGACGGTGGGTGACGTCGTCGGGCACCGGTGGCTCACGCCGAGGGCTCAGCCCTGGGCGCGGTAGTTCTCCTCGATCCCCGCGAGGATCTCCTGGAGGTCGGCCGCGGAGTTGTCCTTGATGACCGCGGTGCCGCCCGAGGCCTTCTTCTCGGCGGCGACGACCTCTTCGTTCTGCGAGAGGGCGGCGATCTTCAGGAGCGTCTCGTCGTCCTTGTCCGCGGCGCGGGCGACCCACACGTTGATGTAGGGCTCGGAGGCCGAGGAGTCGGGGTCGTCCTGGAACAGGGCGTCCTCGGGGGCGAGACCGGCGTCCTCGAGGAAGTCGTTGTTGATGATCGCGCCGTCGACGGACTGGAGCGAGATCGCGGTCTGCGCGGCGTCGACGGGGGTGACCTTGACCTTGGAGGACGGGAGCACGTCGGCCTCGGTCGACAGCGAGCTGCCGCCGTCCTTGAGCTCGATGAGCCCCGCCTCCTGGAGGACCAGGAGCGCGCGGGCGAGGTTGGTCGCGTCGTTGGGGACCGCGATCTCGCCGCCCGCGGGGATGTCCTCGAGCGCCGTGTGCTTGGTCGAGTAGAGCGCGAGCGGGTAGACCGCGGTGGCGCCGATGGGCTGGAGGTCGTCTCCGGCCTCGACGTTGTAGCCCGCGAGGAACTGCAGGTGCTGGAACTGGTTGAGGTCGATCTGGTCCTGCGCGAGCGCCGGGTTGGCCTGCTGGTAGTCGCCGAAGTCGACGATCTCGATGTTCAGGCCCTCTTCCTTGGCGACCTTCTCGAACACGGCCCACTTGTCGTCGGCTGCGCCGACCACGCCGATCTTGACGACGTCGTCGGCGCTGCCTGCCGCGGCACCGCTGTCGGTGGGGGTCGTGGCGCACGCTCCGAGCGTGAGGGCTGCGGTGGCCGCGATCGCAGCGAGGGTGAGGTTCTTGCGGAGCATGGTCTGTCCTTCCGGTGACGGGCGCCGGCGGTTGTCGCAGGGCGTCCGTGAGGGAGCGTCACGGTGGTGACGGGGTGGGAGGTGGAACGTCCTCCTGCCCGACGACGGAGCGCGCGTCGCGAGGACACGTCACCGGTGGTCGGTGGTTCAGGAAGGGATGAGGCGGGGCGCTGCGGCGCGGGCTCCGGTCGTCTCCGGGCTGCGCTCGCGAAGCGGGCGGTGCGGTGCTGGGGTCAGGTCAGAGCTGACAGCACATTCGACCGGCGCCACGCAGGACGGAGCGACACGACATTCGGCAGCCGGTGGCTGCGCGGTGCGTCGTGAGCTCGGTGCTCGTGGGGCGGGTCATGGCTCCATGATGCGCACGCTCGTCGCCTCAAAACCACTGCGATGGTCGATATTCCAGATGCTGGAGGGAATTTCGTCCACATCGTGGCTGGTCGCAGGCGATACGTACGGGTTTGGGGCGATATCGCCGCGTCGTCTATGACGCAGGCCACATCTGGCCGGGGCATGAAAGGACCCCCCGTGCACCCACCAGAGCCCACCTGCCCTTGCTGCCTTCCGGCCCTGGGGGAGTTCAGTGAGATAGCGCCGCACGAGGGGTCTGGACCCAGCCTAGCCCAGGAGGGCCGGTCGTCCGAAACCGGCCCCCGGCCCCCCGGTCGAAACCGGTCCCCCCGAGCCGACGCGGTCCCGGAAGGCGGTGCCGGACACCGCCCGGGACGGGCCGATTCGGTCGCAGGCCCGGCGTCCGGTATTCTCGACACGCTGCCTGACGCCCCGCGTGGGTCGACGCTGCAGCACGGAGGATTCGCCTAGTGGCCTATGGCGCACGCTTGGAAAGCGTGTTGGGTTAAAAGCCCTCGGGGGTTCGAATCCCCCATCCTCCGCAGACCGAAGGGCCCGCAGCGTGCGCTGCGGGCCCTTCGTCGTTCGCGGGCACCTGTGGGCGAGACGTCAGCCCACCGAGTCGAGCAGACGCTCCGCCGTCGCGAGAAGCTCGTCGCGCGAGACGCCGTCTCCGATGAGCCGCACCGTGCCCGCGGGGGGCGCGTCGATCGTGACGACCGACCGGTCCTGCCCGACCGGGTCCGAGGCCACGGTCACCGTCTCCTCGCCCGAGAGCTCGGGCACGGCCTCGGGGGTCCAGTCGTCGCCGAGGCTCTCGACCGTGACGCCCGCGTGCACCGCGTGGACATACAGCCCTGGCCCCTGCTCCCCGGGCTGCCCCTGGACGTAGACCGAGCTCGTCGACTCCGAGAGGTCGAGGTCGACGGTCTCGACGTAGTGGAAGCCCGCCGGGAGGATCGCCGGGTCGAGCTCGCCTGCCGCGGCGAGCAGGAGCGCGCCCGCCCTGGTCGCCCCGTCGAACGGCGAGATCGGCGTCGCGGGAGGCGCTGCGGCGGGGGTCTGCTCCGCGGTCGCCATGGGCGAGGCGGTGGACACGCATCCTGCGAGCGTCATGGCGGCGACGGCGAGGCAGAGTGGCAGCAGGGCGGTTCGGGTGGGGTGGGAGCGCACCCTCGGATGGTGCCATGCCGACCCTTGCCGGACAAAAGCCCCGGGCGACCGGGCAGGAACGCGGTGCGCCCGGGGCATACTGGCGGGCGTGCCCCCTGCAGACCGCCCCTTCCGCACGGACCTCGCGGTGACCTGGCGCGTCGCGGAGCACCCGGTCCGCGCTCCGGAGTCGCAGGCGATCCTGTTCCGGTACTACACCGAGGTGAGCGACCGGTTCTTCGGCCACGCGACCCCGCAGGAGGACCTCGTCTTGGGCTTCGCCGCCCAGGACTCCTCGGGACCGGCTGCTCCCGGAGGCTCGTTCCACCTCGCCTGGGCGGACGGCCGCGAGGGCCCCGTGGCCGCGGGGTGCGCGGGCGTCGTGCTCGCACGCGACGCCTCCGCGCCGACCGCCGAGCTCAAGCGCGTCTTCGTCGACCCTGCGTTCCGCGGACGCGGCATCGCCACGGCTCTGCTCGACGCGGCCGAGTCCGCGGCTCGGGACCTCGGCGCCGAGGTGGTGCGGCTCGACACCCGGCACGACCTGGTCGAGGCCTTGGCGCTCTACGCGGGACGCGGGTACGTGGACGTCCCGGCGTTCAACGACGACCGGTACGCGCAGCGCTGGCTCGCTCTGCGGCTCTGACGGCCACGGGCACGCGGCAGAGGGCTCACTCGGGGTCGCGGGGCAGCATGATCCACAGGACGACGTAGGCCAGGACCTGCGGTCCCGGCAGGATGCACGAGGCGACCGCGATGACGCGGACGAGCGTCGGGCTGATGTCGAAGCGGCGGGCGAGGCCCGCGCAGACACCGGCGATCACGGCGCCGTGGCGCGGTCTGGCGAGGATGTGGCTCATGCTTCGACGGTACGCCGGGGCCCGGTGCGCGCACATCGGGGACTCCCCTGGTCCGTCCCTGATCCGCCGGTCCGTCCGGAGAGGGTCGGCCGTCATCCTCGCGACGGACTCTCGGCCACTCCGGCCGCGTCGGCGACGGCCTCGAACCTTGACGCCTTCTTGAGGCGTACCCCTTGTGCCCTGCTGAACAAGTGTTTAGCGTGTTGAACATGCGTTCAGCACCCCCGGCTGCCGGTCCGGTCCCGACCGGCACGGGCCCGCGGACGTCGGACGTCCCGGAGACGCCCGACGTCCCGGACCTCACCGGGCGTGCCCGGATCCGCGACGCCGCCCTGCTCCGCTTCGCGTCCGAGGGATTCCGGGTCCCGGTCCGCACCATCGCGGCCGACGCCGGGGTCAGCCCGGGACTCGTCATCCACCACTTCGGGTCCAAGGAGGGGCTGCGCCGTGCGTGCGACGAGCACGTCCTCGTCCTCGTCCGCGAGAACAAGCGCAACGTCCTGGGCGACGAGCACGGCTCCCGCGGCAGCCCCATGGACGTCCTCGCGCAGCTCTCGTCGATCGAGGAGTACGGTCCCGTGCTCGGCTACGTCCTCCGCAGCCTCCAGGAGGGCGGCGACCTCGCCCGCTCCTTCGTCGAGAGCTTGATCGACGACGCCGTGGCCTACGTCGCGGACGGGGTCGCCACCGGGACCATCAAGCCCTCGCTCGACGAGAGAGCGCGCGCCCGCTACCTCGTGACGCAGTCTCTCGGCACGATCCTCCTCGACCTCACGCTGAACCCGCCCGCCGACCCGGGCGACACCGGGGCCGTCGTCCGCGGGTACGTCGACCGGCACGGCCTGCCGTCGATCGAGCTCTTCACGGACGGGTTCCTCACCGACCGCACGCTCCTCGACGCATACCTCCGGTACGCCGAGCCGCCACCCCGCGGACAGGCCGCAGCGCCGGCCCGGTAGCCCCAGCACGACGGACGCGGTCCGCAGCCGGTCCCTCCGGGGCGAGCGGCGCCGTCGGGTACCTTGGCGCCGCTCCCGCCCGACCCTGGCCCACGACCGTCCCCCTCCCCTTCGCACCCTCCCTCACCCGACGAGGAACCATGACCGCGACCGCACGCACGGCCCCCGCCCCCCGCGGGCCCGCCGTCGAGATCCACGACCTGCACAAGTCGTTCGGCACCACCAAGGCCCTCGACGGGCTCGACCTC
This sequence comes from Oerskovia sp. PE-21s, assembly GCF_056158145.1. Classification (NCBI taxonomy): domain Bacteria; kingdom Bacillati; phylum Actinomycetota; class Actinomycetes; order Micrococcales; family Cellulomonadaceae; genus Oerskovia; species Oerskovia sp. PE-21s. The sequence continues at coordinate 18,161 of NZ_JBUXJM010000007.1, forward strand.
ACGGTCCGTGCCGGAGAGGTCGCGGGCTTCCTCGGACCCAACGGTGCCGGGAAGTCCACCACCATCCGGGTCCTGCTGGGCCTCCTGCGCCCCGACGCCGGCACCGCGACCCTGCTGGGCGGCGACCCGTTCCGCGACGCCGTGTCGCTGCACCGGCGCCTCGCCTACGTCCCGGGCGACGTCACGCTCTGGCCCCAGCTCTCGGGCGGCGAGACGATCGACCTGCTGCTGCGCCTGCGCGGCGCGGCCGTCGACGGACGGCGCAAGGCCCGCATGCTCGAACGCTTCGAGCTCGACCCGACCAAGAAGACAGGCACCTACTCCAAGGGGAACCGGCAGAAGGTCGCGCTCGTCGCCGCGCTGAGCGCCGACGCCGAGCTGCTCGTGCTGGACGAACCGACGTCGGGCCTCGACCCGATCATGGAGGCCGTGTTCCAGGACTGCGTGCGCGAGGCGACCTCGCGCGGCACGTCGGTCCTGCTGTCGAGCCACATCCTCGCCGAGGTCGAGGCGCTGTGCGACACCGTCACGATCATCCGGGGCGGCCGCGCCGTGCAGTCCGGGACCCTGCGCGAGCTGCGGCACCTGACGCGGTCCAAGGTCGTCGTGACCGTCGGGCCGGGGGCCGGGCGCAGAGCCGGCGCGGCTGGTACCTCCGACCTCACGGGCGGTCTCGCGGGCCTGGCCGGGGTCCACGACCTCGTCGCCGACGGCTCGCACGTGACCTTCCACGTCGACGACGACGCCCTGCCCCAGGTCACGCGTGCGCTCGCCGACCTCGAACCCCACGGCCTGACGATCGAGCCTCCCTCGCTCGAAGAGCTGTTCCTGCGGCAGTACGGCGACGAGCTCGCCCTGCTCGACGGCGAGGCCCTGAGATGACCACGCTCGCCTCGTCGGCGACGGCCCCGGCCCCGTCGCGGGTGTCGGCCCCTCCCCTGTCCCTGCGCGGAGCGTTCGCGGGCACGGGCGCCCTGACCCGCCTCGCGCTGCGCCGCGACCGCATCGTCCTGCCCGTGTACGTGGTCGTGGTGCTGCTCATGGTCGCGGTCACGTACTCGTCGGTCGCCACCGTCTACGGGACGCAGGCCGAGCGCGACGAGCTCGCCGCGAGCATGGGCACCAACAGCGCGTTCCTCGCGCTGCTCGGGCCGCTCGAGCACACCGGGTCCGTCGCCTCGACGGCCACCTGGCGCGTGGGCCTGTTCATGGTCCTGGTGCTGGGCGTCCTCGCCGTGCTGACCGTGGTGCGCCACACGCGCAAGGAGGAGGAGACGGGCCGGCTCGAGCTCGTGCGCGCGGCCCGCGTGGGGTCGCTCGCACCGCTCGCGACGGGGGTCCTCGTCGCGGCCGGGATGTCCGTGGTCACGGGCGCGTCCATGGCCGCGATGTTCGTGGCACAGGGGGCCGACGGCGCCTCGTCCGTCGCGTTCGGCCTCCAGTTCGCGGCGCTCGGCCTGGCCGCGACCGGCATCGGGGCCGTGTGCGCCCAGGTCGCGACGTCGTCGCGGACCGCCAACACGATCGGCGTCCTGCTGCTCGTCGCGGGGTACGCGCTGCGCGGCGTGGCCGACATCGACGCCGCGGACTGGCTGCACTGGGTCTCGCCCGTCGGGTGGGTCCAGGAGATCGACCCCTTCGGCGCGAACGCCTGGGGTCCCGCACTGCTGTGCCTCGTACTGTTCGTCGCGGGCGTGGCGGTCGCAGCCCGGCTCTCGCTCGGGCGGGACCTCGGCGCGGGCCTCGTCCAGCCGCGCGCCGGGCCGGCCGGTTCCGCGTCGCTCGTGAGCCCGCTCGCGCTCGCGACGCGCCTCCAGCTCCCCGGCATCGTGTCGTGGACGCTGGGAGTCGGGGCGTACTGCCTGCTCGTCGGTTTCCTGCTGGACTCGGTCGACGACGTCGCCGGGTCGTCCCCGCAGATGCAGCAGGTCATCGCGCAGCTCGGCGGGGCCGGGGCGCTCGCACAGGTCTTCCAGGTCGCGATCATGGGCTTCGTCGGGATCGCCGCGGCGGCGTTCGCCGTGACGCTCGTGTCCCGGGTCCACGCCGAGGAGACCTCTGGTCGGGCCGAGCTGGTGCTCGCGACGGGCACCTCCCGGACGCGGTACCTGACGGCCTCGGTCGTGCTGCTGGTCGCGGGCGTCGTCGCCGTCCCGCTGTGGGCCGGGATCATGATGGGTCTGGGGCACGCGCTCGTGTCGGGTGGCTGGGCCGACGCTCTCGGCGACGCCGTCGGGGCCGGGCTCGTGCAGGTCCCGGCCGCCCTGGTCGTCGCCGGGCTCGTCCTGGTGCTGTACGCGTGGCGGCCTCGGCTCGTGGCCCTGGGCTGGGGCGTCGTCACCGTCTTCCTGGTCGTCGGTCAGCTCGGCGAGCTGTTCGGGCTGCCGCAGCGGGTCCGCGACCTGTCGCCCTTCACGCACGTGCCCCAGGTGCCGCTCGACCCGTTCTCGCTCGGGCCCGTGCTCGTGCTGGCCGCGATCGCCGGAGCCCTCGTCGCGGTCGCCTACGCCGGGTTCCGGCGCCGGGACGTGGGAGGTGCGTGACGTGCCCCCGGTCCCCGAGCGGGCAGTGAGGGCCGGATGTGCGGGGCCTGTGGAGTTGTGGGGCGACGTGGCGCGATCCGCGGCAACGCGCCGAGGGCTCCCCCTAGACTGGCCCGCATGATCTTCAAGGCCGTCGGTGACGGGCGCCCGTACCCGGATCACGGGTTGGTCACGCCCAAGGACTGGTCGAGCGTCCCGCCCCGTCAGGTCCGGCTCGACGAGCTCGTGACGACCAAGCGGACCTTGAACCTCGACAACCTGCTCTCGGAGGACTCGACGTTCTATGGTGACCTGTTCGCGCACGTCGTGGAGTACCAGGGGGTCCTCTACCTCGAGGACGGCCTCCACAGGGCGGTCCGCGCAGCCCTGCAGCAGCGCGCCATCCTGCACGCCCGTGTGCTCATGCTCAACGCCCCCTCGGTCGGGTAGGTTTCTGGCGTGACCACGCAGCCTGGCTCCGATCCCTCTCGAACCGTCCGCCGACGGCGCATGCACGAGCGGCAGGCAGTGGTCTTCGGGCTGCTCGTCGCGTTCCTGGCGATCACCGGCATCGGCGCCCTGGCGGTCTACACGGGTGCCGTCGAGCCTCCCTTCGACCGCCAGTTCAGCTCTCCCAAGGTCGACGGTGTCATCGCCGACGCGAAGACCCCGTGCCTCGCCGAGGGCACCCTGCCTGTCACCTACAGCGACGTCCAGGTCCGGATCTTCAACGCCACGGGCAAGGGCGGTCTGGGCGCCGCCAACGAGCAGGTCCTCCGCAACCGCGGCTTCACGATCGCCCTGGTCGGCAATCTCCAGACCCCCGCCGGCAAGGGCACGACCCAGCACAGCACGCAGATCTCGTTCGGCGTGAACGGGGTCGCGCAGGCGTACACGCTCGCAGCGCACTACCAGGACCCGGTCCTGGTGCTCGACAACCGTGCGGACGCGAGCGTCGACCTGGTGCTCGGCGAGAACTTCGTGAACCTGGTGGACGAGGAGCTCGTGGAGATCGACCCCGCGGTGCCCCTGGCCAACCCGGCGAAGTGCGTCGCGGTCGAGACCATCACCCCGCGGGAGGCCTACGTGCCGCCGGCGCCGCCCGCAGAGGAGCCGCCGGCCGACGAGGTACCCGCCGAGGGGGAGCAGGCCGTAGGAGGCTGACGCACTCCCCGACGGCACGCACATCCCGGTGGCCCTGCGCCGGGTTCGCGGCTACTGTCTGGGCGCGGCGTCTCCTCCTCCCTGCTCTCGAACGGTCCGGCACACGATGGTCTCCCTCCCGATCCGCCCTGCTCGCACCACCGATCCTCGCGAGGTCGAGCGTCTGTACGACATCTGCCTGCGGACGGGTGCCGACGGCGGCGACGCCACGGAGAGGTATCGCGACCCCCGGTTGCTCGGCGAGATCTACCTCGGTGCCTACCTGGCGTTCGAGCCGGACCTCGCGTTCGTGGTCGACGACGGGTCCGGCGCGCTCGGATACGTCGTCGGTACCAGGGACACGGCGGCGTTCGAGGAACGCTGCGAGCGCGACTGGTGGCCGGCCCTGCGGGCCCGCTATCCGCTGGACACACTTGTCCCGGACACGGACGACGCCGGCCTGGTGCGCGCCATGCACGCCCCGTCGACGGCGGACCGTGCGGTGGTCGACCTCTTCCCCGCGCATCTCCACATCGACCTGCTGCCCGCAGCCCAGGGCGGCGGCAACGGGCGGCGCCTGCTCGAGGTGCTCTTCGACGCCCTGCGGGAGCGCGGTGTCCAGGGGGTCCACCTGGGTGTCTCGGAGACGAACACCGCGGCGATCGGCTTCTACGAGCACCTGGGTCTCGAACGCGTCCCGACCGACGAGGGCTACGTGCTGGGGCTCAAGCTCTAGACACGGCCCGCGGGCCGAACCCGAGGCCGGTCAGGGGTTGCCTGACCGACCCCGGGTCCGACAGCACGGTCAGCGCTCCGCCATCTCCGTGCCGCCCGGCACCGACGCCGGGCTCGCGGGCTCCTGCGAGGTCCCGCGCCACCGGGCGATGTTGCGCATGACGTGGTAGATCACGAGCGCCGACGCCGTGCCCAGGGCGATGCCCTCGAACGTCACGTCGCCGATGACCCACGTGAAGTTCGCGATGCCGACGACGAGCGGGACAGCGGCCGTGGTGAGGTTGACCGGGTCGGAGAAGTCGACCTTGTTCTGCACCCAGATGCGCGCACCGAGGATGCCGATCATGCCGTAGAGCATGGTCGTCGCGCCGCCCAGGACGCCCGCGGGGATGGTCGCGATGAGCGCCCCGAACTTGGGCGACATGCTCAGCACCAGGGCCGTGGCGCCCGCGACCTAGTAGGCCGCGGTCGAGTAGACGCGCGTGGCGGCCATGACGCCGATGTTCTCGGCGTACGTCGTGGTGCCCGAGCCTCCGCCGATGCCCGCGAACGTCGTCGCGAGGCCGTCGGCGAACAGGGCGCGGCCCGTGAGGTCGTCGAGGTTCTTGCCCGTCATGGCCGCGACGGACTTCACGTGGCCCACGTTCTCCGCGACGAGCACGAGCACGACCGGGACGAACAGGCCGAGCACCGCGACGTCGAACGTGGGGGTCACGAACTCGGGCAGGCCGAGCCAGGCCGCCTTGGCGACGGGTGCGAAGTCGACCTCGCTGCGGATCGTCGCGACGACGTACCCGACGATCACGCCGAGCAGGATCGCGAGGCGCCCGACGATGCCCTTGAAGAGCACCGTGATGAGGATGATCGCGGCCAGCGTGATGACGGCCGTGACGGGGAACTGCTGGAAGTTGTTCCACGCCGCGGGCGCGAGGTTCAGGCCGATGAGTGCGACGATCGTGCCGGTCACGATGGGCGGCATCGTGAGGTCGATCCAGCGCGGCCCGGCGAAGTGCACGACGACGCCGATGAGCGCGAGCACGACGCCGGTCACCAGGATCCCGCCGACGGCGACCGACTGCCCCCCGGAGGCGGTCGCGGCGGTGATGGGAGCGATGAACGCGAAGCTCGACCCGAGGTAGCTGGGGAGCCGGTTGCGCGTGATGAGCAGGAACCCGATGGTCCCGATCGCGGAGAAGAACAGCGTCGTCGCGGGCGAGAAGCCGGTCAGGAGCGGGACGAGGAACGTCGCGCCGAACATCGCGACGACGTGCTGCATGCCGATCCCGATCGTGCGGGGCCAGCTCAGGCGCTCGTCGGTGCTGACCACGGCGCCGGGTTCGACGCGCTTCCCGTCTCCGTGGATCTTCCAGCCGAGTGCTGCCATGGGGGGCTCCGTTCGTGAAGTTTTGGTGAAGTGCCGAAGGGAAGGGTACTGCCGAGCAAGCAGCCCCCGTTACCGGCCGGTACGTCGTGGACACCCCCGTCCCACGTCCCCGCCCCCCAGGACGCCCGACGGCGGAGCGCACCCTCGGGAGGAAGGCGCGCTCCGCCGTCGGGCGGGAGGGCTGGGTCAGCTCAGCTGCGGCTTGACCTCGCGCGCGATCAGCTCGAGGTGATCCAGGTCCGCGAGGTCCAGGACCTGCAGGTAGAAGCGCGTCGCGCCCTGCTCGCTCGCGGCCGCGAGCTTGTCCGCGGCCTCGGCCGGCGTGCCCGCGATGCCGTTCGTGCGCAGCTCCTCGGGATCACGGCCGATCGCCTCGGCGCGACGCCGGAACTCGGCCTCGTCCTTGCCCACGCACACCACGAACGCCGCCGAGTAGATCAGGTCGTCGGGGTCGCGGCCCGCGTCCTGGCAGACCACGCGGACGTTCTCGATGCGGTCGCCCAGCACCCCCGGGTCGGGGAACGCGACGTTGAACTCGGTCGCGTAGCGCGCAGCGAGCGCCGGGGTGCGGCGGGGACCGTGACCGCCCACGATGACCGGGACGCGGGACTGCGCGGGCTTGGGCAGCGCCGGAGAGTCCGTGAGCGTGTAGTGCTCGCCCGCGAAGTCGAACGTGGCCCCCACGGGGGTCTCCCAGAGCCCGGTGATCACGGCGAGCTGCTCCTCGAGGATCCCGAACCGCTTGGCCGGGAACGGGATGCCGTACGCCGAGTGCTCCTGCGGGAACCAGCCCGCGCCCAGGCCCAGCTCGACGCGGCCGCCCGACATCTGGTCGACCTGCGCGACCTGGATCGCGAGGACGCCCGGGTGCCGGAACGTCGCCGAGGACACGAGCGTGCCCAGCCTGATGCGGCTCGTCTCGCGGGCCAGGCCGGCGAGCGTCGTCCAGGCGTCGGTCGGGCCGGGCAGCCCGTCGCCGTCCCCCATGACGAGGTAGTGGTCCGAGCGGAAGAACGCGTCGAAGTCGAGCTCTTCCGTCGCTCGCGCGACCGCGAGGATGTCGTCATAGGTGGCGCCCTGCTGGGGCTCGGTGAAGATGCGGAGGTCGATCGTCATGGCCTCCACCTTGCCACGTCCCCCGGGGTGCCGTGGTCGCGCTCCCGCACGCCCCGGCTCAGCCCTCGTGCGCGGCGAGCACGGTCACCGAACGACCCGCCGGAGCCGTGACGACCAGGTGTCCGTCGGCGCCCAGGGCCAGGCGGAACCCGCCGAGCTCGAGCTCGGCGGAGACCTCGCCCGCGGGAGCCCCCGCACCGACGACCTCCGGTGCGTCGGCAGGCAGCGGTTCACCCTCCCCCGGAGCCGGCTCGCCGACGAGCTCGAGGTACTCGCTCACGGCCCCTGCGGCGTCGGCGAGCTTCACGGGCCAGCTCTCTCCCGGCTCCCACGCCGCCCCCGCCCGCAGGCGCTGCCCGATCATCCCCACGAGCACCGGCTCGTCGACCGTCTCGAACCGCACGTGCCCACCCTCGTCGACCTGCAGCCCGGTGATGCGCTGGACGTCGACGACCTCGTTGCCCGCCGCGGCGATCAGCACGTCCGCCGCGTCCAGGAGCTCCTGCGCGTCGTCGGAGTCGGCGAACGCCTCCGGGTTGTCGACCTCGGGCACGGGCCAGTCGCCCCGGACGACGGCGAGCTGTTCGGCGCGCGAGCCGGTGCGCGGGTAGCGGTGCGAGACGTTGACGACGACAGCCATGGGGGACCTCCGGTGGTGCGTGAGCGGGACTGCTACCAGCACATCACAGGTCCGCGGTCCGGTTCGAGCCGGGCCGGGCCGGGCCGGGCCGGGCCGGGCCGGGCGGACCACGGGCACGTAGGGTCGGACCATGCGACTGAGCACCGTGATCCTGCCGATCTACCGCTGGTCCGAGGGGCGTGACGTCTGGCGCCGCGCGGAGGACCTGGGGTTCCACGCGGCCTACACGTACGACCACCTGTCGTGGCGCACCTTCCGCGACGGCCCGTGGTTCGGTGCGCTGCCCACGCTCGCGGCGGCCGCCGGGGTCACCGAGCGCCTGCGCCTCGGGACCCTCGTCACCTCGCCGAACTTCCGCGAGCCCGTGACGCTCGCCAAGGACCTCATGACTCTCGACGACCTGTCGGACGGGCGCGTCACGCTCGGGCTCGGCGCGGGGACCACGGGCTTCGACGCGACCGTCCTGGGGGGCGAGGGATGGTCGGCGCGCGAGCGGGCGGACCGGCTGCGGGACTTCACCGCGCTGCTCGACCGCCTCCTGACCGAGCCCGTCGTCACGCACGACGAGGGCCACTACCGCGCGCACGAGGCGCGCACGATCCCCGGCCCCGTCCAGGAGCCGCGCATCCCGTTCGCGATCGCCGCGACCGGGCCCCGCGGGCTGCGGCTGGCCGCCCGCTACGGGCAGGCGTGGGTCACGACGGGCGACGCGGCCGTCGGCGAGGACGGGACGCCGGCCGCGTCGCGCGCCGCCGTAGGTACCCAGGTGGCCCGCCTCGAGGCGACGTGCACGGAGGCCGGGCGCGACCCCCGCAGCATCGAGCGCATCCTCCTGACGGGCTTCACCCCGGACCGGCCGCTCGACTCGGTCGACGCGTTCGCCCGGACCGCGGCCGCCTACCGTGAGCAGGGGATCACGGAGGTCGTCCTGCACTGGCCCATCGCCGACTCGCAGTTCGCGGCCGACCAGGCGACGTTCGAGAAGATCGCGACCGAGGGCCTCGCGCAGCTCGGCTGAGCGCGACGGGCCTCAGCGCACCTCGACCCCCGCGGATGCCTCGGTCGAGATCCGCAGCGCGGCCACGAGGTCGCGGTACAGGTCGTCCGCCGCGAGGAGCTCGGCGTGCGTGCCGCGCGCTCGCACGCGCCCGTCCTCCATGACGAGGATCTGGTCGGCGTCGATCACGGTCGAGAGCCGGTGCGCGATCGTCACGACGGCACGGTCACGCGACAGGTCCTCGATCACGGCGTGGACCGCGGCCTCGGTGAGACCGTCGACCTGGGCCGTGGCCTCGTCGAGCAGCAGGACCTCGGGCGCGTGCAGCACCGCGCGGGCGAGGGCGACGCGCTGTCGCTCCCCGCCGGACACCGTGGTCCCGACGAGCGACGTGTCGAGCCCGTCGGCGAGCGAGCGCACCTTGGCGTCGAGGCGCACCTTGGCGAGCGCGTCCCACATGGCGTCCTCGGTCGCGTCGGGGTCGGAGAGCCGGAGGTTCTCGCGGATCGTGCCGGGCACGACGGGCGTCTCCTGCTCGACGTACGCGATGCGCGAGCGCACCTCGTCGAACGTGTAGTCCGAGTACGGGCGGCCGTCGAGCAGCAGGGTCCCGGACTCGGGCTGGAGGAAGCGCAGGAGCAGCGAGAAGGTCGTGGTCTTCCCGGCACCCGACGGCCCGACGATCGCGACCTGCCCCCGTCGCGGCACCTCGAACGTCAGGTCGCGCACGACGGGCTCGCCGCCCGGCAGGTAGCGCGCGGCGACGTCGCGGAACGCGAGCACGGGCGGCTCGCCCTCCGCGTCGGCGAGGCGCGCGGGATGGTGCGCGGCGTCGTCGGGCAGCGAGGTCACGGTGCCCGACGACGGCGCGCGGCTCCCCGCGGCGTCTCGCCCGGGTGCACCGGAGGTGCGCTCGGGCTCCTCCGTCTCGATGGCCTCGACCTCGCGGATGCGGCCCGCGGCCGCGATGCCGGCCTGGAGCTCGGTGACGTTCTGCGTGAGGGTCGTGACGGGGTCGACGATCTGGAACGCGTAGAGCAGGAACGCGACGAGGCTCGAGACCGCGAGGAGCCCCTGGTCGACGCGCCACGCCCCGAGCGCGAGGATCACGATGATCGCGAGCTGGATGCCGCCGCCCGCGATGGTCCACGCGACGGCCCCGGTGCGCACCGCCTTGAGGTTGTAGCGCGCGGAGTCCTGGGCGTCGGCCACGACACGGTCGATCTGCCGTTCCTCGGCGCGGCTCGCCTTGATGGTCCGCAGGGCCCGCAGGCCACCCTCGAGGACGCCGCCGAGCCTGCCGAGCGACTCCTGCGCCTGCTCCTGGGCCTTGGCGATCCGGGGCATGAGGACCCCGACGAGGACGCCGATGACGACGATCGCGGCGAGCGTCGTCCCGAGGAGGACCATGTCGAGCACGGCCATGAGGACGACCGTGCCGACCAGGCTCACGACACCGTTGACGAGGCTCACGATGCTCGACGACGCGGCCTCGCGCAGCAGGACCGTGTCCGACGTGACCCGTGTGACGAGCTCGCCCGTGGGCCGTGACCCGAGCGCACCGACCTTGGCCCGGAAGAAGCGGCGGACCATCGAGGTGCGGGCGTCGAGCACGACGCGCTCGGCGAGCGCACCCAGCAGGATCCACTGCCACATGCCCAGGACCAGGCCCACGACGAGCAGGCCGACCAGCAGGCTCACCGCGGGGACGAGCGAGGCGCCGGTGCCCAGGGTGTCGAGGACCGACTTGGTGACCATGGGGGTCGCGAGGCTCGCGGCCGTGGTGCCGAGCCCCAGCGCGAGTCCCGCCGCGAGCGTCCTGCGGTGAGGGGTGACGAACGTCCAGAGGATCTTGAGACGCGGCAGGAGCGGGCCCTTGGGTTCCGTCGGCTCGTCCTGTGTGGGTTCGGTCGCCTGGGCTGTCGGGAGGTGCGGTGGGGTCGTCGGCGCGGGGTCGGTGTCGGCCATGATCCAGTGGAACACGGGTGTCCCATTTTAGACAAGAGCCGTCCCATCGGGTCACGGCTACGCTGAGCACGTGACAGCAAGCGACACCGCCGCCGTACGGGGCGAGGCGAGCACCGGCGCTGCGCCCGACGCCCCCGCCACGGGCGCGCGCGCCCGGACGCGGCGCGCGATCCTCGACGCCGCGGTCTCCGTGTTCAGCGCGAACCCGGCGGCTTCCCTCGGAGAGGTCGCCCAGGCCGCGCAGGTCGGTCGCAGCACGCTGCACCGCTACTTCCCCGAGCGCGCCGACCTCATGCGCGCCGTCGGCGACGAGGCCCTCGACCGCACGCGCGCCGCGATCCGCGCCGCGCGGCTCGACGACGGCGGCCCCGCAGCCGCCCTGCGCCGCCTCGTCGTCGAGTACTTCGACCTCGGTCCCTGGTACATGCTGCTGTTCGCCGACCCGCTGCTCGCCGACGACGCGGAGTTCTGGCGCAAGAGCGACACCGCCGAGGCACCCGTCCGCGACCTGTTCGAGCGCGGGCAACGAGATGGCGTGTTCGACCCGACCCTCACGATCTCGTGGGACCAGCGCACGCTGTGGTGGACCCTGTTCAATGCCTGGTCGGTCATGACCGAGGACTGCACGTCGCGCAGCGACGCGCTGCGCATGGCGGTCCGCAGCATCGAGGGCGTCGTGCTCGCGCCCTCCTCGCCCTCCCCTGCCCCACCCCCCGCCCCAGCGAGCCGCACCGAGAAGCCGAGGACCGCATGAAGACCATCCGCTGGGCGAGCCTGCTGACCGTGCTCGGTTGCGTCGTCGTGGGGCTCGTGAGCCTGTTCTCGCTGCTCCGCGGCCGCACGTGGGCCTGGTTCCCGCTGCTCGTCGCCGTCGCGGTAGGCTTCCGCGAGATCCGCTACCTGCAGCGCATCGACCACCAGCGCAACGCCCCGCGCTGACCCTGCGCCCCGGCTCAGGGGCCTCCCGGAAGGGATGTCCCCCATCCGACGGGCGCCCGTCATCCTCCGGGAGGACGAGGCCCCCGCCGAGGATGGGTCGGAGGGCCGATGTGCCCGCACCGCCTCCCCGAAGAGACTGGTAGCACGCCCCGCGACAGCGAGGGCGGCCAACTTTTCCTGGGGAGGAAGCCATGACCACGCAGGTCACGACCTCGACGCCGATCCGCGTCGCACTCCGCGGCCACGACACGACGGCCCGCCGCGCGCGCTCGTCGGCTCGCCCTGCGGGCTCCTCCCCCACCTCACGGCCCGACGGCGGAGCGCCCCGCCCGCAGGAACGTCGCCCCGGTGCGTCGTCCGACCCGTCCGAGCGGGCGAACGGCTGGCTCGTCGCCGGCTCGGTCCTCGTGGCCATCGCGCTGTTCTCGGCGCTCGCGCTGAGCTCGTTCTCGACGCTGGGCTGACCGGCGACACCCGTCAGGACGGGCGTGACCTCGAGGTCACGCCCGTCCTGACGCTAGACCCGAGGTCGGTCGCGTCCAGAAGGGCTCCGTGCTCGACGGACCCGGCCGGCGCACCGGCGGTCGTCGTGAGGGTGACCAGCATGCTGTGCATGCTCCCACGGGGGCACAACGGATTTACGCTGGAGGTGGTCCGTGCGTCCGCGCGTCGACGACGACCGCGAGCGCCGCGTCCTCGACGGACGGAGCAGCCCATGTCCACGACACCGCAGGTCCCGGTCGGCGGTCCCGGCAGCCCAGGTGGCCCCGGTGGCCCGACGGGCGAGGGTCCGGGAGCCGAGGAGTTCGCCGAGCGGTTGTTCGCGTCGTCCCTCGGCGCCCTCGACGTCTTCTCGGTGTACCTCGGCGACCGGCTGGGCTGGTACCGGGCGCTCGCGGCCGACGGCCCCGCGACCTCGGCCGAGCTGGCCGCCAGGACGGGCACGCAGGAGCGCTATGCGCGCGAGTGGCTGGAGGGTCAGGCGGTCGCGGGGATCCTCACGGTCGCGGCGCCCGACGCACGTGGACCCGGGGACGACGCTCCGGCGTCGGGCACGCCGGACGGCGCCGCACGGCGCTACGCCCTGCAGGCGGGGCCCGCCGAGGTGCTGACGGACGAGCACAGCCTCGCGTACCTGGCGCCGCTGCCCCGCCTGTTCGCGGCCGTGGGGCGCACGTTCGACGAGCTCCTCGACGCGTACCGCGACGGCGGCGGGGTGTCGTGGGGTCGGCTCGGCGCCGACGCGCGCGAGGCGCAGGCCGACCTGAACCGCCCGTGGTTCGAGCGCGAGCTCGCGGGCGCGCTCGGCCGCGTCCCGGACCTGCACGCGATCCTGTCCCGACCTGATGCCCGGGTCGCGGACGTGGGGTGCGGGGCGGGGTGGTCGACGGTCGCGCTCGCCCGCGCCTACCCGCAGGCGCGGCTCGACGGGTACGACCTCGACGCCCCGTCGGTCGACATGGCTCGCGCGAACGCGCAGGCCGCGGGCGTCGCGGACCGGGTGGCTTTCCACGTCGCGGACGCGGCGACCCTGCCCGCGGACGTGCTGCTCGACGCGGCGTTCGCGTTCGAGTGCACGCACGACATGCCGCGCCCCGTCGAGGTCCTGTCGGCGGTCCGGCGGGCCGTCCTGCCCGACGGCGCCGTGGTGGTCATGGACGAGGCCGTCGCCGACGAGTTCGTCGCGCCGGGCGACGAGGTCGAACGGCTCATGTACGGGTTCAGCCAGTTCGTGTGCCTGCCGGACGGCCTGTCGTCGTCCCCGTCAGTCGGCACGGGCACGGTCATGCGACCCGCGACGCTCGAGCGGTACGCGCTCGACGCGGGGTTCGAGCGCGTCGAGGTGCTGCCGGTCGTGGGGTTCAGCTTCTTCCGGTTCTACCGGCTGCACCACTGAGCGGCCTCCGAGAGCACGCCCCCTGACCCTGGCGCAGGCTCGGCGCTCGTCCGCTCGGGCTCCAGTATGTTCGTTCCGTGACCACAGCACCCGACCTCTTCGAGCTGCGTCCTGGGCGCCAGGACGACGTCGAGCAGTGCCTGGGGGTGTGGATCGAGGCGAGTGCCGCCCGCGACGGGCGCCGAGTCGAGGGCGTCGCTGCTCGCGCCCGCGGGAAGTTCGACCAGAGCGTCGCGTGGACGGTCGCGACGGACGGCGTGGGCGACGTCGTCGGGTTCGCCGTGGGGACGCGTCCGGGCAGCGGACTGGCGAGCGACCCACCCGGGGCCCCGGTGCTCGGCCTGCTCGCGATCGATCCCCGCGCCCAGGGTGCGGGCCTCGGCCGCCGGCTTCTCCGGGACGTCACCGGTCTGCTCGCTCGACAGGGCTACTCTCGCGCCGTGCTTCACGTCCTGACGGACAACGTCGGCGCGGTCAGCCTCTACGAGCGGCACGGCTGGGTCCCTCGGGGAGACCCGGTCGAGCACGCCCTGCTACGACGCGACTCGCAGACCTACGTGCGTGACCTGACGCGAGCGGACCATCACGACGAGGCGGACGCCTCGACCCCGACAGGCCCCCGCGCCTGACGAGGTGCCGGTGGACGTCCCGGCTGGCACCCTGGCCAGATGATCACCGAGCTGCACGTCGTCGACTGGCGCCGCCGCGTCCAGCACCTGTACGCGCACGTCCGCGACCTGGCCGTCGAGGACCCCGCAGCGGCGCACGAGTACTGGGTGGCGTCGCGCGACGCCCTGCTGGCCGAGCACCCGGCGTCGCCGATCCTGCCCGCGGACCGGCCCACCTTCACCGGGGTTCCGGTCGGCCCGTACGACGCCGCGATGCGCTTCGAGGTGCCGCTCGTGCCCGACCCCGCGCGCGGCACCCCCGACGCCGCCCGCCTCGACGTCCCCACGGGCACCGACGGCGTGGTGCCGTTCGAGCGCGTCGGGCGCCTCAACCTCCCGGGCCTGGGGTCGCTCGACGTGTGGGCGCTGCGCTCGTACGGCGGCGGGCTGTTCGTGCCGGTCAAGGACCGGTCGACCGCGACGTACGGCGGCGGTCGCTACCTGCTGGACACGATCAAGGGCGCGGACCTGGGGTCCGCGTCGTCCCGTCCGGGGCCCGACGGCGACGCTCCCCTGGTCGTCGACCTCAACTTCGCGTACAACCCGTCGTGCGCGTACGACCCGGCCTGGGCGTGCCCGCTCGCGCCGCCCGGGAACACGCTCGCGGTCGAGCTCGCGTGCGGGGAGCTGGTGCGGACCAAGGGCTAGCTGCCGCCCTGTCTGCTCGACGGGGTCACGCACACCCACGGCGCGACCTGTGGAAAGGTCCTCGTCGTGACCAGCATCCCGGACGAGCGTCCGCTCCGTGTCTCCTTCCTCGACCGCGCGGGGGTCGAGGCTCTCGCCGAGATCGGCGTCGTCGTCCCCGCCCCGGACGCCGTGTGGGTCTCGGCGCGAGCCCGCTTCGCTCCCGGGGTCGTGCTCCACCCGACGGTCGTCGTGGAGTGCGACGGCGCGTCGAGCGTGACCGTGAGCGAGGGAGCCGTGCTTCACCCCGGCACCCGGATCAGCGCGACGAACGGCGCCTCGGTCCGGGTAGGGGCCCGCACGACGCTCGGCCCGGGCGGCTGCACCCTCGTGGCCGATGGCCAGGAACTGCACGTCGGTGCCGACGGCCGGTACCGCATGGCGCTCCTGCTCGGGCCGGGCACGTACGGCGACAGCTGCCAGGTCCTCGGACCGATCGAGGCCCGCGCCTGCACGCTCGAAGGCGGTCAGCCGGGCGACGCCCCCGACGTCGCCTCGCGCGGCGCCCTGCTCAAGGGGGCCGGGCGCGCGGCGGGCATCACGCTGCGCCGAGGTCAGGTCGTCAACGGCGCGGGCGACTTCCGCCGCGCACCGGTGGAGGATCAGACGGCGTACCACCCGCCGAGGTAGACCCGTAGCTCGGTGCACCTCAGTGGAGCAGCGTCTTCAGCCCGATGATGAGCAGCCCGAACGCCCCGGCGACCACGGTCTCCACGGTCAGCGCCCAGCCGCGCACACCGGCCCGGTGCGCCGCAAGGTGACCGACCACCCCCAGCATCAGCACGGTGAACCAGAGCGCGATCAACGCGGAGTCCGTGACCCCGAGCCCGAACACCCTGCCCACCAGGAAGACCGCGAGCGCCGGCACCCCGCCGATCAGCACCCACACCTCTTCCGACGACGCGAGCCTCAGCCGCTCGGCGATGGTGTGCTCGGAGTCGCGAAAACGGCCACCGATCGCGGACACGTACACGTGCGCGGCCCAGTACCCGACGAGCACGCCCGCGACCGCGAGGATCACGAAGTCGCTCGACGCGTCGTGCGTGCTGGAGACCGCGAGCATGAACCCCGACACCACGGCCCCGTAGAGGAAGTCGGCCGGGCCGCCGCGCGCGAACCGGTCGCTGAGGGCGTCCCGCTGGGCGTGGTGGTCGACGCTCTTCCACGAGCGCGCCGCACCGTCGCCGCCCGGGGTGCGTCCCTCGTCGCCCGTCCCGGCCTCGTCGCCGTCCGTCATGCGCGTCGCCTCCCGGTCGTCCCCGCCTGCCGCCGCCTCTCTCGTCACTGTAGCGACGCCGTCGGGCCCCCCGCGCGGCGACCGACCGGGGACCACCTGACGAACGCAGCGCGCCCACCGTCCCTCGTCGCTCCTCCCCGGCCGCGCACGCCGTGTAGCGTCCCGTCCATGAGTGCCGCACGAAGCAACACGCACGCGCAGGCGGTGGACGCGGCGATCGAGCTGTTCACCCGCAAGGGCTACGAGCAGACGACCGTCGAGGACATCGCCGACGCCGCACAGATCAGCCGGGCCACGTTCTTCCGCCGTTTCCGATCCAAGGAGGACGTGGTCTTCGCGGACCACGAGCTGCTGCTCGACGCCGTCGTGGTCCTCCTCGGGGAGACCCGTCCCGCGGCGCGCGGGGTGACCCCCGAGGAGCTCGAGAACGTCGACCCGTACGTCGAGGTGTGCAAGGCCGCGCGGCTCGTGTTCGACCACCACGTGGGCCAGCGCGAGACGTCGGTCGCGCGGCACCGCCTGCTGCAGGACGTGCCCGCGCTGCGCGACCGCGAGCTCGTGACGACGCACCGCTACGAGCGCGCGTTCACGTCCTACCTGCGCGACTCGCTGCCCGCGGACACCCGCAACTCGACCGCGTCGGTCGCGTTCGCGGCGTCGGTCGTCGCGGTGCACAACGCGATCCTGCGCCGCTGGCTGCGCGACCCGGACCAGGACCTGCGCCCCGAGCTCGAGGAGGCGTTCGCGGACCTGCGCCGCGCGGCCCGCAACCCCGCCGGCCCGACGACGGAACCCGCCCCCGCACCCACGTCGCCTGCGCGCGGCTCGGGGGACGCCCTCGCGCGGTCGGGTGACGCGTCGGGCCGCAGAGTCGTCGTGACCGTGCTCGACGGCGACGCCGACCCCGACGAGGTCGCCCGCGCGGTCCGCGACGCGCTCGCCTGAACACGTCGGGACGAGCCCTGGGCGCCCTGACGGGCCCGGGAATGCGCGAGTAGCATCAGAGGTTGCAGCACACAGCAAGCAGTACGCACGAACGTGCTCCGGGTCGGTGCAATTCCGAGCCGGCGGTGACAGTCCGCGACCCGCGCCCACGCGCGGTTGACCTGGTGGAACTCCAGGACCGACGGTGAAAGTCCGGATGGGAGGAAGCACGTGCGGCACGGCCGTCCCGGCCGGGCCGGGCAGACGATCGGTCGAGCCCGCCCCCGACCAGCGGGACCGGCCTGGCCGTGGTGAGCGACGCCGTCGGGCAGCCCGGGAACGGGCGGACCGGCCCGCCGCCCGCCCTCACCCCGGAGCCGACGTGCCCGGGACGACGAGGAAACACCCCATGGACCTGATCCACGCGCTCTTCGACGCGCAGCTCACGATCGGCGACCAGCACCTGCTGTGGCGCGAGATCGTGGGCAACGGGTTCGGGCTCGCGTCCGCGCTCGGCGGCATGCGCCGCAAGATCTGGGCGTGGCCGGTGGGGATCGTCGGGAACCTCCTGCTGCTCACGGTGTTCCTCGGGGCCGTCTTCGCGACGCCCAACCCCGTCAACCTGCTCGGCCAGGCCGGGCGCCAGGTCATGTTCGTCGTCGTGTCGGTGTACGGGTGGGTGCAGTGGCGCCGGACGCGCGACCGTCTCGGGGAGGCGGACGCCGACAGCCACGGCGTGGCGGTCGTGCCGCGCTGGGCCTCGTGGCGCCAGCGCGCCTTCCTGGTCGTCGCGCTCGTGGCCGGGACAGCGCTCCTGACCCCGATCTTCCGCGCGCTGGAGTCGTACGAGCCCGTGTGGGCCGACGCGTGGATCTTCATGGGCTCGCTGCTCGCGACGTACGGCATGGCCAAGGGCTGGGTCGAGTTCTGGCTGATCTGGGTCGCCGTCGACATCGTGGGCGTGCCCCTGCTGGTCGACGCGGGCTTCTACGCGTCGGCGTTCATGTACGTGTTCTACGGGGCGTTCACGCTCGTGGGCTTCTTCGTGTGGTGGCGCATCGACCGGCGCTCGAAGGCCCTGCTCCTCGCGGGCGCCTCCCCCGCCGCGCCCACCACCGGGCAGGCCTGACGCCACCTCTTGCGCCCCGGTGGGCCGGGCGGATACTCGAAGGTGCGCCCCTGCTCGCGCGGGGCGCACCACGTCCGACCGCGACGGAGAAGGCGACACCATGACGACTCGACTCAACCCGTACCTGAACTTCCGGGACGACGCCCGTGCGGCGATCGAGTTCTACCGAGACGTGTTCGGCGGCGAGCTGACCATCAGCACGTTCGCCGACTTCCAGGCGGCCGACGACCCCGCCGACGCCGACAAGATCATGCACTCCCAGCTCGAGGCGCCGAACGGCCTGGTCCTCATGGCCGCCGACACCCCGAGCTCCATGGAGTACTCGCCGGGCTCCAGCATCTCGGTGTCGCTCAGCGGGGAGCAGGAAGACGACGGCGAGCTGCGCGGCTACTGGGACGAGCTGTCGTCGAGCGGCACCGTGACCGTGCCGCTCGAGGTCGCACCGTGGGGCGACGCGTTCGGCATGTGCGTCGACCGGTTCGGTGTGAGCTGGCTCGTCAACATCGCGGCCGCGCAGGGCTGAGAATGCGTCACGGCCCTCTCACGAGCGACGACGCCGTGAAGGACCCCTACCGCGCGACCACGTCGACGCTCACTCCAGCCCGGCCTCACGGAAGATGTCGGCGCCGCGCTGCTCGTAGGCGACCTTGGCCTCGAGCAACGTGGCGAGGGCCGGGCCGTTCTGCTCGACCAAGCTGACCTGACGGGTCCACTCAGCCTGGTACAGCGCTTCGGAGAAGCCCGACGTCTCCCGGCACTCCGCGTCGAACCCGGCGACCTTGACCTCCTCGGCTTCCTGCTCGGGAGTCCTGGCGTCGTCCGATCGGCCGTCCGCCACGAGACCGAAGGCCGCGCTCATGCTCCGTGTCGGGACCCCCTCGCCGGTCACTGGCGACGGCGGCAGGTCGGGGATCCCGAGAGGCGCCATGCACGCCACCCAGTCCTCCGCCGCGTCGAGGACAGCGGGGTCACGCGTCGCACCGTTCCACGCGGACAGGGCCAGACCGGACAGGAAGGTGTTGTTGTCCGGAATCTGCAGCTCCGCGTGTGCGGCTTCGAGGCATCCCGAGAACACCTCGGACTGCTCGGGCCCCCAGGTGCCGGACTCGGCGTCGGCTGCGGCCAGCACCTTCGCGTTCGGGTCCGGGGCACCGCTGTATCCCCACTGCGCAGCGGTCTCGGTGGTGAACAGGTTGCGCCCCGCACCCGACACCGTCTCCGAGGCTGCCCTGACGTCGATCTCCGGGCGCGAGTACTCGTAGCCCTCCGTCCGCATGCAGGACTCGGCGAGAACACCGAGAGCGTAGTTGTACGCGTCGTCGACTCGGTACTCGTCGAGCGGGAGCCTCCAGGTCGCCCGGTCCGACGCCGAGGCTCTCACCACCCCCGGATCCGCCGCGCCGACCGACGACTCGCAGGCGGCGAGGCTCAGCGCGACCATGACGAGGACAACGGCACGACCAGCGGGGCGGGAACTCACGATTATCTCCTGTCGAAGTCGATCACAAACCGGTGCCGTGCCCGCGCAGCGCGTGAGCGCTGCGCGGGCACGGTGCTTCACACGCAGGAGGTCGAGGCGCTGGCGAACTTGCCCGACCGGATGCTGTTGTCGAACCCACCGGGCGCCTGGCCCACGGTGTTGGCCAGGCTGGAGTCGAACTCGCCCGGAGCGAGGGTGAACGACGAACCGGTATAGCCGGCTCCCATGTAGAACGTGACGTTCTGGTGCTGGCCCCGGTTCGCGACCGACGAGGCCGTGGCGCCTGCGTTGATGCTCGTGCCCGCGTAGTTCACCCACGCGAAGTCCTTCTGGCACTGGAAGAAGCTGATGAGCGCGGCCCCGTTGCCTGCGGTTTGGTGCGCGGTGTCACCCCAGGCACAGGCGTAGCCCACCGGGCAGTTGCCGACGGCCGCAGACGCCGACGTCGCCGCCGCGACCCCGCCCGACGCGAACAGCCCGACCGCGAGGGCCGTGGCGGCCAGGCGGGCCTTGAGGCTGTGACCGGGACGTCGGATCTTCTTCGTGTTCATCTGTCGCTCCTTCGTTGGATGATCTTCATGAACGCCGGGAGGCAGCGAGCACGTCGACGTGCAGTGCCTTCCGGACAATTGGGCGCGCGAGAGCGCAGCGGTAGGTGCGGTGCTGACCGCGGACGGTCGAGGAGCGCCCCGAGGACGGACAGGTCAGGCCTGGAGGGCTCGTGCCCTCGACGGACGTGCGGGGCCCCACGGGGGCGCAGCGCGACGTGACGCTGGTCCGATCAGGTCGTGCGTGCCCGCGGCCCTCGCGCTCGTGTGCGGGTTCTCGCGTGCCGGGAGTTGCTTCTGCACCCCGTCGCGGAACGCATCGCGTGCGCGTCGCCCGGCCTCGCGCCGAGCGGCTGCGTTGTCGTCCTGTCCGGCGAAAGCGCTTCCGCCGCCCCCTGGAACTGTCATCTCTGCCGAAGCCCCCATGCCTCCGAAATGTGCGATCGACATCGACCGCCGCTCCCTGACGGGAACGTGCGACATCTGTCCATCTCGCGACGGATGTCGATAGCGGTAAGCATGTACCAGGAATCACCTCTTGTCCTGCCGAAACACCAATTGATACCCCGTCTCTTGACGTGAGACGCAATATCACGCACCATGGGACCATCGCCCGACACCGACGTCCGGCCCGAGCCCGGGAGCACACCCATGACGATCGAGAACCCCGTCCGCCGCAACGTGACCGAGCCGGACTACGACCTCTCGCAGCCCCTCGACATCGACTACGCCGACGCGTTCGCGGACGCGACGCCCGCCGACCGCGAGCTGCAGCAGCGGGTCCGCACGTTCGTCCAGGACGAGGTCCTGCCCGTGATCGACGGGTACTGGGAGCGCGCCGAGGTGCCGTTCGGCCTGGCCAAGCGCATGGGCGAGCTCGACTTCCTGCGCGACGGCGTCGACGTCCCCGGCTCCCCCTCGATCAGCCTCATGGGCGCCGGCCTCGCCGAGATGGAGATGTCGCGCGGCGACGGGTCGGTCGCGACCATCTGCGGCGTCCAGGGCGGGCTCGCCCTGCGCTCGATCCAGCTCCTCGGGTCGGACGAGCAGAAGGCGCAGTGGCTCGGCCCGCTCGCACGCGGTGAGAAGCTCGGCGCGTTCGCGCTGACCGAGCCCACGCACGGCTCGGACTCCGTCTCGCTCGAGACGACGGCCCGCCGCGAGACCCGCGACGGCGTCGAGGGCTATGTGATCGACGGCGAGAAGAAGTGGATCGGCTTCGGGTCGTGCGGTGACATCACGGTGCTGTGGGCGCGACTGGTCGGCGACGACGGCGACAACCAGGTGCACGGCTTCCTCGTCCCCCAGGACACCCCGGGGTACGCGGCCACGACCATCGAGGGCAAGGTCTCGCTGCGCGCGATCTGGCAGGCCCACATCGTCCTGACCGACGTGTTCGTCCCCGCCTCGGCCGTGCTCCCGGGCGGGCGGTCGTTCAAGGACACCGGCCGCGTGCTCCAGGCGACGCGCCTCGGGGTGGCCTGGTCCGCCGTCGGGCACGCGACCGCCTGCTACGAGACGGCCGTCGCCTACGCCAAGCAGCGCGTGCAGTTCGGGCGCCCGCTCGCCGCGAACCAGATGGTCCAGGAGCGCCTGACCCGCATGCTCTCGACCCTCACCCAGATGCAGCTCCTCGTGGCGCAGATGACGCGCCTCGACGAGGCGGGCACGCTGAGCGGCCCCCAGGCGTCGATCGCCAAGTACACGTGCACGCGCGGTGCCCGCGAGATCGCCGCGAGCGCACGCGACATGCTCGGCGGCAACGGCATCCTGCTCGCGAACCGCGTCGCGCGGCACTTCGCGGACGTCGAGGCCCTGCACACGTACGAGGGCACGGAGAGCGTCCAGGCCCTCATCGTGGGCCGCGACATCACGGGCGTCTCCGCGTTCGTGTAGCCCCTCACCGGCGGCGCTCCCCCGTACCGGGAGCGCCGCACCCTCCGTCGGCCGGTCGTCGGCCGGCACCACCGTCCACCCGGCGCCGTACCGGACCTCCTCGTTCACCTGACAAGCACGGCGCCGGGTCCCCTTCCCCCTCGGAGCACCCCATGAGCAACGACGCCCACGTTCCCGTCCTCCTGCACGGCGCGCGCACGCCCTTCACGCGCTTCCAGGGTGCGCTCGCGTCCCTGTCGGCGAACGAGCTGGGCGCGCACGCGATCCGCGGCGCGCTCGACGCCGCCGGGGTCGAGGCCACCGACGTCGACGCCGTGATCATGGGTCAGGTCATCCAGGCGGGCGGAGGTCAGGGCCCGGCCCGCCAGGCCGCGATCGCGGCAGGCATCGGGTGGGACGTCCCGACGGTCACGATCAACAAGCTGTGCCTGTCGGGCCTGACCGCGATCATCGACGCGGCGCGCCTGATCCGCACGGGTGAGGCGTCGGTCGTCGTCGCGGGCGGCCAGGAGTCCATGACGAACGCGCCGCACCTCGTGCTGGGCTCGCGCAAGGGCTTCGCGTTCGGCGACGTGACCATGGCGGACTCGCTCACGCACGACGGCCTGCGCGACCCGTTCGACGGCCAGATCATGGGCGAGGCCACCGACCGCGGCTGCACGACGCGCGGCATCGGCCGCGAGGTCCAGGACGAGTACGCGGCCCGCTCGCACGCCCTCGCCGCCGCGGCCCGCGCCGAGGGGCGGCTGGCCGAGGAGATCGCGCCCGTCACGGTCCCGCAGCGCAAGGGCGAGCCCGTCGTCGTCGCCGAGGACGAGGGCATCCGCCCCGGCACCACGGTCGAGGCACTCGCCGGGCTGCGTCCCGCGTTCGTGCAGGACGGCACCATCACGGCGGGCTCGTCGTCCCCGCTGTCCGACGGCGCCGCGGCCGTCGTGGTCGTCAGCAAGGCCTTCGCGGTCTCGCGCGGCCTCACCTGGCTCGCCGAGATCGGGTCCGCCGGCCAGGTCGCGGGCCCCGACAACTCGCTGCACTCCCAGCCCGCCCGCGCGATCACCCGTGCGCTCGAGCGCGAGGGCATGAAGGCCCACGAGCTCGACCTCGTCGAGATCAACGAGGCCTTCGCGGCCGTCGCGCTCCAGTCGGTCGAGGACCTGGGGATCGACCCTGCGGTCGTCAACGCCGACGGCGGCGCGATCGCCCTGGGCCACCCCGTCGGCGCCTCGGGCGCCCGCCTTGCCCTGCACCTGGCCCTCGCCCTCCAGCGCCGCGGAGGCGGCGTGGGCGCCGCCGCGCTGTGCGGCGGCGGCGGTCAGGGGGACGCGCTGATCCTGCGCGCCTGAGTCGTTCCTCCTCGCGTCGCGCGGTGCTGCCTCACCGCGCGACCAGCGGCCCGCCCGGGCCTCCTCTCCGCCCGGGCGGGCCGCTTCTTCGTGCCCGACGGCGCACGCGTCCACCGGGCGTCGTTCGCCCGCCGTGCGTGGCGCCGTCGTGCGACGATGAGCCCGTGCCCGAGACCACCGCCGCCCGGCCCACGTCGACCGGACGCCGGTTCCTCGCCTGGACGCTGCGCTCCCCCTGGGCCCTGGTCGCGGGCTTCGTGCTCGTGCACGCCTGGCTGGTCGTCGACGCGCTGACCTGGGGATACCGGATCTCGGGCGACGTGCAGCTCTACTGGTACTGGGCCCGCGCAGGCTGGGACCGCGGGATCTGGCCCGTGCTCGACTACGACTGGGTGTACCCCGTGGGGGCCCTGCTGCCGGTCGCCGCCCCCGCGTTCGTCGGGACGTCGTTCGAGGCCTACTACGCGCAGTTCCTGGCCCTGGTCGTCGTGCTCGACGCGGTCGCGCTCTGGTTCCTCGCCCGGCTGCCGGGCCGCGGCCGCATCGCGGCCTGGTGGTGGCTGGCGTTCCTCGTCGCCCTCGGCCCCATCTTCCTGGGGCGCCTCGACGGCGTGGCCGGGGCGCTGCTGGTCGTCGCACTCGCGGTCGCCGTCCGGCGCCCCGCCGTCGCGACCGCGATCGCGACGTTCGGCGCCTGGGTCAAGATCGCGCCCGGGGCCGTGGTCGTGGCGCTCCTGACGACCGCGAAGCGCCCGTGGCGCACCGTGATCCTGCCCGGCGCGGTCGTGAGCCTCGTGGTCGTCGCGCTCGCGCTCGCCGGGGGCGCGGGGTCACGCGTCCTCGGGGTGTTCGGCACCCAGGACGCGCGCGGCCTCCAGTCGGAGTCGGTGTTCGCGACGCCGTTCAGCCTCTTGCGGCTGATCGACCCGCAGTGGCGGGTCTGGATGAACCCGGACATCCGCACGCTCGAGATCCTCGGCCCGGGCGCCCGCACCACCGGGCGGCTCCTCGACGTGCTGCTGCCCCTGGCGGTCCTGTCGATCGCCGCGATCTCGTGGTGGGCCGTCCGCCGCCGACCCGAGGTCCGCACCGACGTCTTCCTCCTCGCGGTGACGGCGCTGCTCCTGAGCCTCATCGTGTTCAACAAGGTGGGGTCGCCGCAGTTCGTCGCGTGGATCGGGCCGCCGGTCGCCGTGGCGATCGCGCTCGCCGGACCCGGCGCACGATCGGTGTGGTCCCCGCCCGCGCTCGCTGTCCTGGGCACCGCGGCGCTGACCCAGGTGCTCTACCCGGTCGCGTACTGGGAGTTCATGATCGGCACGCCGTGGATCGTCCTGCTCGCGGCCGTCCGCAACGTCGCGCTCGTGGTGCTGTTCGTCGGGGCCGTGGTCCAGCTCGTCCGGCTGGGACGCAGGATGCCCGCGGGGACGGCCCCCGCGCGGGCGGCCACCGACCCCGCTGAGCCCGTTGGCCCCACCGAGCCCGCAGCGCCCGCGCAGGCCGAGCCACCCGTGTCCCGTCCGGACCCGGGCCCGGTCGCGAGCCCCTGACCAGAGGCGCGGTCCGGGGTTACGCGCGGCCGGGTCGGGCGGGTCGGCCGGCCGGCGAGGGGCGCTCGGCGGTCACGAGGCCGTGGTCGAACGCCGCGATGACGAGCTGGGCCCGGTCACGAGCGGCCAGCTTGGCGAGCAGGTTGCCGACGTGGGTCTTGACCGTGCCCATCGAGATCGTCAGCCGCTGCGCGATCTCCTGGTTGGACAGCCCCCTCCCCACGAGCGCGAGCACCTCGACCTCCCGGCTCGTGAGGGCCTGGGGCTTCACCGGTTCGCGCGACGGCCCGCCGTCCAGGTAGTGCCCGACGATCCGGGTCAGGATGGCCGGGGCGAACAGCGACTCGCCCGCGTGCGTACGCCGTACGGCGTCGACGAGGCTCGCGGGCTCCGCGTCCTTGAGCAGGAAGCCGCTCGCCCCCGCGCGCAGGGCTCCGTGGACGTACCCGTCGAGCTCGAACATGCTGAGCACGAGGACGCGCGTCCCGGTGAGGACCGGGTCGGCCACGATCCGGCGCGTGGCGTCGATCCCGTCGCCACCGGGCATCCTCACGTCCATGAGGACGACGTCGGGCCGGGTCCGCCGGGCGACCGCCACCGCGGCCTCGCCCGAGTCCGCCTCGCCCACCACCTGGAGGTCGTCCGCGCCGTCGACCACGAGCCGCAGGCTGTGGCGGATCAGCGGCTCGTCGTCCACGACCAGCACCCGCACGGGCGCCCCCGAGGCCGCGGGCCCCGACGTCGTCACGACCGCCCGCCTGGCAGCGCGGCCTCCACCCGAAAACCGCGCCCGCAGGGGCCCGAGGCGAGCGAGCCGCCGAGCGCCACGACCCGCTCGCGCAGGCCGACGAGCCCCACTCCTGCCCCCGGACGGGGCGCCCATCCGGGGGCAGGTCCGTCGTCCTCGACGACCAGCCGCAGCCCCGTGGAGCCACGGGAGAGGACGACCCGGACCCTCGTCGGGCCCGCATGCCGCAGGACGTTCGCGAGCGCCTCACGGACGACCGAGCAGATGCCGAGCCCCACACCTGCCGACACCGTGACGTCCTCGGTGTCGAGCGTGACGTCCAGGCCCGCCGTCCGCGCGCTCTCGACGATCTGCGGGAGGTCGTCGAGCGTCTCTGCGGGGCGCAAGGGGGCGCCGTCTCCCGGGCTGCGCAGGACGGCGAGCATCCTGCGCAGCTCCGTGGTCGCGTCCCGCCCGGCGCGCTCGATGTCGGCGAGAGCCTGCGCGCGCTCGGCATCGCCGTCGGGCCCCGGGACGGTGCGCGCCGACGCCGCGCGCACCGTGATGAGGCCCAGGCCGTGCGAGGCGAGGTCGTGCAGGTCGCGGGCGATGCGCAGGCGCTCGGCCTGCGCGGCCCGTTCCGCTGCCCAGCCCGTCAGGTCCTCCTCGTACGCGCGGCGTTCGCGCCGGGACCGGACGAGGGCCCACGCCAGGACTCCCGCAGTCACGGCGGTCGCCACCAGGAGGACGACGAGGGCCGTCACCGGGCGGTCGACGCCGAGGGTCGCGAGCACGAGGACGAGGGCGCCCACGAGGCCGCCCGCGATCGGCCACACGCGAGATCGCAGCACGGGTCGGGCGGTGGTCTCCACCCCCGGAGTCTAGGGACCCGCCGCGCGGCGCACATCGGACCACGGTCCGAGGGACCACGGTCGGACGCCGCGCCGCAGGTCCGGCCCCTGGCCCCATGACCTGCGCACCCCGGGCGGCTGGACTGTGGGCATGTTGACCATCGAGCACCTCGTCAAACGCCATCGCTCCCGCACCGTCCTCGACCACGTCGGCTTCGAGGCCCGACCAGGCCGGGTGACCGCGTTCCTCGGGCCGAACGGCGCCGGCAAGTCGTCCACCCTGCGCATCCTCCTCGGCCTGGACCGGGCCGACGAGGGGCGCGCCCTCGTCGCGGGCCGGCCCTACCGGTCCCTTCGCGACCCGCTGCGCACCCTCGGGTCGATGCTCGACGGCTCCGGGGCGCACCGCTCGCGCACGGCCCGCAACCACCTCTCCTGGGTCGCGCGCAGCAACGGCTTTCCCCAGCGGCGGGTCGACCACGTGCTCGAGCAGGTCGGGCTCACGGCGTCGGCACGGACGCGCGTGGGGCGCTACTCCCTGGGGATGGGGCAGCGCCTGGGGCTCGCGTGCGCGCTCCTGGGCGAGCCCGAGGCCCTGGTGCTCGACGAACCCGTCAACGGGCTCGACCCGGAGGGCATCC
Source organism: Oerskovia sp. PE-21s (assembly GCF_056158145.1). Lineage (NCBI taxonomy): Bacteria > Bacillati > Actinomycetota > Actinomycetes > Micrococcales > Cellulomonadaceae > Oerskovia > Oerskovia sp. PE-21s. Next base: position 45,183 of record NZ_JBUXJM010000007.1, read on the forward strand.
GCTGGATCCGCGGCCTGCTCCGCGCGCACGCGGACGCGGGCGGCACGGTCCTGCTGTCGAGCCACTTCATGGGCGAGGTCGCCGACATCGCCGACGACCTCGTGATCATCGCGGGCGGGCGGATCGTCGCGGACGGGACGCTCGACGAGGTGACCCGCCGCTACGAGACCCTCGAGGACGCGTTCTTCGCGCTCACGAGCGACGGCCGGGAGACGGTCCGATGAGGGCGTGGAACGTGTTCGTCGCGGAGCTGCAAAAGCTCTCGGCGCTCCCGGCGGTGTGGACCGGGGCGGCGGTCGCCGTCCTCGGGGCGGCCGCCCTGACCCTGCTCAACGCGGTCGGTGTCCGCGACGCGCTCGTCGCCGGACGTCCCGAGGACTCGGGCTACGGTTCCGCGTTCGACACCGCGTTCGCGTCGATGCCGATCGGGACCGTGGGGGCGGTCGTGATCGGCGTGGTCGCGATGAGCAGCGAGTTCACCGCGAACAGCCCCGACGCCGGGGGCGGGCGGCAGATCGGCACGACGCTCGTCGCCGTCCCGCGCCGCGTGGGCGTCCTGGTCGCGAAGGCCGGCGCGGTCGTCCTCCTCGTGCTCGCGACCGCGGCGGTGGCGATCCCGGCGAGCGTCGCCCTCGCCGAGGCGATCATCGGCGACGCCGCGACCTCGACGGTCCCCGTCGACGAGGCCGTCCGGCGCTGCCTCGGCGCGGCCCTCTACTGGACGCTCACCGCGCTCCTCGCGCTGGCCGTCACGGTCTTCACGCGCAACGGGGTCGTCCCGCTCCTCGTGCTCGTGGTCAACAGCTCCCTGGTATCGGTGTCACTCCTGCTCACGATGCTCACGCCGGTCGCGCACTGGCTCCCGGACATGGCGGGGCGCAGGCTCTTCGGGGACGTCGACACGGTCGCCGGCGGGCTGGCCGCCGGACCCGGCGCGCTCGTCATGACCGGGTGGGCCCTGGCGCTCCTCGTGGTCGCGGGCGCCGTGTTCTCCCGGCGGGACGCGTGAGGGCCGTGGGACTGCGGTCCGTCGTCGCCGCGGAGCTCGACAAGCTGCGCACGCTGCCCGTCACGGTCCTCGCCGTCGTGGGGACCGTCGTCGTCGGCGCCCTGATCGCCGCGGCGCAGGCGGGCGCGACCGCCGACCAGGACCTGCCCGCCTCGGCGGTCGAGGTCACGCTCCGGACGGTGCCCTTCGTCGTGGCGGGCCTGGTGCTGGTCGGGGTGCTGGCGGTCTCCCAGGAGCACGCCGGTCGCCAGGTCGCCACGACCCTGGCAGCGGTGCCGCGACGAGGTCTGCTCGTCGCGGGCAAGAGCATCGCGGCGACCGCGGTGGTCGCGCTGGCGGCGATCTCGACGCTCGGCGCGTGCGTGGCCGCGGCCACGGTCACGCAGCGCCTGCTCGACGCTCCCGCCTCGACGGACGGTGCCGGAGCGCGTGCGCTCCTGGGAGCCACGGCCTACCTCGTCCTGATCGGGGTGTTCTCGCACGCCGTGGCGCTGGTCGTGCGTCACCTCGTGCCCGCGCTCGTCGGTGTCCTCGCGCTGGTCCTCGTCGTGTCCCCGCTGCTCGCGGGCGCGACCGAGCACGCGCGCTGGTTGCCCGACCGTGCCGCGGCGGCCTGGTTCGACTCCGGTCCGGGCGCGCTCGACGGGCCGACCGCGACGCTCGTCGCGCTCGCCTGGGTGGTGCTGGTCGGCGGCCTGGGGGTCTGGCGCTTCCTCGTGCGCGACGCGTAGGTCCAGCGAGGTTGCGATTGATAATGAGAGTGGTTCTCATTCTCTGCTACGGTGTGCGAGGTCCGTCGCTCCTGCGTCGGAACCCATCCACCTACCGGAAGGACGGTGGGACCCGTCGGGGTCCCGTGACGCCATGACCAGCACCAGACACCGCAGCCTCGCCCTGGGGATCGCCCTCGCCCTGCCCGCCGCCGTCCTCGCCGGCTGTGCCACGGGCGAGGGCTCCCCCGCCGCGTCCGACGCAGCAGAGCACGAGCACGAGCACGAGGGGGGTGGCCACGGGACCGAGGCCGCGACCGACACCCCGCGCATCGCCCTGAGCTACGACGGCGGCGTCGTCGTGCTCGACGGCACGAGCCTCGAACAGGTCGCCGACCTGCCCGTCGACGGCTTCACGCGCCTCAACCCCGCGGGCGACGAGCGCCACGTGATCGTCTCCGCGGGCGACGCGTTCCGGGTCCTCGACCTCGGCACGTGGGGCGAGCCGCACGGCGACCACTCGCACTTCTACACGGCCGACCCGGCCTTCACGAAGGTCGAGTTCGCCGCGAACAACCCCGGGCACGTGGTCCGCCACGCGGGCCGCACGGTCCTGTTCAACGACGGCTCGGGACTCGTCGAGTCGTTCGACCCGCACGACCTCGCCGACGGCGACCCGAAGACCACCACGTACACGACGCCGGCCCCGCACCACGGTGTCGCGGTCGAGCTCGAGAACGGTGACCTGCTGGTCACCGACGGCACCGAGGACGCCCGGTCGAGCGTCGTCGTCCTCGACAGCGCGCGCCACGAGATCGCCCGCACCGACACCTGCCCCGGTGTGCACGGCGAGGCCGTCGCGTCCGACGAGGCCGTGGTGGTGGGCTGCCAGGACGGCGTCGTCGTCTACGCGGGCGGCGAGCTGACCAAGATCGCGTCGGCCGACGCGTACGGCCGCATCGGCAACCAGGCCGGCTCGGAGGAGTCCCCGGTCGTCCTCGGCGACTACAAGACCGACCCCGACGCCGACCTCGAACGCCCCACCCGCGTCTCGCTCGTCGACACGGTGAGCAAGCAGATCGCCCTGGTCGAGACGGGCGCGAGCTACTCGTTCCGCTCGCTCGGCCGCGGCCCGCACGGCGAGGCCCTCGTCCTCGGGACCGACGGGTCGCTGCGCGTCATCGACCCCGCCACGGGCACGATCACCCGCACCATCGCCGTGACGGACGCCTGGACCGAGCCCGACGAGTGGCAGGCCCCGCGTCCCACGCTCTTCGTGCTCGACCACACCGCGTACGTGACCGACCCCGCGACCCAGACCGTCCACGCGGTCGACGTCGAGTCGGGCGAGGTCTACGCGAGCACCACGCTCGACGTCGTGCCCAACGAGCTGACGGGCGTCACGGGCCTCCCGGAGTAGGCCCCGCCCTCCCTGCCCGACGGCGCCGCGCGCCCCGGGCGACCACCTCCCGACGGAGAGGTGGTCGCCCGGGGCGCGCTCCGTCCTCGGGCACGTCAGGGCTCGGTGAGCGCCTCCTCGAGGCGGTCCAGCAGGGCCACCTGACCCGCGACCACCAGCTCGCGCGCCCGCCCGAACGGCACCCACTCCACGCGGTCCAGCTCCGGGAACGTCGCCCGGCGGCCCGAGCGCGGCGGCCACTCCATCTCGAACGTGTTGCTCACCGCGGTGCTCACGTCGAAGTCGGCCCGGCGCGCCCAGGCCCGGACCGTCTTGCCCCCTCGCTGCCGGATCTCGCCCAGGTCGACCTCGGGGCCCTCGGGCGGCGGCGAGCCCAGCTCCTCGGTGAACTCGCGGACCGCTGCGTCGCGCGGGTCCTCGTCAGGGGCGTGCTCACCCTTGGGGATCGTCCACGCGCGCTCGTCCTTGCGCGCCCACAACGGCCCGCCCATGTGGCCGAGCAAGGCCTCGAACGCGCCGTCGTCCGCGACCCGGTACAGCAGGAGCCCCGCGCTCGTGACCACGGCTCAGTACACCGCCGGGCGCGCCTGGAGCTCGGCGAGCACCGCCGGGTCCTGCAGGTTCATCCAGGCGATGACGTCCTGGTACGTCGCACAGATGGTCTCCGGCTTGCCGCACGTCTCGAGCATGAACCCCTTCGCGGCAGGGTTGAACGCGTTGCCGCTCCACTGGTTGAAGTGGTTCGCCACGAGCACCGGCGCCCGGTTGCCGATGAAGGCCGCCTCGTACATGTGGCGGTAGGTCTCGAGCACCGCGGCGTGGATCTCCGGGGCCCGCTCGGGCTGGTTCTTGGCCTTGTTGAACTTGTACCAGAAGTTGTAGTCCATGGCCATGACGCTCCCGAGCGTCGGGGAGCTCGTGGTCTGCATGCGGAACTCCCACACGCCGTACTCCTGCTTGGGCCACGCGATGCCGCTGCCCGGGATCGACGAGTCGTAGGTCAGCCCGTGCGCGGCCCACGCCGGGGCGATCTGGTCCCAGTTCCCCTCGAGGCACGGCGTCCGGCCACCCTTGACCTCGGACGCCGGGATCGCGAGCGGCGGCGTGCCCTGCAGGCCGTCGATCTCCTGCCAGCCGTTCCAGAACCCGAAGAACTGGTCGAGCTCGCTGTTCCAGTCGGCCGTCGACCACGACGCCCCGCCCGGCGGGTTGTCCGCGCAGAAGTGACCGTTGTAGTGCGTCCCGATCTCGTGCCCCTCCATCCACGCCGCGTTGAGGTCGCCCACGAGCGTCGTCACGGTCGCCGCGTCTCCCCCGAAGCTCACCGACGCCTTGCCCGGCGAGTGCCCGGGACCCGTGTAGGCGTCGCGGTGCTCGTCCGTGAGCAGGTAGATGCCCGTGAGGAACCCCGTGAACCGCGCGTTCACCTGCGCCGCGGCCTCGCGGAACTCGGTCCAGCGGTCGTGCCACCCCGCGCCGTCGAACGAGAAGATGACGAACTGCGGCGGGTTCTCGCCCGGCGCGAGACGCGTCATGGGCACGTTCGACGCGGCACGCGTCGGGGTGGGCGTGGGTGTCGGGGTCGGGGTCGGGGCCGGTGTGGGGCTGGGCGTGGGCGTGGGCCGTTCCGACGGCGAGGCGCCCGCGGTGGGGCGCTCCGGCGTCGGGCCCGGGTCCTGCGAGGGCGACCCCGTGCAGCCCGCGGCGACCACCAGAGCGACCGCCGCGGTCGCGACGAGGACCGCCCTGCGACGCAGGCCCCCGACAGGACGAGCAGACCTCTCAGACACGGACAGTCCTTCCGCGCGCGGGCAGTGCCCCCACGCTAGGGGATGCGGGGTCAGAGTGCCCGGGCGGCGGGGTCGTCGTGCGGGTGAGGCCGCTCAGGGCTCCGGGACGTCCTCGAAGACGCTGCCCGGGTTGCGCATCAACGCGGCCCGGTCGAGCGGCCACACCTTCGCGACCGCGGTGCCCACCACGTTCTCCATGGGCACGAAACCCTTCCCCGGCTTGTCGGTGTTGTACCGCGAGTCGCCCGAGTTCTGGCGGTTGTCGCCCAGGACGAACAGGTATCCCTCAGGGACCGTCACGTCGAACGGGATCTCGCTCGGGGCCGAGCCCGGCTTGATGTACGTCTCGTCGATCGGCACACCGTTGACCGAGACCCGACCCTGCGCGTCGCAGCACGTCACGTGGTCGCCCGGGAGGCCGATGACCCGCTTGATGAGGTGCTCGTTGGCGTCCACCGGACGGATGCCGATGAACGTCAGGAACGTCTCCCCCGCCTTGACCAGCCCCGTCGACTCGTTCTGCGGCTGGCTCGCGAGCCAGCCGCCCGGGTCCTTGAAGACCACGACGTCGCCGCGGTGCACGTCGAGGAACCGCGGGACCAGGCGCGAGGCCAGGACCCGGTCGTCCTTGATGAGCGTGTCCTCCATCGACTCGCTCGGGATGACGAACGGCTGGACCAGGAACGTCTTGATGAGGAACGAGATGATCAGCGCCGCGACGACGATGATCCCGACCTCGCGAGCGAACGACCAGCGGCGGCGGGTGGGGGCCGGGTCGTGGTGCGTCCCGTGCTCCGGGTCGTGGTCGGCGGGCTGCTGGGGCGTGGGCTGGTCGGCCGGGCCAGCCGGGCCGGCCGGGTCGGTCGCGTCGCCACTGTTCGCGGGCGCTCCCTCACCGGGCGCCGGCGCGGGACGCGCAGGGAAGACCGAGTCGGCGTCGGGGGCTGCGGCGAACGCACCGGACGGTCTCGGCTGGTCGTCTGCGCTGTCGGCGTCGTTCGAGGTCACGGGGACACTCTTCCACCGATGGGCCCGACCGGCTGGTTCATCTCGGGCGAACCGACCATGTCGTGACAGCGCGAGGGCACCCGGCGACGCTGGTCAGGGCGGTGTCCGTCGGCCATGATGGCCCGCAACCGCCCCGCGACGCCCGGAGGTCACCGTGCTCGTTCCTCGACGACTCCGAGCCGCGCTCATGGTGCTGGTCGCAACGGCCAGCCTCGGTGCCTGCTCGACAGGGGCATCCGTCCCGACGCCCGACGACGTCCCGACGGAGGGGCCCTGGGTGGTGGGCGTCGGGCAGCCACGGGCGACGCGTGGCAGGAGTGTCTCGACGATGCCGCGCTGGGCGACGTCCAGCGCGTGCTGGTCGGCCTTGAGAGGGGCCGGACGAGCGGGGATGTGTCGGTTCGGGCCAGCCCTGAGGGGCGTTCGTAGGGACCAGCTCGCGGCGAGCAGCAGGTTCGCCCTCGGGAAACGGCGAGGGGCCCCGACCACTTCTCGAGGGTCACACTCGGGCTGGGCGTGATGCTCACAGTCCCTCGCCTCGGCGTCGCTGTGTCTCCTGGGGTTCTGGGGCCCCAGTCCATCGGGGTGAGGAAACCGAAGTAGCCAACCAGTGGGGATACTCGAAGGCACCCAACCGATGGCGGAGCCTGAGAAGTCGGCGGAGGCCGGGTCAGGGGTGGCCGCAGGCCATCGCGTCGCGACGCCGAAGTCGCCCTTGACGCGAGGAGGAGTCGGCCGGATGCTCGGCGATCAGTCAAGGGCCGAACGCGAGCGGCACGGCACGGCCGGGATGAAGGATCAAGAAGGTGGTCGACGGCGGCACAGCGTCCGGCAGAGCAATGAGTGGCGGTTCCGGGGACGGCTCGGGGCCGCATTCGCCGTGCGGAGTGGGAGGGTGAGGTACGCGGAGCGAGCGGAGCGCGGCGCCCCGCCCGGGAGGCCGCCCCACGCGGCGGAGCCGCGCACTGGAGCCAGTAAGGAAAGCGCTCACGAGCATGTTGCGGGCGCCCGGTGACGATGTGCTCGATGAGGGTGCATGTGCGTCACGTCGTGATCCCGAGTCGCCGACGGAGGAAGATGCGGCGATGTTCGGGCGGTGATCCAGGTCGATTCCTTGAAAACTCCCCGCGGGCGGGATGAAGACGTGCCGAAGCCGCCAAGTTCGCCGGGTGTGTCGCCGAGCGGCAGCACCGTCGTGTCGAATTTGCGCCGCTGTCGGTGGCTACCTCTACGCTTAGGCTCGCAATCAGCTCGACGCACGGGAGGAACCCCATTGACCGAGGCATCGTTGGAGCAGCAGATCCGAATGGCACTGCAGGTGCACGCGAGCAGCGGTAGCCCTGAGCGGAGCCCGTTCCCCTTGAGTCGAGGTCAGACGATGCTTGCCGTGGTGACGCTGCCCGTTACGGCGCCGCTGCTCAATGCAGAGTCCTCGCGGATCGCGCCGGTGCTCCTCGACCACCCTGACCGCGGTCTCGTCGAGTCGGATCCGACAAGTCCTGAGGCGCAGAATGTCGTTCGCGAGTTGGTCCGCGCCCGACATCATCGCGCTGAGGATCTCAAGGTTTCGCTGCGGGAGGAGGGTCAGTCAGACCCTGGCGTGATTACGCGGGACGGGGTTCTCATCAACGCAAACACGCGATGCATACTGATGCGCGAGCTGCTGGATGAGGGCGTTTTGAGAGAGAACGCGATCCGTGTTGCGGTGCTGCCGGAGGACGTCGGCCCGGCCGAGCGCTACGACCTGGAGGCCGTCCTTCAGAAGCAGCGCGATTACAAGGATGAGTACGACCTGGTGTCCGAGCTGATGATGCTGCGCAGGCTGCACGAGGTCGGTGGCATGTCCGCGGAACGCATTGCAAAGCGGCAACGGATCCGGGTGCCCGAGGTTGCACTGCGCTTCAAGGTGCTGGCACTCATGGAGCGGGCACGACACCTAACGCCCGAGCCACTGCCTATCGACAGCTTCGGCGGTGCCAAGACCCAGTTGCAGAACTGGAAAGAACTCGTTGCCCGGGTTGAGCGTCTTGACGAAGAGGACGGCCAGGAGGCGGGCGACAATCATCTTCGGGAGTACCTTCAGTTGCACCTCCTGGACCTGGACGCCGTGCACAACCTCCGCAGCGCCACACCCGGTTGGGTCGACAAGCACCTACTCGGAGCGCTGGACCGGTCCGGAGACGTCGGCAAGAAGCTTGCTTCGCTCGCCGCCCAGCCGGGTGAGACGCACACCGACATTGAGGAGGGTTCGTTCGGGGATCTCGATCTGCTCAACTTTGGCGGCGGGGACGGCAACGAGGGCAGCCAGGCAGCGGAGGCCGTAGTCAGCGTCACCCTTCAGGCACGCCGCGCGGGGACTTCGGGCAAAGTCACGTTGGCAGATGGAACTTCGCTACCTGCCTCCGACGTGCTGAGCGCGCTCGCTCAGTCGACGAAGGCAGCGCTGAAGTCCGCAAAGATGGCACTGGACGCGGGCGCACGGCTCGAAAAGCCAATCAGGTTGCTAGAGGATGCGCGGACCGCTCTCGAGCAGGCAAACAGCGCGTTGGCCGACGTCATCGAGGACGATGAGTTCGCAGGGTCTGTTGCTGAGGTATGGGCAGTCTTGGACGAAGTGGCAGCAGGACTGGACGAGATGCGGGAAATCCTTAGCCGTGGTTGAGGAGCCTGCTCCGTTGCGCACAAAGCCACGACTGATGATGCGCTTGGCGGACGATGGCCGGGCTATCGAGTTGAGCCGCTCCGGCATAGACGACACGGATTGGGCGAACATCGCCGTGAGGGTTACGGGAACACTTCCGCGCCCAAGTACTCCCTTGCTGGCATCCGCAGATCAGATCGTCGCTCGCGCCAATACGCTCAAGCAGATACTCGTTGGCTTGGGCGCCTCGATGAGTGTCGACGCATCAGTGCGTACTGTTCTTGGTCGGCTCAAAGAGGACAGGGTGACCTTGACGGCGCTGCTGACCGGGAGTTCTCCAACCCGAACACGTCCTGAAATGTCTGCCGGGAGCCACCGACTCGTGGGAAGAGACCTGAAGGCGTTTCAGGAGGCGGACGTATCCCGACTCTGGGAAATGCGTCACGGCGCGAACTTCTCCGTGCCCGGGGCCGGCAAGACGACCGTCACACTGTCGGTCCACCTAATGGAACGTGCCGTCGACCGCGTTGACCGACTTATCGTTGTCGGACCGCTATCTGCGTTCGAAGCGTGGGAAGAGGAAGCGAACGGCATTGTCTCTCCCCCCCTGACGACAACACGCTGGTCCGGACGACTGGGGAATGATGCCGACGTTGTGATCATAAACTACCAGCGGCTAGCTAGCGCAATTCCAGAACTCACAGAGTGGATGGGATCCCGGAAAGTTCATCTGGTCGTCGACGAGGCGCATCGTGCAAAGCGAGGCAGCCTGGGTGAGTGGGGACGCGGACTCATGGCGCTCGCTCCGTTGGCTGCTCGGCGCGACGTTCTTACCGGGACGCCTGCCCCCAACCACCCCAAGGACCTCGTCGCGCTGCTCGACATCCTCTGGCCCGGCGGCATGGCGACGCGCGCGATCCCGCGTCGAGCGTTCGCCGCGGAACCGACGAAGTCGGCATTGCTTGAGATGAACCGCCACATCCAACCGATGTACGTTCGTACGACGAAAGACACACTGAGTCTTCCGCCTGTGAGATACGTCCGGATTCCGCCGCTGCAGATGGGGCCCTTGCAAAAGGACATTTATGACGCGATGCTTCGGCGTTATGCTGGATTGCTCAGCCTCGGACAGAATGACGCCGATAAGTTCGCGAGGATGGGCGAGGTGGCAATGTACCTCATACAAGCGGCGTCGAGTCCCCAACTTCTGGCGTCTGCCGCGGACCCATCCCGAACCTACCGATTTCCGCCGCTAGCAATTCCCCCGGGCAGCGATCTCGCACGAATGGTCGAAACCTACTCGGAGCACGAGGTGCCCGCAAAAATTGCCGAAGCCTGCAAGATCGTATTCCGAAACGCAAACCACACGCCATTTCCTCGGAAGACGCTCGTTTGGTCGCATTTTCCCGGCAATCTCCTCGCGCTTGAACAGCAGCTTGCGGCGTTAGAACCCGCCGTCGTCTACGGCGGGATTCCAAGCGGCGAGGAGACCGAACCGGGAGTCAGGACCCGCGAGACGGAGTTGCGTAGGTTCAGGGAGGATCCAAACTGCTTGGTGCTCCTCGCGAATCCGGCTGCGATGTCTGAGGGCGTTTCACTTCATCACTGGTGTCATGACGCAGTGTATATCGACCGCACATTCAACGCGGGCCAGTACCTGCAATCGCTCGATCGCATTCATCGACTGGGGCTGAAAGAAGGAACTGAGACGCGCTTCTATCTCCTCAGTTCTGAGGGAACCATCGATGAGCGTGTCGAGAAGCGACTTACGGCGAAGGTCACTCGCCTCGGCCAGATGCTCAGGGATCCTGGCCTAGTAACCATGGCGCTACCGGACGACGAGAACATCGGTGACGTCTTGGACGACGGTCTGGACATTCAGGAGGTACTGGAACACCTTTCGGGGGCTCAGGAGCAGTGAGCCAGCCGACGGAGCACGAGTTGGTCGCTGCCCTTCAGGTCGCGCGTTGGATCGATGACGCCGGGAACGTGCATTCCGATGTCCGCACCGCGTACCGTACTGCAGCCGCTGACAGGACTTTCTCACCATCGATACTCCGTGTCGGTGAGGGGTTACTGCTTGAAGCCGGCCTCCTCCAACTCGACGGCGATCGACTGCGGCCCACGTCCGCACTAAGGATATTTCTCGAGGCCAGTTTCGGTGAAGCAGCACCCAAAGAACTCTTGCGAATCGTGAACGAACGCACACTTGGGCAGGATAAAGCGGAGGTGGGTGCAGCGGGCGAGGAGCACGTCCTAAATCTCGTTCGCGAGGAGCTTCGGGGGATGCGACGCGCGGACCTTGCCGACCGTTGCTCGCGGGTGAGCCTCGTCTCCGATCTGTTCGGCTACGACGTCGTCGCACCACTTGTTACCGGGGGGCAGCGCAAGCTTGAGGTAAAAACCCAAACAATCGATGCGCACATTTCGTCGCTACGATTCTTCCTGACCCGGAACGAATATGATACTGGAAGAAGGAATCCTGCCGAATGGGCGCTCGTTGTTTGTGCCCGCTCCTCGCGCAGCGGCGTGGTGTCGAATATTGGATGGTGCAGGGCCACGAACCTCGGCCCGTACCTGCCATCGGATCAAGCGGGCAGGTGGACCGAGGCTCTAGTTTCGCTGCCTGCGCAGGCGCTTACGCCAGGAGTCCCTGCGCCGCTTTAAATCGCTCTGGAACTTTCAGCTCCATGAGCGCCCGCGGCTCGATTTTTAGTAGCCCAGTACCTCGAATGCGCGCAGCATTCTTCAGCGCGGCCTGACCGTCTTCACCGCGAAGCCAGGCAAGCAGCTCTACCCGAACCCTTGTTTCGACCGACGAGCGCCAGGTCATTGCATACAGATTGTTCAAGAGTGCAGCAGATGCATTGTTCTCGACGATTCGGAATTTGCTCTTGGTTGACTGACCAATCATGAGATCGGGTTTGAGGACTTCACTCGAAAGGTCGAACCAGGTGGATCGCTTTCGGCAAAGGTGACCCTCGTCTACACCACTCTCCTGGCCAGACTTCACGTATGCGCGTAGGGCCGCTGACTTTTCCAGGTCTTCTCGGGCGATCGTCAGGAGGTAGTATTGATCTTCGACAGGCAGCTCTGCCAGCACACTCGCTGTGATCACGTCTGGTAGAGAGTTGAGCCGTCGAACGATAGGTGCGAGGGCACTCTTCGGCAATTGCGCATCGACAACCGCACTGCCCGTCAGGACGAAGAAGGAGTTGGCGCCCGTTGCGACGCCGCGGTGGATTTCGAGGAAGTCGCGGAGTCGGTGCACAGTCGGTTCGTTGGTTGTTTTCGTGGCAGGGGCACCCATGGGCGCGAAGAGGCTGCGCCACTCTCTGGGACACTCGTCGCGGTCCATAGTTTTGGTGGATTCGGAGTCTGAGGATGCGAAGACAATCGGCTGGGGTCGAGAATCTTGTGGGCCAACAGTCAGCGCAACCGCGTCGACTGTCGCATCGTCAAATAGACCGTCCGTGAAGAGACGCATATCCACTCGCCGATCGCGCAGCGACCAGATTCGCTGTCGAAGCAGTTGCGCGTAGTCAGATTCGAGCCATTGGGCTGGGAGAAGGAGGCACAGCCCATCGTCGGGTTCGAGCGCATTGAGAGATTGGGCCGTAATCAGGGCAGACAGCGACGCTCGTCGGCCGCAAAGACCTCCAGCGGCCGCGGTGAGGCGTTCCCGCTGCTGGCGAGGGATCAGCTGGACGCGGGTATAGGGGGGATTTCCGAGAATGAGCCGTCTGCCAGGCACTGACCGCCAACCGGACTCCATCCACAGAGTAAAGTCAGCGTGCAGAGGTCGGATTCCAGGGCCGGGGTCGTCCGCCGCTCGGAGGTCGTACTCCCCGCTGACTCGCAGACCAAGCAGACCAAGAGTGATCGGGTTTATGTCGATCGCCCAGATCTGAGCTTGTGGCCAACGCGCCGCGGCCGCCGTAGTGAAAATCCCGACTCCAGCACCCACGTCGACGATTGCGTCTGGGGCATCATGATGTTCCGCCCATGACCTGAGCATCCACTCGACCTCGTGCGGTGGCGTGAAGAAGGTGCCAAGGGTTCGCCGGGACTTTCCGGAGACGATTGTGCTGTAAAGGGCAGCGAGCCCGCTGTCGGGATGGTCGGACAAGAGCGTTTTGCCAGCGAGGATAACGTCTTCGGGTGGAGTCGGTCCACTTGCCAGCCATTGGCCGATCTCGGCCGACTCGAGACTCGGCGACAGCCTGGATCCTTGGGTTTCCTCCCCGAGGAGGGAAGACACTAGGCCACCGAGTGCGGCTAGGCGCTCGCGCTCGGCATGGCTGGCGCCCGGCACCCATGCCGCGTCTACGACACCGGGCTGCGAGACAGACTGCAGCCACGACAGCACGATCTCCTTCGAGGTGGCCGAGATGTCGGCGTGGCCTGACACAGCAGATCCTCCGTGATTCGAGGTTAGAGTTTGAGCTCGGCTCGCCATCTTGCCAGTGCCCACAGACGCTCGCCGCCGGCCGGCGTTCTCACCGCTTGATACGCCCGCCGCGAGGCGTCGACGCCGACGGGACCCGCATCCGACGGGCCCCACAGGGGAGTCTAGTAGCACAACCCTGACTTTGGCGGCACGCGTGCAACATGTTGCACGGACGGCGCTAGTGTCCGCTCATGGTCAAGGCCAGCAGCGCCTCGTCGTGCGATCTGCACCGCTCCCGCACCCGCTCCGCGAACACTTGGCAAAAGGGAAGCTGCCGAGTCGGACACACGCGCCAGCGAACCGCTTGATCCACGACACGTCACGCGCCGATATCAACCTAACACCGACGTCATCGCACCCGAACCACCACATGCAGGACAACACGTAGCCGCGACCGCGCCCATTAGCGCTCGCTCTACGACACGCACCGCACCCGCGCTCGGAAGGCGATTGCGCGCCAGAGGAGAGCACCTGAGGTGGACCGCTGGGCCCCGTACCGATCGGGACTGCGAGGTCCTTGTCATGCTTGCCCACCTCGGGCGTGTCACTTGGTTCCGTTGTCGCCGACATCGGCCTGTCGAAGAGCATGTTCGCGCACATTCAACGCACAGTTCGGGCCACATTCGAGAGCGCCGATGAGGCGCTCGCCTTCCTTGAGCAGCACCCCGATGCGTCGGCTACTTCACCCGCGCAAGGCGAGTCGCCCCCTCACACTGACGGTGAATTGAGTCACGCTGCGAAGGCGGCGCTCGGCGTAGATCGGTCTGCGCGTCGCCCCGAACAACTTCCGTCGCACGGCGCCGACGCAGGTAGCGACCAGCATGTCGCTGACCAATGCGACGATGCTGCTCGGTCACTCCGACGAAACGACGACGAAGCGGCAAACTTGAGGCGGCTCCACTTGGCGCTGGACATGCGCGTGGTGATCGACCAACTGATCTCACGCGCCGACGGACTCGGCGCCGAACCCCAAAATCGTGGGCTAGTCGTAGACCGGGAACGACGAAGGGCCCCGACCACTGGTCGGGACCCTTCGTGCTTGCGGTAGCGGTGAGATTCGAACTCACGGTGGACTTTCACCCACACACGCTTTCGAGGCGTGCTCCTTAGGCCACTCGGACACGCTACCCAGCCGGGAAGTCCCGGCTGCAGAAGGATACCCGCTCGCGGCGCCTGGACCGAATCGGGCATCCCGCGCGCCTGCCGGCACCCGAGGGCGCCGCCGTCGGACGCCCGGGGCGAGCCCCGCCGTCGGGCACCCGACGCACCCCGAACTCACATCCTCACCTACCCCGTGTCATAGCGATCTCACAGGTTCGGGCGGCTCCATGGAGGAGTTCACTTCCCCGTCACCTGGAGGTCACCCGTGACCCAGCCCCCACAGCTCGCGCTGTACCTCGTCGACCTGGTCGCCGTGCTCGTCCTGACGTTCGGCCTCTACTTCCCGCGCCATCGGCGCCGCGACCTGGTCGTGGCCTACCTGGGCGTGAACGTGGGAGTCCTGGCAGTCGCGGCGACGCTCGCGAGCAGCACGGTCGGCGCGGGCCTGGGCCTGGGCCTCTTCGGCGTCCTGTCGATCATCCGGCTGCGGTCGACCGAGCTGAGCCAGCACGAGGTCGCGTACTACTTCGCGGCCCTCGCCCTGGGCCTCCTGGGTGGCCTCGGCGCGACCGCGGGCTGGCTCGGCGTCGCGGGCAGCGCCCTGATCCTCGTGGTCATGGCGGTCGCGGACCACCCGCGGCTGCTCCGGCGCCACCGCAGCCAGGTCGTCCTGCTCGACCGCGCCTTCCCCGACGAGGCCGGCCTCGTGGCCTACCTCGAGCAGCTCCTGGGGGCGCACGTGCACTCGGCGTCGGTCCAGCGCCTCGACCTTGTGAACGACACGACCCTGGTCGACGTCCGTTTCGAGGTCGCCCCGGGCGGCGGCGTCGCGGCGAGCAGCGCGACCGACGGCGCCGCGGCCCTCACCGCCCCGGCCAGGCCCGCCGCCCGGGTGTCGGCATGACCACGCTCCTGCCCGACGGCGCCGCGCCCGACACTCTCGTCGCACCTGCCGCGGGGTTCTCCCCCGTGTCGCTCGACGAGCTCGTCGCCTCGGCGTCGCTCCAGACCCGGATCGACCGCAAGTACGTCCTGCGGCGCGCGCAGGCACGGGCGGTCCTGGCCGACCTGGCCGAGCGCGAGCCGGGCGTGCGGGTGCTCGACGTCGACGGCCGTCGGGAGTTCTCGTACGAGTCGGTGTACTTCGACACCCCGGACCTGACGAGCTTCCACCTGGCCGCGCACCGCCGTCGGCGGCGGTTCAAGGTCCGCACCCGGACCTACCTGGACTCGGGCGAGGCATGGCTCGAGGTCAAGACGCGGGCCGCGCGCGGCTCGACCGTCAAGGACCGCGTGGCGCACGACCTCGCGGGCCGCTGCGAGCTGGGCGAGGGCAGGGGCTTCGTGTCGGCGACACTCGACGGCGCCGCGATCCCCGAGGCGGCCGACCTGCCGCTCGCGGCGGGGCTCGTGACCAGGTACCGACGGACGACGCTGCTCCTGTCCGGCGCGCGGCCCGGTGCGCCTGCGGCTCGCGCGACGCTCGACACGGGCCTGACGTGGCTGCTCGACGAGGGCACGCCCGCGGGCCGGGTCGCGGCGGTCCCCGACCTCGTGGTCGTCGAGACCAAGACCGGGTCGACGCCGTCGTGCCTCGACCACCTGCTCTGGCGCAGCGGCCACCGGCCGCAGCGCATCTCCAAGTACGGCACGGGTCTGGCGGTCCTGCGCCCCGACCTGCCGAGCACCCCGTGGCGACGTGTCGTCCGCCGCTGGGTCGAACCCTCCCTGACCACCACTCCCGACAGGAGCACCTGATGCGACTCCGCAGACCCACCACCGTCACGACCGCAGTCCTGACCGCCACGCTCACGGCCGCCGCGCTCGTCGGCTGCTCGGCGGACACCGGCACGAGCACCACCACGAGCGACGCGGCGGCCTCCGCCACCACGGCCTCGGCCGCGGTCGCGGGCCTGACCCCCGAGGAGGCCATGGCCGCGAACGCCGACCCGCACTCCTCGGGGGCCGACGACGAGGACCTCGCGTGGGACGAGTCCGAGGAGGTCACGCTCTCGCTCGACGGCGACACGGCCCAGGCCGACGGCGACGGCGACGGCGTGACCGTCGACGGCTCGACCGTCACGATCACCCAGGCCGGCACCTACCGCGTCACGGGGGACCTGACCGACGGGCGGCTCGTCGTGGCCTCGTCGGGCGACGGCGTGGTGCGGCTCGTGCTCGACGGCGCGAGCATCACCTCCTCGACGACCTCGGCGCTCGTCGTCGAGGACGCCGCGACCGCGGTCGTGGTCCTGGCCGACGGCTCGACAAACCACCTCGAGGCGATGGGGGCGGCTGTGGACGCAGACGATGACACCGAGACTGACGGCAGCACCGACGAGCCCGACGCAGCCCTGTTCTCGTCGGCCGACCTCACGATCGGCGGTACCGGTTCCCTCGACGTGGTCAGCGCCGCGACCGACGGGATCGTGAGCAAGGACGGCCTGGTGATCGCCGGGGGCGACCTCACGGTCGACGCGGGCGACGACGGCCTCCGCGGCAAGGACGACCTCGTCGTGACCGACGACGCCTCGGTCACCGTGACAGCGGCGGCCGACGGCCTCAAGTCCACGAACTCCGACGACGAGACCCTGGGCTACGTCGCGGTCCTCGGCGGGACGGTCGACGTCACGTCGGGTGACGACGGCATCCAGGCCGAGACCGACGCGATCGTCGCGGACGCGACCGTGACGATCACCGCGGCGGGCGGGCCCGGCACGGAGGTCGCCGAGGACGCCTCGGCCAAGGGCATCAAGGGCGACGTCGGGGTCGTGGTCGGCGGCAGCGCGACCGTGGACGTCTCCGCCGCGGACGACGGCCTGCACTCGAACGGCGCCGTGTCGGTCTCCGGTGGCGACCTCTCGCTCGCCTCGGGCGACGACGGCGTCCACGCCGACGGCGACCTCACGATCACGGGCGGCACCCTCACCGTCTCGGAGTCGGTCGAGGGACTCGAAGGGGCCACGATCACGCTCGCGGGCGGCGACGTCCGCGTCACCGCGTCCGACGACGGCGTGAACGCCGCGGGCGGGAGCAGCTCCGACACCACGGGCACCGGCACGGCGCAGGAGGGCCCCCAGCAGGACGGCCAGGCGCCGGACTACGTCACTCCCCCGGCAGACGGCGAGCGCCCCACCCTGCCCGACGGCACGGTCCCCGGCGACGGCACGGCCGGCGCTCCCCCGACCAGGCCCGACGGCGAGATGCCGTCCGGCGAGATGCCCACCATGCCCGCGGGCGAGAGGCCCGACGGCGCAGCTCCCGGCGGGCAGTCGGGTGGCCCGGGTGGGGGCGCACCGGGCGGCGAGGCGGCGGGCGACTACTCGCTCACGATCTCGGGTGGGACGCTCGTGGTCGACGCGGGCGGCGACGGCCTGGACAGCAACGGCACCCTTGAGATCACGGGCGGTACCACCGTGGTCCAGGGGCCGACGAACGCCGGGAACGGCGCGCTCGACGTCAACGGCACGTTCACGATCTCGGGTGGGACGCTGCTCGCGGCGGGCAGCTCGGGCATGGCCGTGGCCCCCGACGCCGACTCGTCGCAGGGCTGGCTCGCCGCGAACCTCGACCAGAGCGCCGCAGCCGGGACCGTGGTCCACGTCCTCGCCGAGGACGGCACGACCCTCGTGTCCTACGAGGTCACCAAGGACACGCAGAACGTCGTCTACTCGTCCTCCGCGATCGAGACGGGCGCCACCTACGTCTTCCGAACCGGCGGGACGCTCGGCACCCCGGACGACGCCGGGCTCTCGTCCGACGGCACCACCGACGGCGCGACGCCGGCGGCGACGGCCGTCGCGGGCGAGTTCGCTGGCGGCGGCATGGGCGGCACGGGCGGCGGCCGCAGGCCCGGCACCGGTGGCTCGACCGGCTCGACCGACACCTCGGGTGCGACGACCACGAGCGGCGCGTGACGCCGTCGGGCAGCCGAGGCCTTACGCGCCAGGGGCGCCGCACCCGAAGGTGCGGCGCCCCTGGCCGTCCCGGACCGACCCGGGACCTTCACGCAGATCAGGCCGAGCAGGGCCGACCGGCGTCCCACGCACCCCAGACGTCGCTCCCGGGCACCTCGCCACGGGTCCACCACTGGGCCGTGTGGTTCACGCCCGCACGCGAGACGACCGCGCCGCCCGAGTACGTGGCCTCGAGCGAGAAGGCCGGGGCGCACTTGACGACCTCGACCACGGGGGCCGTGCCGCACGGACCGATCTTCTGCCACGGGCTGCCCGAGGTCGCGGCCGGGGCCGTGCCACGCGTCCACCACTTGGCCTTGTACTCGGCGCCGTCGTGCGAGACGACGTCACCCGACGTGTACACGCCCGAGCCGTACCACGGGGCGGCGCACTGCGCGCCGACCTGTGGGCCGGGGGTCGACGCGCGCAGCGTCGCACCGAGGGTCGAACCGAGCTCGTTCTTGTAGTCGCCCGTGAGGTCCCACCACATGGCACCGCCGTAGCCCTGGACCGCGAGCCACTCGGCCTTCGCGTTCACGGACGCCTTGTCGTCGTAGCTCCACCACTGGTCGCCGTCGTAGCGCCACGAGGCGCCGACCTTCGGGTCGAAGTACGCCTTGCCGACCGTGCGCAGCTCGGCGTACGTCTTGGTGCCGATGTAGCCCGCGGCAGGCTTCCAGCCCGCGCTGCCGTCCGCGACGCCGTACCAGCCGTGGCCGTAGGCCGCGAGGCCCGCGTTGAGCTGCTGCGGGTCCGCGCCCGCGTTGACGTACATGCCCATGGCGCCGTCGAGGCCCAGGCCCCAGTTCTCGGAGCCGTCCGGGTGCAGGTTGCCCTGGTGGCCCGTCTTGTTCGGGACCCAGCCGCCGTGGAAGTCGTAGCCCTGGACGTTGAGGAAGTCGACGACCGCGAAGAGCCGCGGGTCGAGCCATCCGCCCTGGCCGGCGTTCCAACCACCCGCGGGGGCGAAGCCCGTCAGCAGGTAGTCCTGACCGTTCTGGGCGCCCAGCGCGTCGAGCGATGTGCGGAACTCCTCCATGAGGAGCAGGAAGTTCTCCTTGTCCTCGGGGCGGGCGTTCGCCGTCTCGCCCCCGGTGACCGGCCACTCCCAGTCGATGTCGATGCCGTCGAAGATGCCGGCCGCAGCTCCCGGGCCCCCCTTGTCGCCGATCTGCGGCAGGTTGCCCCGGATGTAGATGTCGAGGCACGAGCTCACGAGCTTCGTCCGCCCCTCGGCCGTGGACGCGGCCTCGGAGAAGTTGTCCGACCAGGTCCAGCCGCCGAGCGACACGAGGATCTTGGTGTCGGGGCTGACGGCCTTGAGCTTGCGGAGCTGGTTGAAGTTGCCCGCGAGCGCCTGGCCCGCCTTGTCGGCCTTGCCGTCCACGGACTGCTTGGCCGGGACGAGGCGCAGGAAGTCGTTCTGCGCGTCGCCCTCTCCGGGCACCTGGTTGATGTCGCACACGAGGTCGGTCGTGACGTTGCCGAACGCGTAGTTGAGGTGGGTCAGGTCCTTGATCGCCCCGGTCGACACGAGGTTCGCGACGTGGAAGTCACGCGTAATCGGGCCGTCGGCCATGAAGTAGCCGACGCTGCGGTAGCCGTTGATGTCGTCCGGGCCTGCGGACGACGAGGTGGTGGCGGGCTTGGTGGTAGGGGCGGCGGCCTGGGTTGCCGGTGCCACCACGACGGAAGCGGCGAGCACCGCGGCTGCGGCGATCGCCACCGGCGCGAGCCGGCGTCTGGGTGTGTCTTGCATGTGAGGGCCTCGTTGCTCTCCTCCGGGCACGCCCGGAACTTTGTTCGGACGCCTCGCACAGTAGACCCGAAAGAACCCTTTGCCAAGGGTCTTAACCAATACGAGGGCGTGTTGGGCCGAACGCCCCGATTTGCCCCCTGGACGGGCGTCCTACTCGGTGCTTTTCCTCGGTTTGTCCGGCGTCCGCTCCTGCTCGTCGCGAGCTCCCGCGACGCCTCCCGCGCCACCTCGTGGCCCAGGACCCCGCACCTCACACCGTTCCTTGTGGAACCCCTCCTGCGGCCGTCGTACGCTCGGATCGTGCCCCCGCAGACCCCCGCGACCCCAGCGACCAGCCCCACGATCGACGACGTCGTCCACCTGCTGCGCGGCAAGCGGCTCACCGCGCTGACCGGCGCGGGCATCTCGACCGACTCCGGCATCCCCGACTACCGCGGGCCCGACTCGCCGCCCCGCAACCCCATGACCTACCAGCAGTTCGTCGGGGACGAGGCTTTCCGCCGCCACTACTGGGCGCGCAACCACGTGGGCTGGCAGCGCGTGCACCGCACGCACCCCAACGCCGGGCACAAGGCACTGGTCCGGCTCGAGGAGCGCGGCGTCCTCGACGGGATCATCACGCAGAACGTCGACCTGCTCCACGAGGACGCGGGCTCGCGCAACGTCATCGACCTCCACGGCCGCTACGACCGCGTGATCTGCCTGTCCTGCGCACGCGTCATCTCGCGCGAGCACCTGGCCGACCGGCTCACCGAGCTCAACCCGCACTTCCTCGACAGCATCGGCGACCTCGACGACGTCGAGACCGCGCCCGACGCCGACGCCGTGATCGAGTCGACCGCCCACTTCGTGCCCGCCGCGTGCGAGTTCTGCGGCGGCATGCTCAAGCCGGAGATCGTGTACTTCGGCGAGAACGTGCCACGAGAGCGGGTCGAGCGGGCCTACGCCATGGTCGACGCCGCCGACGCGCTGCTCGTCGCCGGCTCGTCGCTGACCGTCCTGAGCGGGCTCCGGTTCGTCAAGCACGCCGTGAAGACCGACAAGCCCGTCGTCATCGTCAACCGCGGCGCGACCCGGGGCGACCCGCTGGCCACGATCAAGCTCGAGGCCGGTGTCTCCGAGACGCTCGAGGAGCTCGCGGACAGGCTCTGAGCGGTGCCGCACGGCCGCCGTGCGGGTGAGGTGCGGCTGCGGTGTGCCGACGAGCGAACCCAGGTCCGGGTCTACCGGGACAAGCCTCGTCCTGACGGCCGTCCCACCTCGATGCCCTCGACGTCGTACGCGAGGCCGTCCGGGGTGCGAACGCGCACGGTCACGAGGTCCCCGGGCTCGATCGCCGCACCACCGTCCTCCGCGTCGAAGTGCCACGTGAAGCCTGCGGCACCGCCGCCACGCAGTCCCGTCCCCCGGTCCTCCGTGCCGGGCTCGACAGCGGGGCCCGGGGTGATCTCCCGGCCGGCACGCACCAGCACGACCTCCGGCGCCTGGACCTCGACGATGCCCTCGCTCGCCGGCACGGTGACGGCCAGCCCCACGCGGACCACCGCAGAGGAGTCCCACCTGACCGACGGTGGGCCGTACGTGGCGCCGTCGGGCCCGAGCACCACGACGTCGTCGCCCACCGTCTGCCCCTCCTCGACCGACACGACCGGGAGCGGCGCCTCGGTCGACACCGGAGCCGGCGCGGTACCGGGCCCCCGGTCCAGCACCAGGCAGACGCCCACGACTCCCAGCGCGGCCACCACGAGATAGCCGACGAGCCTCGGCCGGACGCGCGCCGAGGGCATCAGCCCGCCCCTGCCGTGTCGCTGTCCCTCGACCGCACCGTCATGTTCGTTCTCTCACTTCCCGTGCCGGGTGACGGGCACGTCCTCGATCGCGGGGAGGTGGGGGATCTCGAAGGTGACCGACTCGGTCTCCGGATCGAGCGGCGAGAGGACGCAGGTCTGCGGGACCTTCTCGACCGTGAGCGTCTTGGGCCTCAGGGAGCACGTCTGAAAGACGCTCTCGCCGATCGATCCTTGCCCGTCCGCGTCGCGGTAGCTCAGGAGTCTCTGCCGGGACTCGGGGTCGATGATCGCGAGCCCTTCGAGATACTGCCAGCTTCCCGGCTCGACCGACAGCGAGGACGGGAGCAGACCGACCTCCTCGCCGTCACCCGAGGCGAGCGCAAAGTGCACGACCGTCCTGTCTGGGTACGCCACGACGGAGTACACCTCGGCGACGACGGGGCGGGTCCGGTCGCCCTCCACGGGGACGTCCCCGCTCGTCGTCCCCACCACGGCAGCCACCTCGGCCGCCGTCAGTGCGCGGGCGATCTCCTGGGCGGAGACCTCCGGCGCGGCATCGGGCGTCTGCGCGGGCCTCCCCGACGGTTCGGACGTCTCGGGGCCGCCCGAGCACCCGCCCAGCAGCAGCAGCACAGCAACCAGCAGACCGGCCGGCACGGTCCCGCGGGCCCGGGCGCTCATCGCTTCGCCTCCTGCACCGAGTAGACGATCGTGACGCGCCGGTTCGCCTGCTGCCCCTCGGCCGAGTCGTTGCTCGCGACGGGGTCGGACTCGCCCTTGCCCACCGACTCGAGCGTGACGTCGTCCCCGACCGCCGGCTCGAGCACCGCCAGCACGGACGCGGCCCGCTCCTCGGAGAGCACCCGGTTGTCGGCATCGCTGCCGTCGGAGTCGGTGTGCCCGGTGACGACCACGTTCCCGGTCCCGCGGGCCGCGACGTCCGCAGCGACCTCGGCGAGCCTCGACCGCGCTCCGGGTGACAGCACCGCCGACGCCTTGTCGAAGACCACGTTGGCGTCGAGCGTCACGGCGACCTGCTCGACCGTCTCCTCGGTCTGCGCGACCTCCTCGACGTCGGCGGTTCGCTGGGACAGCCTGAAGGTGCTCGCCTCGACGGGGGCCGCCGCGACCTGGTCGGGACTCGGGAGCCGGGGCCAGCCCTGGCCCAGCAGCACCGCCGGCTCCTCGGCGACCGGGGTCAGGGCCCCTTCCCCCACGGCGACGTCGGCGACGACATCCCTGCCGATCCGCACGTCCACGGTCGCCGTCCCCTCCGGGAGCTCGGGAAACAGCGCGAACGCCACGGCGAGCTCCCCCGGCTCCGCTGCGAAGTCCCCCGTCGAGGAGGTCAGCGCACGCCCGTCGACGACCAGCGGCCGGTATCCCTGCAGGTCGGCGACGTCGAGCAGCTCGACGGCCGAGGCCATGTTGTAGTCGTAGACCGACGGCTCCTGGAGGTCTGACGCGAACGCGTCCGTCTCGCCGAACCCGATGCCCTGGGTCTTCTCGGTGAGCGAGTAGTACAGCGCCGTCGCGCCGTCCACCCGGTAGGCGCCGTGCACGATCCCCCGGACCACCGGGTCGCCGCCCAGGCCGAAGGACGGGTACGCGAAGGTCCCGTACATCGGGACCTCGACGCCGTCGACGAGCACCGCACCCTGCGTGAGGTCGAGCTCCCCGCCCGCGGCGTCGGCCGCGTCCGTCGAGGCGGCCGCCGAGACCTGCCCTCCGGCGATCAACGAGACGGCCACCACCGTGACCAGCATCTCGTGACGAACAGCTCTCATGGCGGCGCCTCCCCTGGCTCGTCGAGCCTCGTGCTCTCTCCAGCTGCACGGGGATCACCTGCTGCTCGAAGACCCCGGGGGCCACCGTGGCACCACCCGGGCAGGGAGCTCGTACGGTCTCGGTGATCACCGCGACCGCGAGCATAAGAGCGGGCGGCGGGCGACGAAGGACCGTGTCACGGAGTGGTCCGTTCGCACGCCCTGGCTGCGCCGCACTCACGCCCCGAGGCGGATCGCCACGATCCCCGCGACGGCGCAGATCGTCGCCGTGACGCGCCGCACGCTCAACGGTTCGCGGAACACGAGATAGCCGATCGCACCTGCCGCGAGGACGCCTGTCTCACGCAGCGCAGAGACGACCGCGAGCGGCGCGATCGACTGCGCCCAGACGACGATCGTGTAGGCCGCGAGCGAGAGGACGCCACCGAGCGCACCCATCGGGGCGTGCGCGCGCAGTCCCCGGGCGAACTCGCGCTTGTCCCTGGCCAGCACCAGGCAGACGACGGGGATCGAGACCCCCTGGAGCAGGAACAGCCACGCCGCATAGCTGAGCGGCTCCCCCGAGAGGCGTACCCCGACGCCGTCGAGCACCGAGTACGCCGTGATGGTGACGCCGACCACGACCGAGATGAGCGTGCCCGTCGTGCTCGCGCGCCCCTTCGGTGCCCATGCCAGCGTGAGCAGCGCCAGCGCGACCACCGCGACCCCGCCGAGCTGCGCCGCCGTCATCCGCTCCCCGAGGAACAGCGTCGAGACGAGGGTGACGCCGAGCACGGCGATTCCGCGGGTGAGGGGGTACGCGCTGCCGAAGTCGGACGTCGCGTACGCCGCCGTGAGCAGCAGCAGGTAGAGCGTCTGGACGGCGGCCGACACCAGCAGGTAGGGCCACGCGGACGACTCGGGGAGCGGCAGGACCAGGCAGCCGATCCCCCCGACGACGAGGTACACCAGCGCGATGAGCGTCGAGGAGACCAGCCGCGCAGGGATGGCCTTGGCGATCGCGTTCCAGGTGCCGTGCAGCAGCGCCGCCCCGAGGACCACGAGGACGACGGACCCTGTCACCCTGCCGACCCCGGCGTGCCTGCGTCACCGGCAGCGTCGGCGACGTCACCGGCAGCGTCGGCGACGCGCCGCGCGCGGATCAGGACGGCCTGCTCGGGCCGGAGCGCGGGCATGACCACGCCGGCCGTGGCGAGGACCGCCCCGCTCAGCGTGACCGCACCGCCCGCCCACCACGGTGCCGGGTCGGCACCGTCGGGGAGGCCGCCGACGAGAACGGGCTCGACGCGGTAGGTCCCGCCACGCTCGAGCCCGGGGAGCCGGACACGTCCTGGGCTCGCCACCGCGGCACGCGTGAGGGACACGTACGAGTACACCGCCTCCGACCCGTCCGGGGCCACGACGCCGTGGAGGGTGAGCGAGGTGTCCGGGTGGTCGAGGCGCACGACCTCACCACCGTGCAGCAGCGCACGGTGGTCCTTGTAAAAGGCGATCCACCCGGCGAGCTCGGCACTCTCCGCGGCGCTCGCCGCTCGCAGGTCCCACTCCACGCCGAGATGCCCGAACAGGGCGGTGATCGCGCGGAACGACAGGGACTGGACCCGCCCGGTCGTGTGCGAGGCGCCCGACGCGACGTGCGCCCCGATCATCTCGGGCGGCACGAGCTGACCCGTCCACCGGTTGATCTGCTGGCGCTCGAGGGGGTCGTTGTCGTCGGACGCCCAGATGCGGTCGGTGCGTTCGAGGACACCGAGGTCGACCCGGCCGCCCCCCGAGGAGCACGACTCGATCTCGAGACCCGGGTAGCGCGACCTCAGCTCGTCGACGAGCCGGTAGAAGGCGAGCGTCTGCTCGTGCACGCCAGGGCGGCCGTCGGGCCCCGATCCCGCGTCGACCAGGTCGCGGTTGTGGTCCCACTTGATGTACGCGATGTCGTACTCGTCGAGGATCGCGCACAGGGCGTCGCGGACATGGGCGTAGCACTCGGGGATCCCGAGGTCGAGGACCTGCTGGTGGCGTGACTCGACGGGCAGGCGTCCGCCCGTCGCCATGATCCACTCCGGGTGTGCGCGTGCGAGCTCGGAGTCGACGTTGATCATCTCGGGCTCGAACCACAGCCCGAACTGCAGGCCCAGCCCTCGCACGTGATCGACGAGCGGGTGCAGCCCCTCGGGCCAGACGTCCGGCGAGACGAACCAGTCGCCCAGACCGGCACGGTCGTTGCGCCGGCCTCCGAACCAGCCGTCGTCGAGCACGAATCGCTCGACGCCGAGCTCTGCCGCACGATCGGCGAGGTCTCGCAGGGTGTCGACGTCGTGGTCGAAGTAGACGGCCTCCCACACGTTGAGCGTGACGGGGCGGGGCGTGCGAGGGTGCTGCGGACGCGCGCGCAGGTGCCGGTGCATGCGCCGCGCGGCGTCGTCCAGGCCGGCTCCGTAGATGCCGTAGACCCACGGGCTCGTGTACCGCTCCCCCCGGGCGAGGCGCACCTCTCCGGGCAGCAGCAGCTCGCCGCCACCGATCAGCTGTTCGCCGCTCAGGACCCGCTCGACCTGGTGGACGTGGTTGCCGGACCACCCGGTGTGCACCCCCCAGACCTCACCGTGACCGAAGCCGAACCCGGGCGTGCCGAGCGAGAGCACGGTCGCCGCGTCGAGCCCGGTACGACCGCGTCGACCTTCTCGACGATGGGTCCCGACCGTCACCGTGCTGCGTTGCGGTGCACGTTCGCCGCCCCACCGACCGGCCAGGTCGAGGATCTCGCTCGCCACGGGCGGGGTGGGCATGCTGAGCAGGACCTGGTCGAGCTGGTAGGGGCTGTCCCCCGTGTTCTCGACCTCGGCGCGCAGGCGCGCGACCCCCGCGGCCGACAGCTCGACGGTGAGGGTCAGTCTCAGCTCGGCGGCGTCGTCGACGGCGTTCACGACGAGCGCGCCGCTCCCCTGCTCGACGAGACGAGGAGCCGTCGGTGCGAGCAGCTCGCGCCCGTCGAGCAGCGCCGACGTCGTGCGCCAGAGCGGCGACCAGGCCGCGCCCGCCCGGGACCCGCTGACTCCTGGGGTGCCCATCCAACCGCGCGCGTGCTCCGGCAGGATCGCGATCCGCACCGGGACGTCGACCTCGCTCGCACCGACGGGCAGGACCGCGGTCTGCCGCAGCGCGTCGAAGGCTTCCTCGTCGAGCGGCCCCGGGTCTGCACCCCAGTGCACGATCGAGGGCAGGGCGCCGTCTGCGAGGTCCAGCGCGAGAATGACTCCACCGGAGCGCAGGATCAGGCCGAGGAGTGGTTGCTGGGTGGTCATCGGGGACCTTTCCGTGGGTGGGTGGTGCGGTCGGCGCCCGGCTCGATACCGCACGGGACGGAGCGAGCGGGATCCGCTAGTGTTTGCGTCATCATGAGGCCCTCATCGAACACACCGTCCGGAGCCGACTCTCCTGCCCGGCCCCGCGCCTCGATCAACGACGTCGCGAAGCATGCCGGTGTCTCCGCGCAGACCGTCTCGCGCGTCGCGAACGGACAGACGAACGTCAGACCGGCGACCCGTGAACGGGTGCAGGCGTCGATGCGGGCCCTCGGATACCGGCCCAACAGCGCGGCACGCAACCTGAAGTCGGGCCGGTTCCGCAGCATCGGGTTCGTCACCTTCAACCTCGCCACGCTCGGCACCGAGCGCACGCTCAACGCCATCGCCGAGGCCTCCGAGGCCGCCGGGTACACGACCACGCTGCTGCCGGTCAAGGATCCGACGCAGATCGACGTCGCGGGCGCCTTCAGCCGGCTCGAGGAGCAGGCCGTCGACGGCATCATCCTCGTGATGTCGGCCAAGATCGACTCGCTCGACGAGCTCAAGCTCACGGCCGGCCTGCCCCTGGTGATCGTCGACTCCGACGCCAACCTTCCCTACACGATCGTCGACACCGACCAGGAGCAGGGCGCCCAGATCGCGCTGCAGCACCTGCTCGACCTCGGGCACCGCGACATCGTGCACATCTCCGGCCCCTCGACCTCCTTCTCGGCCAAGCGCCGAGCCGCGGCCTACCGCCAGATCATGTTCGACGCCGGGCTCCCCGCCCGCCCGGTCCTCGTCGGTGACTGGACGGCGAGCTCGGGGCTCGCGCTCACGCGCGAGCTCCTCGCCTCCGCGCAGCCACCGACCGCGGTGTTCGCCGCCAACGACCAGATGGCGCTCGGCGCGATGCACGCGATCCACGAGCACGGCTGGAGCGTTCCTGCCGACGTCAGCGTGGTCGGCTTCGACGACACCGACGACGCGGCGTCGTACTGGCCGGCGCTCACCACCGTGCACCAGAACTTCGACGCCGTGGGCCGGCACGCGACGAGGCTCCTGCTCTCGATCATCGACGGCGAACCGAGCGAGACGCAGAAGATCCTGATCCCGACCCGGCTCGTCGTCCGCGAGAGCACCGGCCCCGTGCGCCGCGCCTAGCACCGAGACGGTCATGCCTCGGTCGGTCCCAGCTCGGGACGCGCGACGAACTGCGCGGTGGCCGACGCGGCACCGATCGTCTCGAAGACCAGCACCTCGTTCTCCCCGGCCCTGGTCACGGGCGCAGGCACGTACGAGGTGCGCTGCGGACCCCGGCTCCAGTAGCGGCCCAGGTTGACGCCGTTCACCCAGAGGACGCCCTTTCCCCAACCTCGCAGGTCGAGGTGGAGGTCGGCGGCCTCGTCCAGCACGAACGAACCGCGGGCGAACGCGGGTCCGCAGACCGCCGGGCTCGGTGCCCCGACGACGACGTCCCCTCCGTCGTCGGCGCGGGACAGCGCGTCCCGGATCGGCTCGAGATCCTCGAGACGCACGCCCCCTGCGACCCAGGTGGTGATCTCCACGCCGTCGAGGGTGACGGGACCGATCAGGCCCTTCGCCTCGCCGAGCCGTGGCCCGTAGTTCACGCCGCCGAGATTCTCGACGAGGACCGTGAGCTCGCCGCTGGCACGGCTCGGCAGAGGCAGCATCCGCTCGTGGAGCTCACGGTCGAGCGTCCCGACGAGCGCGCCGTCGAGGAAGACCTGGGCGCGGTCCCGCACCTCGGAGAACGTGAGGAGCCCCCCGTGCTCGACCGTCGTCGAGTAGCAGGTGAAGCCCCGGGTCGAGCCGAGCTCGGTCGCGTCGGGAAGGTGGTCGAACGGCTGCGCGTCGATCACCGGGACCGACCGCAGCGGGACGCTCTGGTCGAAGCGGACACCGAGCACCGGAGCATCGCGCCGGACCTCGGGACGCTCCTCGGGCACGGGCGCGTACCTCGCGATCACCTCGCGAAGACGCCAGTACTTCTCGGTCGGGGTGCCGTCCTCGGCGAGCGGTGCGTCGTAGTCGTACGAGGTCACGATGGGCCGGTAGGTGCCCTTGTCGTTGGCGCCGTTCGTGAACCCGAAGTTCGTCCCGCCGTGGAACATGTAGACGTTCACGGAGGCCCCCGCCGCGAGCATCTCGTCGAGCTCGCGCGCCGACTCCTCGGCG
Organism: Oerskovia sp. PE-21s; assembly: GCF_056158145.1. Taxonomy (NCBI): domain Bacteria; kingdom Bacillati; phylum Actinomycetota; class Actinomycetes; order Micrococcales; family Cellulomonadaceae; genus Oerskovia; species Oerskovia sp. PE-21s. The sequence goes on from NZ_JBUXJM010000007.1 coordinate 74,087, forward strand.
GACGACGTGTGGTGGATCTCGCCCCAGCTGTCGAACCAACCGCACCAGAACTCCGAGCACATCAACGGCCCCGTGGGCTGGTGCCGGCGCAGGGTGGCGAGCCGCTCGGTCGCCCGCGAACCGAACGAGGCGGTCCGGTGCAGCTCGTCGAGGCTGCCGTTGGCGAGCATCTCGTCGCTCGGCTGGTCGACCGTGGTCAGCGGCACGTCGATCCCGAGGTCGCGGGTCATCGACGTCAGACGCCGCAGGTACTCCCGGTCGGCGCCGTACGCGCCGTACTCGTTCTCGATCTGCACGAGGACGACAGGTCCGCCGTGCTGGATCTGGCGCGGCCGGACGATCGCGTAGACCGCTTCGAGGTACTCGGCGATGGCCTCGAGGTACGCCGGGTCGCTCGAACGCAGCGTGATCGTCGGGTCGGCGACGAGCCACCCGGGGAGCCCGCCGTCGTGCCACTCGGCGCAGATGTACGGACCCGGACGCACGATGGCGCGCATGCCCTCGGCGTGCACGAGGTCGAGGAAGCGGCCCAGGTCCAGCAGGCCGTCGGTCCGGAACTCGCCCCGTGCCGGCGCGTGCTCGTTCCACGGCACGTACGTCTCGATCGTGTTGAGTCCCATGAGACGCGCCTTGCGGATCCGGTCGCTCCACTGGTCCTGGTGCACGCGGAAGTAGTGCAGGGCGCCCGAGAGGATCCGGAAGGGCGCGGCGTCGAGAAGGAAGTCGGTCTCGCCGACGGCGAAGCTGGGCATGCATCGTCCTGTAGGTCGTGGGATGGTCCGCGGGGCGGCCACCGTGACGGCGGCTGCCCCGCGGGTTGGTGCGAGGCTGCTACTTGTTGACGCTGAAGCCCTGCTCGTTGCCGAACGCGACGAGCGTGTCCTGCCACTCGAGGAGCGCTGCGTTCAGGTCACCGTTCGATCCGAGCGCCTTGCCGACCGAGTCGCCGAAGACGTTGTTGGCGTACCCCTGGTACGGCAGGTACTGCCAGTCGGCGACGACCGAGGCCGCAGATGCCGCACCGACCTGGTTGGCGGGCTGGCCCGCGTACGGCTCGAACGGGTGGTCGAGGAACTCGGGGTCGGCGAGGTCCGCGACGGTCGACGGGAAGCCCGTCGAGTTCAGCAGCGCACGCCCATCGCCTTCGGCGAGGTACTTGAGGACGCCCGCGGCGGCCGCCTTGTTCGCGCTCTGCTCGGTGACCGCGAGGCCGCTGCCACCGTTCTCCGCGGAGGCCGGCTCGCCGTCCCACGTCGGCATCGGGGCAACGCGCCACTTGCCCGCGGGGCCGTAGTCGTCCATCCCGCTGATCATCCAGGAACCCATGAGGAGCGTGCCCAGCTTGTCCTGGGTCAGGGCCTTGGACCACTCGTCCGACCAGGTCGAGAGGCCGGAGAGCTCGCCGGCGGTGAGCCGCTCGCCCCAGAAGTCGGCGAACTTCTTCGTGCCGTCGTCCTGCAGGTCGATCGTGACGTTCTCGCCCTCGGTCCGGAAGGGCTGCCCGCCCGACGCCCAGATCATGCTGGTGAAGAAGCCCGCGTCACCGCTGTTCGCGATGTAGGCCTCGGGGTCCGCTGCGTGGATCGCCTGCGACGCCGCCGCGAACTCGTCCCAGGTCGCCGGGGCCTCGGTCACGCCCGCCTTGTCGTACATGTCCTTGTTGTAGATCATGACCATCGGGCCGGAGTCCATGGGCAGCGCGACGAGCTTGTCCTGCACGTTCACGGCGTTCCACGTCGAGGCCGTGAACGCGTCCTGGTAGGTCTCGAGGCCGTAGCCGTTCAGGTCGGCGAGCGCCTTGCCGAGGGTCAGCTGCGGCAGGGTCTGGTACTCGACCGGCACGAGGTCGGGCGCGCCCTTGCCCGCCTTGATCGCGTTCTGCAGCTTGGTGACCACGGCGTCCGGGTTCTCGAGCTTGACGACGTCGAACGTGACGTTCGGGTACTCCTTCGAGATGCCGTCCGCGATCACCTGCGTGTCGTCCGACCAGGTCCACCACGTGAGCGTGACGTCTTCCTTGAGCGCCGCGTCCGTGTCGGTCGAGCCGCTGTCGGTCCCGGCGGTCCCGCTGCCGCAGCCCGCGAGCACTCCGGCGAGCAGGGCACCGGTGCCGACGACGGCACCGAGGCGCCCCCACCGGCGAGTGGAGATTCTCTTCATCGAGGTAGTTCCTTTGCGGTTGGTGTTCGATCTCTGGTACCGGATGAACCGGACTACTTGACGCTCCCGGCGGTCAGCCCTGACTGCCAGTAGCGCTGCAGGTAGAGGAAGGCCGCCGAGATGGGGATGACGGTCAGCAGCGATCCCGTGATGACGAGATGAGGGATGGCCTGGCCTCCGATCGAGCTCGACTGCGCCGACCACTGCGCCAGTCCGACCGGGAGCGGGTACCACTGCGCGTCGCTCAGCATGATGAGCGGCAGGAAGTAGTTGTTCCACGTCGCGACGACCGCGAACATGAGCACCGTGATCAGTGCCGGCGCCAGCTGCCGCAGCGCGATCACGAAGAAGATGCGGATCTCTCCGGCGCCGTCGAGGCGCGCCGCCTCGAGCAGCTCGTCGGGGATCGCGTCGCGGGCGTACACCCAGACGAGGTAGAGGCCGAAAGCGCTCACCATCGCCGGGATGATCACCGACCAGGGCGTGTTCGTCAGGCCGAGTCCGCTGAAGAGCAGGAACTGCGGGACCGCGAGCGCTGTGCCAGGGATGGCCATCGCGCCCAGGATGATCGCGAAGACCCACTTGCGGCCGGGGAACTTGTACTTCGCCAGCCCGTACCCCGCGAGGGTGGCGAGCAGGGTAGCTCCCCCAGCGCCGACGACGACGTAGAACAGCGTGTTCGTGAGCCAGCGCAGGAAGATGCCGTCCTGGTACGTGAACGTGTCGGCGACGTTCTGGAAGAGCGAGAACTCGCCGCTGAACCAGAACGCGAACGAGCTGTAGAGCGAGTCCATCGTCTTCGTCGAGTTCACCACGAGCCACCACAGCGGTACGAGGCAGTAGAGCATCATCAGCGTCATGAGGAGGCCGAGCAGGAGGGAGGGTCGCTTGTGTCGCGGCTTCGCCCTCGCGCCGCGCGCCGCGCCCCCTGGCAGGCGACCGCTCGCGAGACGGCTCGGCGTGCGGACCGTCCGGCGTCCGGTGCCGACGGCGCTCACGCCCCGGCCCCCTTCTTCTCGCCGCCGAGCTGGACGAGGTAGGCCACTACCATGGTGATGACTCCCGAGATGATGGCGATCGCTGCCGCGTAGTTGAACTGCGAGCCGGCGAACGACAGGTTGAAGGCATAGAGGTTCGGCGTGTAGTACGACGGGATCGAGTTCGGCGCGAGGGTCTGCAGGATCGACGGCTCGTTGAAGAGCTGGAAGCTGCCGATCACCGAGAAGACCGTGGCGATGACCAGCGCCCCCCGGATCGACGGGAGCTTGATCGAGAAGATCGTGCGGAACGTCCCGGCGCCGTCGATCTCGGCGGCCTCGTAGAGCTCCTGGGGCACCGACTTCAGCGCGGAGAAGAAGATGAGCATGTTGTAGCCCACGAACTCCCACGTCACGATGTTGCCGATCGAGACCAGGATCAGGTTCGAGGCCAGCGGTGACGGCAGCTCCACCCCGAAGAAGTGGTTCAGGTCGGCGACCAGGCCGAACTGCGAGCCGTACATGTACCCCCAGATCATGACCGCGACGACCCCGGGGACGGCGTAGGGCAGGAAGATCGACAGCCGGTAGAACGGCACCCATCGAAGGCGCGCGCTGTCGAGCGCGAGAGCCGCGAACAGAGCCAGCAGGAGCATGATCGGGACCTGCACGAGGAGGAAGGTCGCGACCCTGGCCATGGCCCCCCAGAACTTCGGGTCGGCCAAGGCCTGCGCGTAGTTCGCCACGCCGACGAAGGAGTTGCCGCCCATGAGCGTCTCGCGGAAGAGGCTGAGGTAGATCGCGTAGAACAGCGGCGCGAGGAAGACGAGCGCGAAGACGAGCATGAACGGCCCGACGAACCACCAGCCCGCCCAGTCGCGGCGGATGCGGCGCCGAGGGGGTGACGCGGTTCCCGTCGCGGGGACTCGCGCGAAGACCGCGGGCGCCCCGCCGGCCGACGGCTCGACCGATGGGTGCTCGACAGCGATGCGCGGCCTGCTGCCCGCCTCGTGAACTGATGACTTCTTCGACATTCGCGACCGCACTCCTTCGTGGGTGTTTGCGTTCCCAGCACGATATAAGCAACGATGATGTTTACGCAAACAGCCTGGAGCACGAAGGAGTAACGAATGCCGGCGACAGACCCTGAGGACCCGGTCACGAGGCCTCGGCGGGCGCACCCGAGAGCGCGTCCGCAGGCCGACGACGTGGGGCAGGCTGCGGCCCACCCCGCGCGCCCGGCACGCCTCGCCCAGCGAGCGCGTGGGCGCCGCGCCCTCGGCCGCACCCTCCCACCCGACACCGCCGTCTGGAAGCACTCATGATCACCACCGTCCATGTCGTCTTCAAGACACACCTCGACCTGGGGTTCACCGACACCGCCGCGAACGTCACCGACCGGTACGTCCACGAGTACCTGCCGCGCGCCATCGCGCTGGCCGAGGAGCTCGAACGCCGGGGTGGCCCGGCTCGGTTCGTGTGGACCACGGGTTCCTGGCTGATCCACGAGGCGCTCCGCCTCGGCGACCCCACGGAACGCGCGGCCCTGGAACGAGCGATCCGAGCCGGTCAGGTGACTTGGCACGGGCTGCCGATGACCACCCACACCGAGCTCATGGACGCCGGCCTCGTCGAGCACGGCATCGGTATCGGCCGCTCGCTCGACGCGCGCTTCGGCCACCGGACGCGGGCGGCGAAGATGACGGACGTCCCGGGTCACACGATCGGGCTCGTGCCCTTCCTGGCCCGGGCGGGGCTCGACTTCCTGCACCTCGGCGTCAACGGCGCCTCGGCCGTGCCCGAGGTTCCCGAGTTCTTCGTCTGGCGCGCCCCCGACGGCAGCGAGGTGGTCGTCAACTACGCGCAGAGCTACGGGGCGACCGAGCTCGGCGTGGCCGTGGTGCCCGGGGGCACGCACGCCCTGCACCTCGCGCACACCGGAGACAACTTCGGCCCCCCGCCCGTCGACGAGGTCGAGGCGCTGTTCGCCGACCTCCAGGCCGCGCACCCAGGTGCTCGGGTGGTCGCCTCGACGCTCGACGCGTTCAGCCGGGAGGCGGTCGCCGCACGAGCCAGCCTGCCCGTGCTCGAGCAGGAGATCGGCGACTCCTGGATCCACGGCGTCGCGAGCGACCCGGTCCAGACCGCACGACTGCGGGCGCTGCTGCGCCTGCGCACCGAGTGGGTCGCCTCCGGCGCGCTCGTGCCCGGCACGGTCGAGTGCGACGCCTTCAGCGACGGTCTGCTGCTCGTGCCCGAGCACACCTGGGGCGAGGACCTCAAGACCTACCTCCCCGACTACGTGAACTACGAGAAGACCGACTTCGAGCGCGCCCGCGCGGCCGACGTCGTCGACCCTGAGGCGAACCCCGCAGCGTTCGACGAGTACGCCTGGGCGCACACCGAGCACCCGAGCCCCCAGGGCCTCGGGTACGCGGCGTTCGAGCACTCCTGGGCCGAGCAGCGTTCCCACGTCGACCGCGCGCTCGCGGCACTCTCCCCCGGTCTCCGCGCCGAGGCCGAGGCGGCGATCGCCGAGACCCGTCCTGCCAGCGGCGCAGGGACGACGGGGACTGCCGTCGTCCTCGACGGCGAGCTGCAGGTCGGTGCGTACCGCGTGCGCGTCGGCGACGACGGCGCGCTCGTCTCGCTGATCGACGCCGACGGCACGCAGTGGGCAGGGCCCGAGCATCCTCTCGGTGCCTACCGCTACGAGACGTTCGACGAGCGCGACGAGGCCCGCTGGATGAGCGAGTACTGCCGTGACCTCGACGAGAACGCCTGCTGGGCGGTGCCGGACCAGTCGAAGCCCGGTCTCGCGATCGCCGATCGTCTCCCGGCCACGACCTTCGCGCCCCGCCTCGTGTCCGCAGAGCGCCGGACCGACGGGACCGACACGGTCCTGTCCCTGCGGCTCGCACTGCCCGACGTCGCGTGCGAGACCTGGGGAGGGCCACGGGACATCCGGCTGAGCTACCGCTTCCCGGACGCCCCGGGACCGATCGCGGTCACCCTCGACCTCCGCGGCAAGGACGCCTCCCGACTCCCCGAGGCGAGCTGGCTGGGCTTCCGTCCGCGCACCGAGCCCGGTGACTGGCGTCTGACCAAGATCGGCACGCCCGTCGACCCGCGGTCGGTCGTGCGCAACGGCAACCGCAGCATGCACGCGGTCGACGCGGTCGTGCACACCGCGGCGCGGACGTTCTCGCTGCGCCCGCTCGACGCGGCGCTCGTCGCGGTCGGTCGCCCCGCGCTCCTACGCTTCGACAACACCGTCCCCGATCCGGAGAAAGGCCTCCATGTGAACCTGCACAACAACGTCTGGGGAACGAACTTCACGATGTGGTTCGACGACGACCTGCGCTTCCGGTTCGTCCTCGCCCTCGGGGGTGCGCGATGACCACCACGGCCCCGATGACCCCGATGACCCAGGAGACCCAGATGACCGGCGCGCTCGTGACGAGCCCTCCCGTCGTGATGGCTCCACGCCCCGACGGGTTCGAGGTCGTCTGGGGGGTGAGCAGGCTGTCCCGTGGCTGGGTCGAGTGGGAGGCTGCCGACGGCTCGCGCGGCACCGTCTCGGGCGACGCGTTCGGCATGGTGCCCCAGGGGGCCCGGGTGCTGCGCGTGCGGGTCGACGGCCTGCCGCACGGCTCGACCCTGCGCGTCAGGACCGTCACCGAGGCCGTCGACGCCTCGTCCCCTCGGCACGAGAGCGCCTGGAAGTCGGTGCGCACGCTGGACGCTGCGTCCGACGACGCGCGCTTCGCGGTGTGGAACGACACCCACCAGCGCGACGACACCCTGAGGGCGCTGCACGAGGCGACCCCCGAGGTCGACGTGCTCGTCTGGAACGGCGACCTCTGCAACGACTGGACGGACCCGGCGGAGTTCGCCACGACCGTCCTGAACCCTGCGGGCCTGGACGTGAGCGACGGCCGGCCTCTCGCGATCGTCGTGGGCAACCACGACGTGCGCGGCACGTGGGCGTACCAGCTCGAGGACTTCGTCGCCACGCCGGAGGGTCGGCCGTTCACGGCGTACCGCGTCGGGCCGGTCGCGTGCGTCGTGCTGCACACGGGCGAGGACAAGCCCGACGACCACCCGACGTTCGAGGGCCGCGTCGCGTTCGAGCCGCTGCGCGCCGAGCAGGCACGGTGGCTGCGCGAGGTCACGGCGCGTCCCGAGATCGCGGACGCCCCCTACCGTGTGGTCTTCTGCCACATCCCGCTGCGGTGGATCGACGAGTCCGTCGTCGACTACGACGCCGACGGCTACGACTGGTTCAGCCGCAGGAGCCGCGACGCGTGGCACGAGTCGCTCGTCGAGTGGGGGGCCCAGGTCGTCGTGTCGGGGCACACGCACTACCACGCCTCGCTCCCCGCGACCGAGGAGTTCCCGTACGCGCAGCTCATCAGCGGCGGACCCGATGCCGAGACGACCTCCGACGAGGCCGCCGCGTGGATCGACGGCTCGGCGTCGGCCGACGAGCTCGTGCTCACCATGCGCGACCTCGCCGGCACGGTGCTGCACGAGGTCCGTCTGCCGCCGCTCACCTGACGACGGGACGACGAGGGGGCCGGGTCGCTCGTGCGACCCGGCCCCCTCGTCGTCCCCTCACCTCAGCGGCTTGCAGAGGAGCGCGTCAGGCACGCCCCCGTGGTTCCAGCGCCACGTGAAGGCGACGCCGGAGATGTACTCGCCGTCGGCGCACTGGCCCTTGTACCTGCCGGGCGCCCAGTCGCTCGCGGTCGAGCCGCCCTCGACCGGCCGGTTGTCCCCCTGGTCGAACCACACGAGACGCCCCTGGCTCGCGGGGAGCGCCGTCGCGCTCTGGCCGCACAGGAGCTTCGAGGTGGACCACTTGTTGGTCGTCCCGATCGTCAGGCTGTAGCCCACGGCCATCTGCCCGGCCGGGCACTGCAGCTTGTCGTACCCGCTCGCCCAGTCGGTCTGCACGGTCGACTCGTCCTTGACGATCGTGCGGACGTCGGTCAGCGCGGGCTGCAGGTTGTCGGTGCAGAGCGCTCGGTTCGTGCTCCGTGCGACTCCGACGAGCCGCTGGGAGTCGGGGCAGCTCCCCTTCCACCTGCCGGAGTCCCAGTCAGGCCGGGTGTTCATGAGAGCCGAGGCGTTCGTGTCGGGCGAGTGGCTGCCGCTGCCGAGCATGTTCCAGCGCGCCGCGCGCGCGACCTGCCCGGTCTTGCCGTCCGAGGTCACGAGCTTCGTCCACTGCGGGTAGCGCCAGTCGTCGGCGATGCTGAGCCGGGTGCCGTCGGTCTTGTAGGCGAGGAGCGAGTAGCTGTCGACGAAGGTGCCGTCGTCGGTGGCGTGGGCCACGAGGGGCCAGGCCGCGAAGTCGCTGTCGTTGGCGACGAGGATGTCGGTGAAGTTCGCCCACCACGCCTTGTCGAGGGCGCTCGTCTCGTCGGAGGAACCGATGCCGAACTCGCTGAACCACACCGGGGCGGTGTAGTGCTGGTTCGCCGTGTTGACGAACGCGACTGCCCTCTTCACCTCGGCCGCGAGCTCGCTCGCGCTGAGGTCTCGGTAGCGCGCGTCGTGGGTCTCGCCGAGCCCGGTGGCGCCGGTGTGCTGCGGTCCGGTGTAGGCGTAGATGTGCGCCGCGTACACGAGCTTGTCCGGGTACGGGAGGGTGTTCGAGAGGTTCGCGACGGGCTTGAGGTGCGGCCGGTCGTGGAACAGGCCGTCGAGCGGGATCCCCTGCCAGTTGATGCCCTCCATGATCACGAGCACGTCCGGGTTGGCCCGCTGGATCGCGACACCGGCCTGCTGGTAGGACTTGTACAGGTCGTTCTTGTCGCCCATGCCCCAGTTGGGGTCGTCCAGGATGTCTCGGCGCACCTCGTTGCGCAGGTCCATCCCGACGACGCGGGGGTTGTCCTCGTAGCGCTCGGTGAGCATGACCCAGTCGCTGATCCACTTCTCGATGGTCTGGCTGCTGTACGGCTTCGAGTTGCCGTCGTCGGCGCCGCAGCACCAGCGCGACGTCGTGGTGTGGTTGTTGAGGATGACCGCGAACCCGTCGGCCGTGAGCGCTTCGACGACCTCGTCGAAGACCTGCAGCGGTGTCTTGCCTCGCAGCTGCGGGTTCGCCGTCACCGCGACGTCGGGCACGGGCGCGGTCATGCCGAGCATCTCGTTCGAGTAGGACAGTCGGATGCTGTTGAGCCCGAGCCCGTGGAAGTCGCTCATGAGGGTCGCCATCGGCACGCGGTCGAGGCCCATGGGGATGTCGTAGCTGATGCCGCTGTTGTGGTTGGCGGGGTCGTTCCGGTCACCGCTGCCGTTCCAGTGCCCCTGCGCGCCGTCCCAGTTGGCGGACTTGAGCTTGAACCGGTCCCCGTCGGCGTCGACGACGTACCGACCGCGCGTGCTGAGCGGCGCGTCCCACGACGCCGACAGCTGTGGACCGGTCAGTACCGGGACCGTTCCTGGCGTGGCCGTGGTGGACGTGGTGGACGGGGGCGCTCCGGGGGCGGCGGACGTCGGGCTGACGACCGACGTCGTGAGCCCGATCGTGACCAGTGCTACCGCGAGCCGCATGATGCGACGTTGCATGCTGCGAACCTCTCTGTTCGTCTCGTGCGTGTCCGCGGCGCTCGACCGTGGAAGGCCGCGGCGCCGCGGCTGATCCGGTCAGGCTAGGTTGACGAACTGGCGATGTCAACGTAAACATCCGCCAGGATGGCAACGTGAACATCAGCCTGGCTGCTGTGTGCGCCCGCCCTCAGCGCTGCGTCTCGAAGAACTCCCGGAGGAGGTCGCCGCACTCGACGTCACGGATGCCGCCGACCACCTCGACGCGGTGCGGGTTGCGACGGTCGCGCACGATGTCCCACACGGACCCGCACGCCCCGGCCTTGGGGTCCCACGCGCCGAGCACGAGCCGCTCGACGCGGGCGAGCGTGGTCGCACCCGCGCACATCGCGCACGGCTCGAGCGTCACGACGAGCGTGCACCCCTCGAGGCGCCACGAGCCGAGCGTCGCGGCGGCCTGGCGCAGCGCGAGCACCTCGGCGTGCGCGGTGGGGTCGCCGATCTCCTCGCGCCGGTTGCGGCCGAGGCCGAGCAGCCGCCCGTCGGGCCCGACGACGAGCGCCCCGACGGGCACGTCTCCCGTGGCCAGGGCGTGGGTCGCCTCGTGCAGCGCGAGCCCCATGAGCTCGTCCCACACGGCACGGCGGGCCGCGACCGTGTCGGGCGGGAACGTGCCGGCCGCCCAGGGCAGGTCGAGCCCGACGGGACCGGGTTCTGCGGCGGGGGCGACGTCGTCGGGGACCATGCTCCCGAGGCTACCGGGCGGTACCCTCGAACCATGCGCCTGCACGTCGCCGACCACCCGCTGGTCGCCCACAAGCTCACCGTCCTTCGCAACAAGGACACCGCCTCCTCGACCTTCCGCCTCCTGGTGGACGAGCTCGTGACCCTGCTGGCCTACGAGGCGACGCGGGACGTCCGGGTCGAGCCTCACGAGGTCGAGACCCCGGTCACCACGACGGTCGGGGTCCGTATCGCCGAGCCGCGCCCGCTCGTCGTCCCCATCCTGCGTGCGGGCCTGGGGATGCTCGAGGGCATGACCCGCCTGCTGCCCACGGCCGAGGTCGGCTTCCTGGGGATGCAGCGCGACGAGAAGACCCTCGAGGCCGTCACGTACGCGAACCGCCTCCCGGACGACCTGACGGGTCGCCACGTGTTCCTGCTCGACCCGATGCTCGCGACCGGCGGGACGCTCGTCGCGGCGATCGACTACGTGTTCGAGCGCGGTGCGCGGGACGTCACGGCCGTGTGCCTGCTCGCCGCCCCCGAGGGCATCGAGGTCCTCGAGAAGGCGGTCGGCGACCGGGTCGACGTCCAGCTCGTCGTGGCCGCCGTGGACGAGCGCCTCGACGAGAACGCGTACATCGTGCCCGGCCTGGGTGACGCGGGCGACCGCCTCTACGGCGTGGTCTGAGACCTGTCCCCCGTGGGCGCGGGGCGGCCGGCCTGCCGCATCGCCCCGCAACCACGATGCCCGACGGCGCCACGTCCGTCTCATTTTTGCGTCTCATCCCGTGAGATTCTTGGCTCCTGCCCTTGGCGACCCTGCGCGTCGCTGCCATGCTCGCCACATGACCCCCTCGCTGAGCTCCCGAGGCGCCGACCGGCGCCCGAGCATCAGCATGCCCTCCGGCGTCTGTTGTCCGGCCTGACTCGCTCAGCCCCCTGACAACCCTGCCGACCGTCGTCGGCGCCGCTCCGGCCTCGGCCGTCGAGCGGAAAGACCCCCGGAGCGCCGCATGTCCACCCTGACCCAGAAGACCCCTCGTCCGCACGCACCCCACCGCCGCACCCACCCCGGGTTCGTCCTGTACGTCGGGGTCGACGCCGCGACCGGGGAGCACCCGCAGGCCGAGCTCGTCGAGCTCGCGGAGGCTCTCGGCGAGCTCGCCCGCGAGTGGTTGCCCGACGCCGAGACGTACACGGCCCTGACCCTGTCGGAGCCCGCGACCGACCGGCACGAGCACCTCGTCGACGAGGGGCGCCGCAAGGCGCGGGGCCGCAGTGCCGCGCGCCGCGCCGAGGTCCCCGTCCCCGCGCCCGACCTCGCGCCGCTCGGCGACGTCGAGGCGTTCCGCGACCGCCTCGCGGCCCTGTCGCCGTTCCCGCGGGTCGTGATCGACCCGGCGAGCCGGCGCGTGACCGTCGACGGCTCCGAGCAGCGGCTCACCCACAAGGAGTTCGAGCTCCTCACGCACCTGTACCGCTCGGCGCACCGCGTCGTGACGCGGGGCGAGCTCCTGTCGACCGTCTGGGGGGCCGACGCGGTGCGCGACGGCAGCCGGACCATCGACGTCCACGTGCGCCGGCTGCGCGAGAAGCTCGGCCTCCAGCACGTCATCTCGACCGTCCGCGGGCTCGGCTACCGGTTCGACCCGCAGACCCACGTCGTCCTCAGGGGCTCGGGGGACGCCGCCTGAGGACCAGTGCTGCCGGGTCGCACGTTCGTGGTCTCGTGGGGGGATCCCGTCCGGCCCGGCAGCACGAACCCCCACCGGACCGACGCGCGACGAGTTTGGCCGAGCGCCTCGCGCACGGTTGGATGAGGGCGTCCCGCCCGCCCCGTCCTGTGAGGTCCCCGTCGTCGTGCCCGTGCTCCGACCCGCCCACCGTCCCCTCGCGGGCATGATCGGGGCGCTCGCCACGCTCGGCCTCCTGTCGGGGTGCGTGGGCACCGAGGTCGCCGCGGCCCCCGCCCCGGTGCGCCGACCCGTGATCGACCGCGCGGCGGCCACGACCGTCTTCGCCTCGCTCACCGCGACGCGCAACGCCGCGAACGCGGCCCGTGACGCCGGCGCCCTCGCGAGCATCGAGACGGGCCCCGTCCTGCGGTCGTCGGCGTTCGCCCTCGCCGCGCAGACCGCGCAGGCAGCGGCCCCCGTCGCGCCCCACACGTCCGTGCCCGGGACGCTCGCTGCCCCGGAGGCCGGGACCGCGGACTGGTTCTACTCCCTGCGCGCGCAGGGCGACCCGGCGGCCTCCGACGGCGAGTTCGTCGAGACCACGCTCTTCACCCGCGCGTCCGCGGACGCCCCGTGGCTGCTGGCCTACCAGCTCGCGACCGACCCGGCCGTCGCCCTCCCGCAGCCCGTGCTGGTGGGAGGGTCCGCCGTCGAGCCCGACGACGGCACGCGCGCCCGCGGGGACGCCGCGCTCGACGACGTGCTCGCCTACGCGCGTTCCGGCACGGCCGCGGCGACCCTCGACGTGACCCACGCCGACCAGCTCGCGACCGCGCACACCCAGGGATTCCCCGTCGCCGACCTGTCCGCCGAGAGCGGGACCGAGGACCGCTCGTGCGCCTACGAGGCCCCTGCCGCGGCCTGGCTCGCGTCCACCGACGGGATCTTCGCCCTCGCGTCCGTCGAGTGCACGCAGTCCGTGACCCTCACGGGCGGCTGGACCGCACCCACCCCGACGACCAGCACGCTCGGGACGGTCCCGCCCGGCTCGCGCCTGTCCGCGTGGACCGTCACGCAGACCGTGACGGTCCTCGTCGAGGTGCACGACGACGGCACGTCCCGGGTGGTCGGGTCGCGTCTGCGACCGGTCCGGACGGACGTCACACCCGCCCCATGACCCGGGTCGCTGCGGTCCCCCGGGGCGCGGCGTAGGTTCGGTCCATGAGCGACACCACCGGAACGAATCCCGTCCCCCGCGGCTGGAAGCGCCGCGGCCCGCACTTCACCGACCGCATCGCCGCGGACAGCGCGTCGGCCCCCGGCGGGCAGGGCGACGACCAGGGCCGGTGGCCCGTCGAGCCCGGCCGCTACCGGCTCGTCGCGAGCCTCGCGTGCCCGTGGGCGCACCGGTCGATCATCGTGCGCCGGCTGCTCGGGCTCGAGAACGCGATCTCGTTGGGCGTCGTCGACCCGATCCAGGACTCCAGGTCGTGGCGCTTCACGCTCGACCGTGACGGCGTCGACCCCGAGCTCGGCTCGCACTTCCTCGCCGAGCACTACCTCGCACGCGACCCCGAGGACGACGGCGGCGTGAGCGTGCCCGCGATCGTCGACGTCCCGTCGCGCCTGCTCGTCACCAACGACTACCCGCAGATCACGCTCGACCTGTCGACCGAGTGGACCGCGTACCACCGGCCCGGCGCCCCCGACCTCTACCCCGAGGCGTGGCGCGACGAGATCGACGACGTCGCCGAGAAGGTCTACCTCGACGTCAACAACGGTGTGTACCGCGCCGGGTTCGCGGACTCGCAGGAGAAGTACGACAGGGCGTTCGGGATCCTCTTCGAACGGCTCGACTGGTTGTCGGACCGGTTGTCCGAGCGCCGCTACCTCGTCGGGGACCACATCACCGAGGCCGACGTGCGCCTGTTCACGACCCTGGTGCGCTTCGACACCGTCTACCACGGGCACTTCAAGACCAACCGCAACAAGATCACCGAGGACAGGGTCCTGTGGGGATACGTCCGCGACCTGTTCCAGACGCCCGGGTTCGGCGACACCGTGAACTTCGAGCACATCAAGCACCACTACTACCGGGTGCACTCCCAGCTCAACCCGAGCGGGATCGTCCCCGACGGCCCCGACCTGTCCGGGTGGCTCACGCCGCACGGACGCGAGGCGCTCGGCGGTTCACCCTTCGGTGACGGCAGCGCGCCCACCGCCGCCACCGACCTCGCGTCCTACCACCTCGCGCCGCTCGCGGTGCCCGTCGAGGGCGAGCCCCGGGCGGCACGCCCCAGAGACTGAGGAGGGCGGCCGCCACCGGTCCGCGACCGCGAAGGGCCCCCGGCGCTGCGCCGCGGGCCCTTCGTCGTGCACCCGTGACTCAGCCGCGGCTCTCGTCACGCCAGAAGAAGGGACCGAGCAGCGAACTCGGCGCGACCGAGACGCTCCGCTGGGTCGCGGTGTAGTTCCGCCCCTCGTACGCGACGCGGTCGCCCACCCGGTAGGCCTCGGTCCAGTGCCAGGTCGGCAGGCAGGTCTGCCCGGCGACCTCGAACGTCCACGACTGCCCGGAGTCCGCCACCACGCGGTAGGTCGCGCCGGCCTCGGGCACGTTCGGCACCTTGAGCTGGACCCTCTTCTGGTCCTGCACCACACGCTTCGTCTCGGGTGCGAGCACACCGTTCACCTCGACGTGGAACGTGACGGCGGCGGTCGAGGCCATGTTGTCGTAGACGAACGTCACCGGTCGGTACGACTGCTGCTCGTTGCCCTCGAAGAAGCAGACGCCCAGGATCGGGGCACCCACGGTCGGGGCGTAGATCTCGTAGCGCGCGGCCTCGTACCGGGCGGTGACCGTGCTGCTGCGGACCACGCCGTCGGCCGTGAGCGACTGCTGGAACTCCACCGCCCCTGGCGGGAGCCGCGTCCCCGCGACCGGGACGACGAACTCCTTCGTCGCCCCTGCGGGCACCTCGACCTTCTTGGCCTCGCCGTAGCTCGTCTTCATGCCGACCTGTACGGGACCGGGCGACGTGTTGGTGTAGGTGCCGACGATGCGGATCGCCTGGTCGACGACCTCCGACCTCGCGGACTGCTGCGCGGACCAGTTCGGCACGTAGCAGCTCGTGGCGGGGAGCGCGTGCGTCGCGACCTGGCGGCCGTCGGCCGAGACGGCGAACGTTGCGCCCTGGTACCCGACGGACGCAGTGACCTTGGCGCTCGCACCCGCCGCGACCTCGCGAGCGAGGTCGTCCCTGCCCGCGACGGTGAACGACACCGCAAGCGTCGACGCCGTGTTGTCGAACACCAGGGTCACCGGAGCCGAGGACGTGAGAGCGGCCGGGTCGTACGTGCACTGCCCGACCGTCGGCTTCGGGCTCGCGGGGGCGATCCGTGCTGCGGCGTAGCCGACCGTGAGCTGCGAGTCGTACTCGCCGGGGTCGCCCTGCTCGTCGGGGGCCGAGAGGTGCTGGCGAACGGTCAGGACACCCGCAGGGAGGTCCTTCACACCGGTCGCCCTCGCGAACGCCACCGTGGTCTGCGGAGCGATCGTCACGGCTCCGCGAGAGGCTTCCTGACCGACCGGCGTCATGCCGTCGACCTGCACGGTGAGGGGCCGACCGGTCCGGTTCGTGACGTCGGCCTCCAGGCCGATCGTCCCTGCCTCGTTGACCGTACGGGTCGTGACGTCGCCGCTCGCGAGCCACTGCGGGACGAAGCAGTCCTTGGCACCGACCGAACCCGCGTCGACCGTCGTCCTGAACGTCTGTCCGTCGACGGTGGTCTCGAGGTTCAGGGTCGCCGGTGCGCCCTGCGCGGGAACGCGCAGGTCGTGGGACACCGTGAGCACGGTGCTGGCACCGCGACGCAGCGGCACGGCCTCGGAGGACACCGCGCCGGCGCCGAGGGTCACGCGCAGGTCGTCGTAGGCGGTCGTGTTCGTGGCGTCCACGGCGATCCTCGCCGTGCCGTCGGTGCACGACGGGACGATCGTCCCCCCGCCCGGGGCCGTTCCGGCGGCCCCGGCCCACGGCTCGCCGACCGTCAGGTCCGCGCTCGCGGAGTCCTTCAGGGTCCGGCCTGCCGAGGACGTGGTCGCGGAGAACGTCAGGCCCGTCGTGGACTGCTTCACGCCGTCGCCCGCGAGCAGCTGGACGTCGAGCGACACGGGAGGGCCGCCGTTCTGGTTCGCGTCAGGAGCCTGGAGCGCTGCGGCGTCGTTCGCGCACGTCAGCGATCCGCCGGTCGGCGTGCAGGCCCAGCCACCGGTCAGCGGCTTGGCGGCCACGCCGTCGGGCAGGTTGCCCAGGGAGAACCTCACCCCCTGGGCGTCGACGTCGCCGGAGTTGTGGGCCGTGAGGCGGACCGCGGTCGCTCCCGGGTTGAGGAGGTCTCCCACGACGGGCGTCGTCAGGTCGATCTCGGCGCCGTACGACGGCACGGGGGCCGGGGCGTACGTCGTCTTCACCGGGCTCAGGCCCTTGCCGTGCACGGCACCTCCGAACGTGTAGCTCCCGCCGCGCGAGGCCTGGACGGTGATGACGAGGTCCTTCTTCTCCCCGGGAGCGAGCACCCCGACCGAGCACGTGACGAGCGACGACCCGCCGTCCTGCGCAGTCGCCGGGCCGCACGGCAGCGCGGCGAGCCGGATCGCCGGGACGACGCCCCTGCCCGCGGTGACCGCGGACGTCACGACCGAGACGTTCGGCGGGAGCAGGACGTCGACCACGACCTCCTCGGCCGACGTGCCACCCGAGTTCGACGCCGTGAGGGACAGGTCCTGCGGGGCACGGGCAGCGAGGGTGAGCGGGGAGAAGGCCAGGTCGAGGGAGGCCGGCGCGGCGGGGGTCACGGGCAGGACGGGGTCCGGAGCGCCCGGGAACGGGTCGGCCGGCGTCAACGGGACGCTCGGCGGCGTGAGGGGCGTCGTACCGGTCTGCCCGGAGCCCGCAGCCCCCGAGCCGCTCCCGTTCGAGGCAGGCTCAGCGGGGTTCGAGGCCTCGGCGGGCGCGGCGTCGAGCGGCGTCGTGTTCGCCGGTGACGTGGGATCGGTCCCCGGGGCGGGCAGGGCCTCGCTCTTCGGGGTGCCCGTGGGAGAGTCCGAGGGCGAGCCGGACGGGCTCTGCGACGGGTCGGGGCTGGCCCCGGCGCTCGGGGGCGGGTCGGACGAGAAGCCCCCGGACACCGCGACGACGCCGGCTCCCACGGCCGCGACGGCGACGACGCCGACGGCTGCGGCGATCAAGGGGGACGCGGCGATGAAGGCCGCCACGCCGGTCGCACCGGCCGCGGCCGCAGCACCCGTGCCGACCGCGGCGCTCGCGCCGACGGCTGCGGCTGCGCCCAGCCCGCCGCTCGTGGCAGCCGCACCGGCCGCCGCCGCGCCACCCATGGCGCCGGTTCCTGCGGCTCCGCCACCCACGGCGCCGGTCCCGGCAGCCGCACCGCTGCTGCCCGCTGCGGCCCCGGAACCAGCGGCGCCAGAACCGGAGGCCCCCGCTGCGCCGCTGCCGGCACCGCCGCTCGCGCCACCACCGGCCGCGCCCGTGGCTCCTGCGGCGCCTGCGCCGACCGCGGCACCTCCGGTGAGCGGGAGAGCCGTCCCGACCAGGCCCAGCCCTGCCGCCCCGAAGACCAGGGGGGCGATGACGGCGCGCATGCCGTGCGAGACGTCGCCGAGCTCGAGCACGAGCGCGCGGCACTCACCGCACTCCTCGAGGTGGGCGTCGACCTTGGCGGTCTCCCGCTTGGCCAGACCGCCGCGGACGTAGGACCCGAGCAGCGGGTTGACGTTCTCGCACCCGGCGCTGCTCGCGCCCGTGAGGTGCTGCTGGAGGTATGCCTGGCGCAGCCCTTCGCGGGCCCGGTAGGCGAGCGCCGAGACACCGTTGGCCGTGAGGCCGAGCAGCGGTGCGATCTGGGCCGGGTTCATCTCCTCGACCTCGGTGTACCAGAGCACGGCCTGCCACCGCTCGGGCAGACCTTGGTAGGCCTTGGTCACGACGGATCGTTCGAATCCCAGGAGCGTGGGGTCCTCGGTCGACGCCATGGGTCCGAACGCGCTCTCGAACGTCTCGATGTCGTCGGTGGGCTGCGTGCGTCGGCCCGCGCTCGACAGGTCGTAGGACAGGCGCCGGACGACGGTGAAGAGGTAGGCGCGGAACGTCACGTCGGGTCCGCCACCGGACTGCAGGATGCCGAGGACCTTCGCGAAGGCTTCCGACACCATGTCGTCGGCGTCCGAGCCCGAGCGCACGTACTGGCGAGCCACCGTGCGTGCCGCGGCGGCATGCCGCTCGTACAGCGCACCGAATGCCGCGTAGTCTCCCGCGCGTACAGCGGTGATCAGCTCGGCATCGCTCGTCGGGGCGTCGTCCCTCGACGTGTCGACCTGCGTCATGCCCTACCGCCTCTGACTCCGCCTCACCTCGTCAGGTAAGGCTCTCCCGATCATCCTAGACGGGAAAACTGGTGGTGTTATCTACGTCTCAACGCGGTTTCGCCCGTCTTGTCCGTCTGTCAGGATGACAGAACCGACGGAATGTGCTGCATGTCCGTCGGTGTGTCGAGTGGATGAAAGAGAATCAGGACGCCGCTGTCGCGTCATGAGCACGGGCCTCACACGTCTCATAGGTATGGACCTACGACCTGGCTACCCCGAGCCAGCCGTCGCCTCGCTGCTCGACGAGTGGCAGGCGGCCAGCACGAACAGCGTCTGGCTGCGGCCAGGCGACTGGTACCACCCTGCCGTCGAGGCGCTCGTCGAGGCGCTCACGGACTCCCGCTGCCCGGCCGCTGCGGCCGAGCGGCTCGGTGAGGCCCGCGGCCGTGACGGGATCAGCATCGGCGAGACGATCGACGACCTGACCTGCTTGTTCGACCTCTGGGGCACCGCTCCCGACCTTCGCGTGCTGCGGGCAGTCAGCACCGGGTGGGCCGTGGGCAACGAGGTGATCCCCGGCGCGCCGCCCACGACCGATCCTCGATCGGGGCTCGTCACGGTCCCCTACCTCGTCCAGCGCCTCCAGGAGACGTACGGCCAGGCCGACCGCCTGGGGACCCCGGCCTCCGCGACGCACTGCCTCGTCCTGGTGGACGTCGCGGTCGAACGCATCGACGGCTGGCAGAAGGTCGCCCGCGCGGCAGCCATGGGCAAGGTGCTGACCGAGACGTTCGGCCTCGGGCACCCGGTCGCGACGCTCGGCGGCGGGATCTACGCGGCGCTCTGCGCTCGCACGGCCGACGTCGGCCCGGTCCGCGCGGAGCTCCGGCACAGGATCGAACGCATCGCGCTCACGTTCGGCGTGACCGCGATCCTCCGGCGCCCGCCCCGCATCTGGGTCGAGCCCCTTCCCGCGCAGCATGCCGACGCGGCGAAGATGCTCCACGACCTCTCCCGCTAGGGCGCTCCCCGGCCTTCTCTCGCCCCCCGGTCGTCGGGCGCTCAGACCGCCCGGCAAGTCCCACCGCACGCCACGACGCCCCGTCGTCCGGCGAGGGACGAGCGGGGCGTCGTGGAGGAATCGCGTCGGGGGGGGGAGGACGCGAGGGTCAGCGGGGGCTGTAGGTCAGGCAGTCCGCGTGGTCGGCGCCCTGCGGGCCGGCCCCGACGCGGATCGAGGAGGCGTTGCACTCGAGCGACTCGTTGTGCGAGCACTCGCCGCGCTGGCAGGCACCGACGTGTGCGATGACCTTCTCGAGGCCGCCCTTGGCGGTGAGGGGGATGAACGTGGCGCACTCGGCCTCGCTGCCGTGCGCGGCGATCGTCACGGCGCCGGCGTGGCAGCCGTGCTCGTGGTTGTATCCGCAGCCGTCGATCGAACACTCGACGACCTGGGGCATCTCCATCAGGCTGCTCATGGACTTCTCCTTGCTCGAAGGGCGGGGCGTTCTACCGTGCTTTTCCCTCACGGTATTCCTTCGCGCAGCCTGTGTATAGCAAGCAAGGCCTCACTCACTTCGGCGGAATTCCGCCATTTTTACGTCATGCAGACCGCACGTAATTGCGCTGCGGGAATTCCTGCCGGGACGCGCGAACGCCACTGCGCAGGTCAGGAGCCCCGGCCGGGTCGCCACAGGACGAGCGCCCGTGCCTCGCCGGTCTCGACGACCTGGCCGCCGCGACCGGCGTCCACCGTCCGCTCCCCCGCCGAGCGGCGCACCCGCCGCCCGCGCGGCACCATGACGACGTCGCCGCTCACCCCGGCGGCGAACACGCGCCCTCCTTCGAGCTGGGCGGAGAGGGCGTCGAGCCGGGACTCGAGCCGGCTCACCTGCTCCTCGAGCGTGAGGATGCGACGGATGCCCGCGAGGTTGATGCCCTCCTCCTGGGAGAGCCGCTGGACCTCGAGGAGCTTGGCGACGTCCCGCTGGGAGTAGCGGCGTCCGCGCCCCATGGTGCGGCGCGGGGTCACGAGTCCCAGGCGGTCGTACTGGCGCAGGGTCTGCGGGTGCATCCCGGCGAGCGTCGCGGCCTGCGAGATGGCGAGCACGGGGGCGTCGTCGTACGCGTTGAACGGGATCTCGCTCCCCGTGGGAGCCTCGTTCCTGGCCATACCGTGCCTCCTCTCGCTGGTGCTGCGGAACCGTCCTGCCGGGTGCCTGTCGGCTCTACTCTGCCGCGCGCCCGAACAGGTCGGCGCGCACGTCGGTGCTCTCGCCGTCGGTCGCGGCGGCGAGCGCCTCGACGGCCTCCTTGGCGGCCTTCGAGAGCTTCTGCGGCACGACGACCTGGATCGTGACGAGCAGGTCGCCCGTCGCCTTGGCCGTCTTGACGCCCTTGCCCTTGACGCGCAGCGTGCGTCCCGACGGCGTGCCCGCGGGGACCTTGACCTTGACGGGCTTGCCGTCGAGCGTCGGGACTTCGATGGTCGCGCCGAGCGCGGCCTCCGCGAACGTCACGGGGACGGTCAGGCGCAGGTTGTGCTTCTCGTCGACCGAGAACACGGGGTGCGGCGTGACGTGCACCGTGATGACCAGGTCGCCGGGGGCGCCGCCCGCGACGCCGGGGCGTCCCTTGCCGCGCAGCCGGATCTTCTGGCCGTCGCGGACGCCTGCCGGGATACGGGCCGTGATGGTGCGGCCCTCGGTCGTGACGTTGACGGTCGAGCCCTCGACCGCGGGCCGGAACCCGAGCGTGGCCGACGAGTGCACGTCGGCGCCCGCCTGCGGGCGCTGGTACCCGGCGTTGGGGCGGAAGCCGGTCTGGCCTCCCCCGCCGCCGAACATCGACCCGAGGATGTCCTCGAAGCCGCCGCCACCGCCGCTCTGCGTGGAGTACCGGACACGGCCTCCCCCGCCGCCGCCTCCGAACATGCCGCCGAAGATGTCCTCGAACCCGCCGGAACCGCTGGCGGGTCCGCCGGCTCCTGCGGAGAAGCGGGCGCCCCCGCCGGCCATGGCACGGATCGCGTCGTACTGCTGGCGCTGCTCGGCGTCGGACAGGACCGCGTAGGCCTCGCCGATCTCCTTGAACTTCGCCTCGGCCTTCGCGTCACCCTGGTTCTGGTCGGGGTGATACGTGCGGGCCAGCTTGCGGTACGCCTTCTTGATCGCGGCGTCGTCGGCATCCTTGGGGACGCCCAGCGCGGCGTAGAAGTCCTTCTCGATCCAGTCCTGACCGGTCAAGGCGCCTCCTCTCATAGGTCTCACCGGCCCCGGGGCCGGTGGTGGTGCTTACGTCCATAGTGGTCGTGCTCCCGGGGCCCGACGGCGGAGGTCACCTTCACGCGGAAGGTGCGCTCCGCCGTCGGGCGCCCGGGTGGTGGGTGCCCGGTCCCGCGGGACCTGGCACCCACCTGTGTCTCTACTCCGGTCCGACGACCGAGACGCGCGCGGCGCGCACGATCTTCTCGCCGATCCGGTAGCCCGGCTCGATGACCATGTTGACCGTGGCCGACGTCGCGGCCGGGTCCACCTGGTGCATGAGCGCCTCGTGGACGGTCGGGTCGAACTCCTCGCCCACGACGCCGTACCGCTCGATGCCGAACTTCGCCAGGCTCGCGTCGAGCTTGTCGGAGATCGCGACGAACGGGCCGTCGAGCTCGCCGTGCTGGCGCGCCCGGTCGATGTCGTCGAGGACCGGCAGGAGCGCGGCCAGGACGTCCTCGACGCCCTTGACGCGCGCGGCCTCCTGGTCACGCAGCGACCGGTTGCGGTAGTTGGTGAAGCTGGCCCGCTCGCGCTGGAGGGCGTCGAGGTGGGCAGCCGCCTCGGACTGCGCAGCGAGAAGCGCTGCGTCGTCCCCGGCCTCGCCGGTGGGCTCGAAGTCGAGCCCGGCCAGCGGGTCGCTCTCCGCGTCGTTCCCGGCCGAACCGGGCACGGAGCCGGCCCCCTCGGGGGCAGCCTCCTTGGGCTGCCCCTCCGGGGTCACCTTGCGCTTGTCCGTGAAGTGGAAGGGCTGGTCCTCGGAGCCGAGCTCCTCGGGGCCCTGCGCGTCGCTCATCACTTCTTGTCGTCCTCGTCCACGATCTCCGCGTCGACGATGTCCTCGTCGGGCGCAGAGGTCGCACCGGCGGCCGCAGCGGCGTCCGCGTCAGCGGCACCCTGGTCGCCCGCGGCCTGCTCCTGCTCGGCCGACGCGTAGAGCGCCTCGCCGATCTTCTGGCTCGAGGCCAGGAGCTTCTGGTGGGCGGACTTCACGGCCTCGGCGTCCTCGCCCTCGAGCGCGGACTTGACCGACGCGATGTCGGCCTCGACCTCGGTCACGACGTCGGCGGGGATCTTCTCCTTGTTCTCCGCGACGAGCTTCTCGGTCGAGTACACGAACGCCTCGGCCTGGTTGCGGGTCTCCGCCTCCTCGCGACGCTTCTTGTCCTCGGCCGCGTGCTCCTCGGCCTCCTTGACCATGCGGTCGATGTCCTCCTTCGGCAGCGCGGAGCCACCGGTGATGGTCATCTTCTGCTCCTTGCCGGTGCCGCGGTCCTTCGCGCCGACGTGCACGATGCCGTTCGCGTCGATGTCGAAGGTGACCTCGATCTGCGGCAGGCCGCGCGGCGCCGGGGCGATGCCCGTGAGCTCGAACGTGCCCAGCGGCTTGTTGTCGCGGGCGAACTCGCGCTCACCCTGGAAGACCTGGATCAGCACGGACGGCTGGTTGTCCTCGGCGGTCGAGAACACCTCGCTGCGCTTGGTCGGGATGGCCGTGTTGCGCTCGATGAGCTTGGTCATCACGCCACCCTTGGTCTCGATGCCCAGGGACAGCGGGGTGACGTCGATCAGGAGGACGTCCTTGCGCTCGCCCTTGATGACACCGGCCTGCAGCGCGGCGCCGACGGCGACGACCTCGTCCGGGTTGACGCTCTTGTTGGGCTCCTTGCCGCCCGTGAGCTCCTTGACGACCTCGGTCACGGCGGGCATGCGGGTGGAACCACCCACGAGCACGACGTGGTCGATGTCGTTGACGGAGATGCCGGCGTCACGGATGACCGCGTGGAAGGGCGCCTTGGTCCGGTCGATGAGGTCCTGCGTCATCTGCTGGAACTGAGCGCGCGTGAGCTTCTCGTCCAGGTGGATGGGGCCGTTCTCGCTCATCGAGAGGTACTGCATGGAGATGTTGGTGCTCGTCGCGGACGAGAGCTCCTTCTTCGCCTGCTCGGCGGCCTCACGCAGACGCTGCAGCGCGATCTTGTCCTTGGACAGGTCGACGCCCGAGCTGTTCTTCACCTGCTGGATGAGGTGCTCGACGATGCGGTTGTCCCAGTCGTCACCACCGAGGCGGTTGTCGCCAGAGGTCGCGCGGACCTGGATGGTCGAGAAGTCGTCCTCGTCCTTGCCCACCTCGAGGAGGGAGACGTCGAACGTTCCACCACCGAGGTCGAAGACGAGGATGAGCTCGTCCTCCTTGCCCTTCTCCAGGCCGTAGGCCAGAGCGGCAGCGGTGGGCTCGTTGACGATACGCAGGACGTTGAGGCCCGCGATCTGCCCGGCGTCCTTGGTCGCCTGGCGCTCGGCGTCGTTGAAGTACGCCGGGACGGTGATGACCGCGTCGGTGACGGGCTCGCCCAGGTACTCCTCGGCGTCGCGCTTGAGCTTGCCGAGCACGCGTGCGGAGATCTCCTGCGCGCTGTACTTCTTGTCGTCGATCTCGACCGACCAGTCGGTGCCCATGTGGCGCTTGACCGACGTGATGGTGCGGTCGACGTTGGTGACCGCCTGACGCTTGGCGATCTCGCCGACGAGGACCTCGCCGGTCTTCGAGAACGCGACGACCGACGGGGTCGTGCGAGCGCCCTCGGCGTTCGCGATGACGGTGGGCTCCCCACCCTCGAGGACGGCGACCACCGAGTTGGTGGTGCCCAGGTCGATTCCGACCGCTCGTGCCATGTTCGTGCCTCCGTTGTGTTGCTGGTGCTGCGACGTGTGCGATGTCCGTGCGGCAGCCCGCGGTGGTTCCCTGCCCGGCGGCGCGTGGTGGGGCGCACGTCCGGACCTTCCCCTGCTGGGTGTCGCCACCCGACTGCCGGTTGAGTCGTCTTCACTCAAGTTATGCCGGTCCGTCCCGCTGCGCAAGCGGTGGGGCCCAGAACTTGAGTCCACTAGGCTCAACTATGGGGTGGAGGGGAGTATTCCCGGCCAGGGACGGTTGGCGCGTCGGGAGCCACGCAGAGCGGTCACGCCGCTCGCTGCTCGATCACACCAGCTCGACAGCGTCCGCCTGAGGTCCCCGGTCGCTCTGGCGCACCTTGTAGCGGACGCGGTCGCCCTCTTCCAGGACCTCGTCGCCGCGCACGACCGACACGTGCACGAACAGGTCCAGGCCCCCGTCGTCGGGGGTGATGAAGCCGAAGCCGCGCTCCTCGTCGTAGCGCGCAACGGTGCCCTCGCCTCCGCGCACGGGCCCGCCGGATGCTGCGGGACGGCCCGGCCGACCACGGTCCACGGCGCCACGCCCGCCCCCGGAGCCGCGGGCGAGCTGCACGTTGCGGGCGTTCGGCCCCTTGTCACCGTCGACGACGTCGTACGTCACGCGGTCGCCCTCGGAGAGCTCGGTCATCCCCGAGCCGAGAGCACTCACGTGGACGAACACGTCGCCGCCGCCCGAGTCGGGGGCGACGAACCCGAAGCCCTTGACGTCGTCGTACCAGGACACCGTGCCGTCCGCGCCGTCCGAGGCCGGCCGCGCGGCCTCGGCCCGGAGCGGCAGCAGGTGGTCGGCCTGCGGCCCCTTCTCACCGTCGACGACGAGGAACGCAACCCGCTGCCCCTCGGAGATCACACCGCCCCCGACGATCGCGGAGCTGTGCACGAAGATCTCGGTGCGGTCGTCGTCGGGCGTGACGAACCCGTACCCCTTGGTCGGCTCGTACCAGTTGACCGTGCCGAGCACGCCCATGGGCGCGTCGGCGGGGCGGTCGCCCGTGACACGGACGCGGCGCGCCTGCGGGCCACGGTCTCCCTCGCCCACCTCGAACTCGACGGTCTGCCCCTCGCGGAGCAGCTTGGGTCCGTCGTCACCGAGGATCTCGGACGCGTGGACGAACAGGTCCTCGGCCTCGTTCCCGAGGTCGATGAAACCGAACCCTCGGTCGGCGTCGAACCATCGGACAGTTCCCTGGACCACGAAGACTCCTTCAACTCGGCAGACAGTGCTGTCTCCCATTGTCCCCCGGCAGGACCGCAGACAGGTCGGTCCGGCCGCTCCCGGCCCGCTTCGCGCACGTCCGGCACCGGGCGTCACTCCCGGCCCGCCGCCTCTCCGACCTTCCGGGCGAGGTCCGGCCAGAGCGGGGCGAAGCACCCGACCCAGGGAGCGGGCATCCGCCCTGCCGCGCGGTGCGCCTCCACCTCGGCCCACGTGACCCAGGTGGCGTCGTCGACCTCGGCCGGGTCGAGGTCCAGCCGTGGGCGCCCGGGCACGGCCGCGACGTGGACGTCGAGGAACGACACGCCTGCGACGCCCCGTCCCACCCGCTCGAGCGCGCCCTCGTCGACCACGAGCCCCGTCTCCTCGCGCACCTCGCGCACGGCTGCCTGTGTGCCGGTCTCGCCCGCGAGCACGCTGCCGCCGGGGATCTCCCACAGGAACGGGAAGGTCTTGGTCGCGGCGCGGCGGGTCAGCAGGACCAGCCCGTCGGACCGCACGACGCACGTCGCCACCATGAGGTGGAAGCGGCCCGGCGGCCATCCCGGTTCGCCTCGACGGTGGACCTCCCCGGTCGGGCTGCCCTGGTCGTCGAGCAGGTCCCAGGTCTCCGTGTCAGCCATCCAGGCATCCTCGCAGCCGCGCGGGTCCCGCTCCAGGCATGCCCGACGGCGGATCTCGCCACCGCGCGTCAGCGCCCGCGCGCTGCCAGGTCGAGCGTGCGCTCAACAGCGGCCGCGTAGACGTCGTCGACGGCGAGCGGGAGCTCGTTGAACCAGTCCGTCGCGATCCGGAACACCAGCGCGCGCACGAGGTGCTGCGCGAAGCCCTCCCCCGGGTCGATGGTCTCCAGCAGCGACTGCGGGGCCCCCTCGAAGCAGACCGCGTCGACCGCGACGATCGCCACCGAGTACCGCACCGGCCGCCAGTACGGCGTCAGGTCGATCACCGCTGGCGGCAGGTCGTCGTCGAACAGCACGTTGCCCGTGAGGTCGCCGTGGACGAGCGTCGACGCGTCCGTGACCACCCGCCGGGCGGCGAGCAGCGCAGGGAGGTGCGGGACGTCGTCGGGCACCTGCACCGCACCCTCGCCCCAGGCGAGCCGGTCCGCCCGTGCCCAGGCGTGCGTCCGCTCGTCGAGGAACCCGGGGCGAGCGGCGCGGTCGAACACCTGGGCGAAGCGGTGCGCCACGTCGGCGATCCGGGCCCACCTGCCCGCGACGTGCTCGCCCGGGAGGACCGGGAAGGCCGTCCAGCCGTCGACGACGAGGTCACCCGACCGGCCCGCGAGCGGCAGGCTCAGCCGGAGGTCGCCCCCGCCGGACGGCGCGTGGTCCCGCAGCCAGCCGAGCTCGGCCGGGAGCACGTCGAGCGGCTTGAGCACCGTGTCCCCGACGCGCCAGGCCCTGCCGCGTCCGCCGTCGAGCCTCGTCACCGGCCCGACGGCGCCGAACTCTTCGAGGACACGTCTGGGTGGGTGCACCGGCCGAGCCTACCCAGCGGCCGCGAACGCCTCGCCGTGCGAGTCGTCCCGTGTGCACGTAATGTCCGGGAACTCGCGTGGCGTCCAGCCCGGCCGCCCCGCGCCGACCCCCGCCTGGAGGCCCTGTGTACCCGTTCGTCCACCGCTACGAGCTCGACACCTCGCGACCGACCGGCCGAGAGGTCGCCCGCGATATCGCGCTGCGGGCATTCCTGCCCGGTGCCGCCCTGTGGGTGGCGATCGTGGGGCTGGGATTCCTCATCAAGGGACCGCTCGAGAACCTGCCGGGCGAGGCCGGGGTCAACCAGGCCCTCGTCGACCTGCGGACCCCGTTCCTCGACACCGTCACCGAGATGCTGTCCGCGATCGGGATGACCGAGTTCATCATCGGGGCGTGCGTGCTCGCGGTCGCGCTCATCTGGTGGCGGACCAGGCAGTGGTGGTTCGCCCTGGTCCCCGCGCTCGCGGTGTCGCTCCAGGCCCTGATCTTCCTCACGTCGTCGATCGTCGTGGGTCGCACGCGGCCCGAGGTCGACATGCTCGACCACGCCCCGCCCACGTCCAGCTTCCCGAGCGGGCACACCGGCGCGTCCACGGCGTTCTACCTGACGCTCGCACTCCTCGCGCAGCGCGTGCAGACCCCCGCGCTCCGGGTCGCGCTCACGGTCCTCGCGGTGCTCGTCCCGTTCGCGGTCGGCTTCGCGCGGCTCTACCGCGGCATGCACTCGCTGACCGACGTCCTCGCAGGGCTCGTCAACGGCGTCGTGTGCGCAGTCCTCGCATGGGGCTACCTGCGCCGCGACACGTCGCGGGTCCGCGCCTGACGGCGGCAGTCACGGCGGGCCGAGCGTCAGCGGGTGCCGATCACCCTCGGCGTCCGCCGGTCGCCCTCGGCGGGTCCGGCCGTCACCGTCAGCCCGCGACCGGTGCCACGCGCACGATCTGCGTACGGGCGACCACCTGGTCCCGGACGTCCGCAAGCGCCTCGCGGGCGGGGTCGGCCATGTACGCGGCGAGCGCGCCGTCGTCGGGCATCTCGATGACCTGCACCTCGGCGGGGAGAGCCGAGTCCTCACCGGGCACGCTCCTCACCCGTGAGGTGACCCGGCCGCCGTGGACGGGGACGAGCGCGAGGACCTCGTCCTCGTAGCGCGCGAGGGGTTCGACCTGGCCGTCGACGGCCCAGAGCAGGACGCAGAGCGTGAGTGGCACGCGCCCACGCTACCGGTGCCGAGCATGCGTCTGGCGCTCCTCGAGCATGCGGTCGGCGTCGCGAAGGACGGCAATCACGACGCCAACCGCATGCTCGGCACCGGGAGGGCACCGGAGAACTACCCCTCCGCGATCCGCTTGATCGCGGCGAGGCGACGATCCCACTCGGCGCCGATCGCGTCGAGCGCACGGGCGGTCTCGCCCAGGCGGGACCCGATCGCGCGGTAGCGGACCTCGCGCCCGACGCGCACGGGCTCGACCAGCCCGGCCTCGGCGAGCACGGTCAGGTGCTTGGCGATCGCCTGCCGCGTCACGGGCAGCACGGCCGCGAGCGCGGACGCCGACAGGTCCGCGCGCCCCAGCTCCTGGAGGATCTGCCACCTCGTGTCGTCGGCGAGCGCCGCGAACACGGGGGCCAGCGTCTCGGTGCTCACGCCGCGGGGCCGTCTGCGGGGCGCACGGCGTCCTCGACGGGCGCGCGCCCCGCCGGGAAGCCCGGCCCCTCGACGAACGCGACGAGCTCGTCGAGCTCGCTGGTCCATCCCGAGCGGTTGTCGGCCATCGCGTCCTGGGCACCGTCCCCGAGACGCTCGAAACCGGACTCGACGACGGCGAGCACGGTGCCCTCGCCCTCGGGGGTCAGCGTGAACCGGACGAGGGTCGCGTTGTCGGGGCGCAGCTCGGCGCCGGCCTGGTTGGTCCAGGTGAAGGCGAAGACCGAGGGCTCGTCGTACTCCTCGATGCGGACGGCGAACTGCCCGTACCCGTCGAAGCCGAACGTGCCCTCGCCGCCCACCCGCAGGTCGGGCAGGTGGGCCTCCTGGCCGAACCATCGGGCGATCAGGTCGTCGCGCGTGAGCGCGGCCCACACCGTCGACGGTGCGGCGTGGACGAGCAGCGTGCGGGTCACCGAGAACGCCTCGGTGTCGATCGAGGCCTGCTGGTCGGTGGTCGTCATGGTCGTTCCTCTCTCGGGTCTTGGCAGGGCTACATGTGCAACTTCAGGGTTGCACTGAACGCGGGCGTGCGCAACCCTTCGGTTGCGGTCAGCTCGCCGGGACGCCCGCGCCCGCGACAGCGCCAGGTCACGCCCCGACAACGAAGATCCGCTCGCCGAGCCGCCGGGGAACGCGGGACGTACAGTCGGCAGATGGGCCAGTCCACACGACCCCGTCAGCAGACCTCCGCCGTCAAGGCGCTCGCGCTCCTGATGGCCTTCCTGCTCGTGTCGGCCGTGGGGGGCGTCCTCGCGGCCGGCCTCCTGCTGCCCCTCGCCGCAGGGGCGAACGCCGCGGCCGAGGACGTCACCCAGATGTTCGACGAGCTGCCCGACGAGCTCGAACCCGGCCCCCTGGCCGAGAAGTCCAGCGTCTTCGCCAGCGACGGGACCACCCTCCTCGCGACGTTCTACACCGAGAACCGCATCGTGGTCCCCCTGGACCAGGTCTCCCAGCCGATGAAGGACGCGGTCGTCGCGATCGAGGACCACCGCTTCTACGAGCACGGCGGGATCGACCCCGAAGGGGTGACCCGCGCCGCGGTCAACAACTTCACGGGCGGCGACACCCAGGGCGGGTCCAGCCTCACCCAGCAGTACGTCAAGAACGTCCTGATCGAGCAGGCCGTGCGCGACGACGACCCGGTGGCGATGCGCGCGGCCCGCGACGACACGCTGGGCCGCAAGGCTCGCGAGGCCAAGCTCGCGATCTCGCTCGAGACCGTCATGACCAAGGAGGAGATCCTCCAGGGCTACCTGAACATCGCCCAGTTCGGCATCCGGGTCTACGGCGTCGAGACCGCGTCCCTGCACTACTTCGGCAAGCACGCGTCCGAGCTCAGCGTCGTCGAGGCGGCGACCATCGCAGGTGTCACCAACGCCCCCACCAAGTACGACCCGGTGAACAACCCCGTCGACTCCGAGAAGCGCCGCAACCGGGTGCTGCTCAAGATGTTGGAGCAGGGCTACATCACGCAGCAGCAGCACGACGAAGCCGTCGCGACCCCGCTGCCCGCGACTCTCCACGTGCAGCCCATCTCGGGCGGGTGCCAGACCGCGGGCGGGGCGGCGTTCTTCTGCGACTACGTCACCAAGGTCATCACGTCCGACCCCGCGTTCGGGGAGACCAAGGCCGACCGGCGGGCTCTTCTCTACCGCGGCGGCCTCGACATCACCACGACGCTCGACCCCCGCATGCAGCAGGCCGCCGAGGCGAACATCTCGGCCGCGGTCCCGCCCTCGGACCCCAGCGGCCTCGAGGACGCTCTCGTGACGGTCGAGCCGGGCAGCGGGAAGATCCTCGCGATGGCTCAGAACCGGCCCTACGACGTCTCCAGGGAACCTGCGCCCGGCACCACCGCCGTCAACTACAGCTCCGACCAGCTCCACGGCTCCTCGAGCGGGTTCTCCCCCGGATCCACGTGGAAGGTGTTCACGCTCGCCGAGTGGCTCCGCTCGGGCCGCACGCTCAACGACACCGTGAACGCGAACAAGCGGTCGTTCGTCCCGACCCGCGACTTCCACGCCTCGTGCGCCCGGCTCGACCGCATCCCGTGGTCTCCGGGCAACTCGGACGGCTCGACCGACCAGGGGTCGATCCCGGTCCTGCGCGCCACGTTCAACTCCGTCAACACCGCCTACGCGTCGATGGAGTCCCAGCTCGACCTGTGCGCGGTCCGCGACATGGCGTGGACCGCTGGGCTGCGCCCCTCCCGCACCGCCGAGATCACGGGCGACGCGTCGTCGATCCACGTCATGCCGACCATGACGATCGGCACCCAGAACTCCTCCCCCCTGCAGATGGCCGCCGCCTACGCGACGTTCGCGAGCGGCGGCACGTACTGCGACCCCATCGCGATCACCCGCGTCGTCGGGGCCGACGGAGCCGACCTGCCCGTGCCGTCCGCGAACTGCCGCCCCGAGGCCGTGGACCCCCGGATCGCGAACACCGTCACGTTCGCCCTGGAGAACGTCATGACGCAGGGCACCGCCAAGAAGTCCCAGCTCTCCCGGCCGAGCGCCGGCAAGTCCGGCACGGCCAACAACAACAACCACACCTGGTTCATCGGGTACACGCCGCAGCTCGTCACCGCCGTGTGGATCGGCAACGCCGAGAACGACGTGTCCATGAGCTACATGAAGATCAACGGGCACTACGAGAAGCGCTGGTACGGCTCGACGCTGGCCGCGCCGACGTGGCGGTCCTACATGGAGACCGTGCTCGAGGGCCTCCCCGTCGTGGGCTTCCCCGGACCGGACCCGGCGATGCTGGGCCAGGCGCCCGCACCCAGGCCCGCCGAGAGGCCCGAGGACGACGCACCGGCCGCACCTACGGACCCAGCACCGACAGACCCCGCACCGCCCACCGACCCCGCGCCCCCGACCGACCCCGCCCCGCCCGCCGACCCGGGTGTGCCCCCGACGCCGTAGCCGAGCCGCCATAGCTCGTCCGCCGCAGCCGTCCGCCGCAGCCGGCGGCTCCCCGCCGCCGACCGTCCGTCGGACGACGTACCTCGGACGCCCCACGCTCTCGGGTCACGTTCAGGGTTCTTTCAGGGGGATCCCCGATGCTCCGCCCACCGGGCCGCCGCCAGGATGAGCACAGCGGCTCGGAGGGACGACCGTGGGCGGTCCCCACCGCACCACTCCCCTCGACCGGGTCGCCGTCCCGTATGTGCACCCCTCGAGAGAGAGTCCCGACATGCCCTCCCCGTCCCCTGCCCCGGCCCCCGTCGCGGCGGCTGCAGCCGCCGGCGGCACTCCCCCTTCAGGCTCCGACGCGATCGCGACGGCCCGGGGGCTCGTCAAGACCTACGGCAAGGGCCCGACGGCGGTCCACGCGCTCGCGGGCGTCGACGTCGACTTCGGGCGTGGTCGGTTCACCGCGATCATGGGCCCGTCCGGCTCCGGCAAGTCGACGCTCATGCACTGCATGGCGGGCCTCGACACCCCCACGGCCGGCACGGTCGTCGTGGACGACCTCGTCGTCTCCACGATGAACCAGCGCCAGCTCACGAAGCTGCGCCGCACCCAGCTCGGGTTCGTCTTCCAGTCGTTCAACCTCGTCCCGACGCTCACGGCCGAGGAGAACATCACCTTGCCCCTCGACATCGCGCGCAAGCCCGTCGACCGGGCGTACCTCGCGAAGGTGGTCGACGCCGTCGGGCTGACGGACAGGCTCAAGCACCGTCCGAGCGAGCTGTCCGGCGGGCAGCAGCAGCGCGTCGCATGCGCGCGCGCCCTGGTCTCCAAGCCGTCCGTCGTGTTCGCCGACGAGCCCACGGGGAACCTGGACTCGACGTCCTCGCGCGAGGTCCTGACGTTCCTGCGCGAGTCGGTCGACGACCTGGGGCAGTCGGTCGTCATGGTCACGCACGACCCGGTCGCCGCGAGCTACGCGCACCGCGTCCTGTTCCTCGCGGACGGCCGCATCGTCGACGAGGTCACCGACCCGACGCCCGACTCCGTCCTCGCGGTCCTGGGCTCCCTCACGCGCAAGAAGGCGGCCGCCTGATGCTGCGCGTCGCCCTGCGCAACGTCCGGGCGCACCTCGTGCGCCTCGGGATGTCCATCCTCGCGGTCGTGCTCGGCGTCTCGTTCGTCGCGGGCACGTTCTCGCTGCGCGAGATGCTCGCCGCGACGTTCGACGGCATCGTCGACAGCTCGTCCGCCGACGTCCTGGTGCGCGGCGAGGAGGAGTCGTCCGCCATCACCCAGGAGAACGCGAGCGCCGGCGCGGTCCGCAACCCGATCCCGGCCGACCTCACGGACACGATCGAGGAGGTCGACGGCGTCGCGCACGCCTTCGCCGACTACACCGGTCCGCTCGTGCTCGTCGGGGCGGACGGTACCCCGCCGCCCACCACGGGCGCCCCGACGTTCGGCCTCGCCTACCGGGCCGAGGACCCCGCGACCCCGCTCACGGAGGGTGCGGCGCCGTCGGGCCCGGAAGAGTTCGCGCTCGAGGCCGCCACGGCGCAGGCCAGCGGCCTCGCGGTCGGCGACACGACGACGCTCGTCGTCGCCGGGCAGATCACCGAGGCGACCCTGACCGGGGTCGTCGACATGGGCGCCTCGATGGCCGGGGCGAGCATCGTGTTCTTCGACGAGGCCACCGCGGCGGAGGCGTTCGCGCCCGACGGCGCGGTCTCCGCCATCACGGTCCTCGCCGAGGACGGGGTGAGCGAGCAGGAGCTGCGCGACGACGTCGCGGGCGCCCTGGAGGCCTCGTCGCCGACCGCAGCCGTCGAGGTCGTCACCGG
Organism: Oerskovia sp. PE-21s; assembly: GCF_056158145.1. Lineage (NCBI taxonomy): Bacteria > Bacillati > Actinomycetota > Actinomycetes > Micrococcales > Cellulomonadaceae > Oerskovia > Oerskovia sp. PE-21s. The sequence continues at coordinate 107,729 of NZ_JBUXJM010000007.1, forward strand.
AGAGGTCGCACGCGACGAGGCCCGCGAGGACATCGCGTCGATGCTGGGATTCATCGAGACGTTCCTGCTGGTCTTCGCCGGGATCTCGCTGTTCGTCGGCGGGTTCATCATCGCGAACACGTTCGCCATGACGGTCCGCCAGCGTCAGCGCGAGTTCGCCCTGCTCCGCGCGGTCGGGGCCTCGCCGCTCCAGGTGTTCTCCTCGATCCTGGTCCAGGCCGCGATCATCGGCACGCTGGGCGGTGCGCTCGGCATCCTCGGCGGCCTCGGGCTCGTGACCGCCCTCAAGTCCGTGTTCGAGTCCATGGGGATGGACCTCGCGGGCGAGATCCCCGTCGACTCGTCGATGATCGTGGTCTCGCTCGTGCTGGGCATCGTCGTCTCGGTCGCGTCCGCCGCGCTGCCCGCCCGGCGCGCGGCGCTCGTCGCCCCGGTCGAGGCCATGCGTGACGACTCCCCGGCCCAGGCCGGGTCGCTCAGGGTCCGCGGGATCGTCGGCGCGGTCGTCGCCGGGGCCGGCGCCGGGGCCGTCGTGCTGGCCCTCGTCCAGGCTGCGGCCGACGACGCCGCGAGCACCGGCGGCCTGCTCGGCCTCGGTGCCGTGGGCGTCGTCGTCGGGACGCTGCTGCTCGCGCCCGTCGTGGCCCGAGGCGTCCTGCACGTCATGTCCGCGCCGTTCGTCGCGTGGGCCAAGCCGCTGGGGACGCTCGCGCGGGGCAACGTGACCCGCAACCCCCGACGCACCGCGAGCACCGCGGGCGCCCTCATGATCGGGATGTCGCTCGTCGGCGCCGCGTCGGTCCTCGCCGCGTCCATGCAGGCGTCGATGAAGAACATCGTGACCGAGGAGTCCCTCGCCGACCTCGTGGTGCAGTCCGCGACCGGCACGGTCCCCTCGGGCGCGGTGAGCGACATCTCCGACCTGCCCGAGGTCGGACGGGCCGACTCCATGACCGCCGACCGGTACTTCGTCGGAGCAGCGGGCGAGCCCGCGGACGACGCGGCGGCACTGTTCGTGCTCGGCGTCGACCCGAGCCTCTTCGGCCAGACGTGGCGCACCGAGGCCGTCGAGGGCGACCTCGACACGCTCGCCGACGGGCAGGTCTCGGTCCTGCGGGCGACCGCCGACGACGAGGGCTGGAAGCTCGGCGACGAGCTCACGCTGCGCTCACAGCTCGGCAGCGCCGACGTGACGATCGGCTCGGTCTTCGACTCGCCCGCCCTGGGCGTGCCCGTCGTCGTGCCGGACACCGTGTTCGCGGAGCTCTCCGCAGCACCCGCGGAGATGTCGACCATGCTGCTCCTCCAGGCCGCCGACGGCGTGACCCAGGCAGAGCTGGACAGCGCGGTCACCGCCGCGGCCAAGCCCTACATGATCGTGTCCGTCATGGACAACGAGGAGTTCATCTCGTCCCTCGCGAGCCAGGTCAACCAGATGCTCACGATCCTCTACGCGCTGCTGGGGCTGTCGATCGTCATCGCGATCCTCGGCATCGTCAACACCCTCGCGCTGTCCGTGATCGAGCGGACCCGCGAGATCGGTCTCCTGCGGGCCGTCGGGCTCGGCCGTTCGCAGCTCGCCGGGACGATCGTCATCGAGTCGGTCCTCACGGCCGTGTTCGGGACGGTGCTGGGCCTCGCGGTCGGCGTCGGCCTCGCCGCCGGGATGCCGACCGTGTTCGCGAGCACGGGCTTCACCGACCTCGTGATCCCGTGGCCCGCGCTGGGGACCATGGTCGGCATCGCGGTGCTCGTCGGCGTCCTGGCCGCCGGGTGGCCCGCGCTGCGCGCGGCCCGGCTCCCGGTGCTCGACGCCGTCACGGTCGACTGACGGCTGACGGGTGCCGGTCGCCCTGGAGGGGCGCCCGGCACCCGTCGGCACCCGTTGGCACAGGGGCCGTGCGTGCCGCAGGATCGGCCCATGCCGATCCTGCCCACCGACCGAGACCCACGGCTGATCACCGTGCGCCGAGGCGGCACCCTCACCGACGACGACCACCACCTCCTCGCGGAGTGGGCCGCGGTCTGCGCCGAGCACGTCCTGCCCCTGTTCGAGCAGGCCGCACCCGACGACCCGCGTCCGCGCGAGGCCCTCGACGTCGGACGCGCCTGGATCCGCGGCGAGGCGGCCATGAAGGACGCGCACCGGGCCGCGTTCCCGGCGAACGCCGCCGGACGGGACCTGCCCGCCCCGGCGAGGTACGCCGCGCTCGCGGCCGGCCAGGCCGTCGCCGTGGCCCACGTCGCCGCGCACGACCTGGGCGCCGCTGCGTACGCGATCCGGTCCGTTGCCGCCGACGCGGCGGCGCGCGGCGAGGACGGCGAGGCGGCCCGGCTCGCCGAGAGGGACTGGCAGCGCGACCAGCTCCCCCACGCCGTCCGGGAGCTGGTCCTCGACGACCAGCGGCGCCGGAGCGCGATCTGCTGGGACGCCTTCGACGACTGACGCGCCGCCCGGCCCGGCCTCAGGCCGCAGGCTCCGCGCCGACCCCGGGCTCCCCACCGACTGCGGGCTGCGCGCCGGCGGCAGGTCCGCCCGTCGACGTCCAGGAACCGAGCGGCTGCGACGGTACGTCCTCGTCCGTCTCCTTGGTCCCGCAGACCACGAAGCCCCGGGCCTCGTAGTTCGCCAGGGCCGCGGGTCCGTCGAGCGAGCACGTGTGCACCCAGACCCGGGCGACCCGCGGGAGGTCGAACCGCCGCGGCAGCGACCACGCGGCCGCGACCCCGTGCTCGAGCAGCACCCCGCCCAGCCCGCGACCGATCGCCTGCTCCGCGAGCCCGAAGTACCGGACCTCGACGTGCGTGCCGTCCTCGGCAACGACGGGCTGGAGCTGGACGTAGCCCCACGGCCCGTCGTCGCCGTAGAGGATCCAGAACTCCGTGCCCGGCACCTGGAGCTCCGCGACCCACTGCTCGCGCGTCCACCCGAGGCGGTCGGTCCAGGTCCAGGGGCCGCCGACCAGACCGTAGAGGAACCGTGCGTACTCGGGGCGGACCCCCACGGTCCGTTCGAGCCGGACACCGTCGGGGACCGCGCGCGGCGGCCGGTCGGGTGCCTGGAGCATCTGGAGCGTCGTGGTGAGGACCTTCACGAGCGTCAACAGTACGGTCGTGTCGCGCCGGCCCGGCGCCCGTCACGAACCGCTCGGGGCCGCTCAGGGCCGGTCGGGGCCTACGTCGCGGGCGCCGTCGGGTCCCAGACGAAGCCCAGCGCATCGAGAGCCGCGGTCCGCTCGGGGCTCAGCCTCCCGCCCGTCCCCTCGCTGCGCCGGCTGCGCACCCACTGTCCCAGCCGGAACCCGTCGTCGCGCCGGTGCCTGATCGGCACGCGCGCATGCCCGTGGTCGGCGACGTACGCGGCGAGGGCGTCGACGCCCTGCTGCCACAGGGCGTCGTTGTCGCGGACGCGCCACGCGAAGCCGAGCCGGTCGAGGGCCTCGACGCGGTCGGCGGCGAGCAGGCCCTTGGCGTACCGGGCTCGCACGTACGCGACCCAGTCGCCCAGGCGCTTGCCGTCCGCGGTCACGAAGCTCGCGAGGACACGGCAGTGCCCGTGGTCGGCCCGGTAGGTCTCGAGCGCGGCGACCCAGGTGCGGAACGCCCGGTCGTCCGTCGCGCGCGCCACCCCCGGCTGGGGCGTCACGGTCCACTCGAACCCCAGGCCCGTGAGCTCACCGACCCGTTCTGCGCGCAGCAGCCCGTGGCGGTGCTCCCACCGGCGTCGGGCGACCCAGGCGCCCAGGGCCGTGCCGTCGGGGGTCCGGTGGTCCCCGGGGACCCGGCTGTGCCCGTGCTCCTCGACGTACCGCGCGAGCAGCCCGATGCCCTGGAGCCACCCGTCGTCGTCCTCGTCGCGCGCCTGCCAGACGAACCCCACCTCGTCGAGCCGCGCGACCTGCTCGTCCGAGAGCGTGCCCGCCTGCCTGGACGCGCGCTGGCTCGACACCCAGCGGCCCAGGCGGGTCCCGTCCTCGCACTCGAAGGTCGTGGAGATGTCGGGGCCGTTGCGCACGATGTACCTCGACAGGCACGCCAGGTGGGCGTCCCAGTCGTCGGCGTCGAGAACGCTCGGGAACTCGAACCCGAGGTCGCGCAGCTCCCGCTCCTGCGTGGCGGACAACCTCCCGGCACGCCGGTCGCGGCGCACCCGCGCCACCCAGCCCGACAGGTCGAAGCCGTCTCCCGTGCGGTACGGGTCCGGCACCCGGCCGTGCCCGTGGTCGGCGACGAACGCCGCGAACGCCCGGTGGCTGCGTCGTCGCGACGTCTCGGCCGGCAAGGTCCAGTCCATCCCGACCGCGTCGAGGCTCTCGACCTGCAGGTCGGTGAGGGCACCCGCCGCACGACGACGACGCATGCGCCCGACCCACGTCCCGAGCCCGAATCCGTCGGCCGCCTCGAAGTAGTACGGCACGCGGGTGTGCCCGTGCTCGTCCTTGAACGCGGCCAGCCTGTCCACGTTGCGCTGCCACTGCTTGAGAGGCTGCCGGACCTCGAAGGCGAACCCGGCCTCACGCAGGGCCTGCAGGCGCTCGTCCTTCAGCGTCCCCACGGCGTGCTCGCGGCGCTGGACCTTGACCCAGGCCCCCAGGGTGAAGCCGTCCGGATCGGTGCGGTGGCTCACGGGCACCCGTGAGTGACCGTTCGCGGCGACGAACTGCACGAGGTGGGCATGGCCCTGCCACCATCGCTCCTCGTAGCGTCCCACTCGACGGCCTCCTCTCCTCGACGGCCGCGCCCGCCCCTGTGGGCAGGTCACCCGGGAAAGACACGCTGGGACCGCGCGTGTGACGGCAACGGGTCCACGGCCCCTCTTTTTCATCCGCTGGCCCGGTGTGCAGACCGCAGGACGGCCCCGGACGGCGTTCCCGGTGACGCGGCCCGCTCGAGCCGATAGTGTCCCGCTGAGGGTCGCCCCGACCCCGCCGTGCCGTGGACCGAGCCCTCCGGTGGGGTTCGAGGGATGCGTGGTGCCATGTCCGCCTCTCCTGACGTGCTGGTCGGTCGCGAGCGCGAGCAGCGCCTCCTCGCCGCCACCCTGGCGGACGCTCGCCGCGGGGCGAGCCGGGTCCTGGTCCTGCGGGGCGAGCCCGGGACGGGCAAGAGCACGCTGCTGGGACGCGCAGGCGGAGCGGCCCACGACTTCACGGTCCTGCGCCTGGTCGGCACCGAGACCGAGGCGGACCTCCCGTTCGCCGCGATCCAACGCGCCCTGCTCCCCCTGGCCGCACGGATCGAGACCCTGCCCGCTCCCCAGGCGGACGCGCTGCGCGTGGCGCTCGGGACGTCGTCGGGCCCGGCGCCGGACCGCTTCCTCGTGAGCCTCGCCGTGCTCTCGCTCCTCGCCGACCTGTCCGACGACGCCCCCACCCTGGTCCTCGCGGACGACGCCCAGTGGCTCGACCGCGAGTCGCTCGACGTCCTCGCGTTCGTCGGTCGCCGCCTGCACGCCGAGCCGGTCGCCCTGGTCCTGGCCGTGCGGACCGGGACCCCGGGCGAGTCAGCCCTCACCGACCTGCCCACCGTGGACCTCGTCGGGCTCGCGCGCGACGAGGCGCTCGCGCTGCTGCGCCGACGCGTCGGCACGGCTCTCGACCCGCAGGTGGCGGACTCGATCGTCCGGGCGACCGGCGGCAACCCCCTCGCGCTCCTCGACCTGAGCGACGAGCTGAGCGCCGCCCAGCTCGCAGGTCGCGCGGTGCTCGGCGCGCCGCTGCCCGTCGGCAGCCACCTCGAGGAGCACTACCAGCGCCTCACCAGGGCGTACGGGCCCGCGACCCGCCGCTGGCTCCTGCTGGCCGCGGCCGAGCCCGCGGGCGACGTCGCCTACGTCGCGGCCGCTGCGGCGAGCATGGGCCTGCCCGACGACGCGTCCGCCCCGCCCGAACGGGACCGCCTCGTCTCGGTCGACCGCGAGGTCACGTTCCGCCACCCCCTCGTCCGGTCGGCCGTCTACCGCGGGGCGACCGGCAGCGAGCGCCGGGCGGCCCACGCGGCGCTCGCGGACGTGACCGACCGTGCGGCGGACGTCGACCTGCGCGCCTGGCACCTGTCGGCGGCCACACCCGGTCCGGACGAGGCCGCCGCCGTAGCGCTCGAGGCCGGTGCCGTGCGCGCGCACGCACGGGGTGGCTACGCCGCCCGAGCAGCCTTCCTGGCGCGGACCGTCGAGCTCACCGCCCCCGGGCCCCGTCGGGACGAGCGGGCGGTCTCGGCGGCGGAGGCCGCGTCCCTCGCAGGCTCGCCCGTCCGGGCACTGGCTCTGCTGGAGGGGGTCGACGGCGCGTCGCTCGCGCCCGACGTCCTCGCGCGGGGCCTCATGGCGCGAGCGGTGGCCCGCAAGTACTCGGGCGCGCCACGCGCTGCGGCCGAGAGCCCCGGCCTCTTCCTGCGCGCCGCGCACGCCCTGCGGCCGACCGACCCGGCGGCAGCGCAGGACGCGCTGCTCTCGGCGTTCGGCGAGATCCTGGCCGCGGAGTCGGCCGCGGGCGACGGAGTCCTGGCGGCCCTCGCCCGCGAGGCGGCCACCCTGGGCACACCTGGGCCCGCCGGCGGCCGGACCGGCACCGGGTTCGGCGTCGGCGTCGGCACGGTCGGCGAGGGCGTCGGCACGGTCGACGAGGGCGCCGTCAGTCCCTCGACCGGCGACCGGCCCGACGAGCTCGGCCCGACCCTCCTGATCGGGTTGGCAGCGCTCGCGACCACGCCCGACGCCCGCTGCGTCCCCGCGCTCCGGGCCGCGGTCGACGCGATGCGCGTGCCCGGTGCGACGTCGTCGGAGACCTTCCGGCGGCACGGCCTCCTGGCCGTCGCCGCGACGACCGCGCTGTGGGACGACGCGGCCAGGGACGAGCTCCTACGGCGGGCCGCCGCGCAGGCGCGCGCCGCGGGCGCCCTCCCGACCCTCGACTCGGTGCTGTGGGTCTTGTCGCTGTGCGAGACCGTCATGGGGCAGCTCGACTCGGCGGACCGCCTGCTGGCCGAGGTCCACGAGCTCCGCGAGGCCGTGGGCCTGAGCCCCGAGCAGGCGCGGGTCTTCGCCAACGTCGAGCTGCTCGCGTGGCACGGCCCCGACTCTCCGGCGCTGCGCGACCGGATCGACGGCGCGGAGCGTGCCGCGGCCCACCTCGGCATCGGCGGGGCCGTGAGCCTGGCCCGGACCGCGCGGGCGCTGCTCGATCTCGCGGCGGGCGACCACGCCGCCGCCTTCGAGGGGATGTCCGTCGTCGCGCGCGAGGGGTTCATGCAGGTCGGGACGCGCGTCCTGCCGGACCTCGTGGAGTCGGCCGTCCGCGCCGGGCACGACGACGTCGCCCGTTCCGCGCTCGACCGGCTCGCGGACGTCACGCTCGCGAGCGGGGCGCCGTGGGGCCTGGGCGTGCTGTCCCGCTCGCGGGCCCTGCTCGCGCCCGAGGGTGAGGCGGACGCCCACTTCCGCGACGCCGTCGGGCACCTGTCGCGGACCCGGGCCGTCGCCGACCTCGCCCGGGCCCACCTCCTGCACGGCGAGTGGCTGCGCCGCAGGCGACGGCGGCGCGAGGCCGCCGCCGCGCTCGCGACCGCGCTCGACCTGTTCGAGCGCATGGGCGCCGCCCCCTTCGCGGCGCGCGCCCGGCGCGAGCTGAGCGCCGTCACCGGTCGTGCGCCCGCCCCGCGTGACCGCCCCACGACGGGGCTGACCGCGCAGGAGCAGACCGTGGTCGAGCTCGCGGTCACGGGCGCGACGAACGCGGAAATCGCCGCGAGCCTGTTCATCAGCACCCACACGGTGCACTACCACCTGCGCAAGGCGTTCCGGAAGCTCGGCGTCACGTCCCGTCGTCAGCTCGCGCACGCACTGCGCACGCCCGACGACGGCGCGTCCGTCCCGCGATAGGCGGGCGTCGTCGCCCGCTCGGGCGGGCGGGCGGGCGGGCGGCGACCGGGCGACCGGGCGACCGGGCGGGCGGGCGGCGACCGGGGGACCGGGCGACCGGGCGACCGGGCGACCGGGCTCAGGCAGGCTCCCCCGCTCCCTGGGGCGCCCGGGCGTGGGCGAGCGCCCAGTCGAGCGCGGCGTCGGCCACGGCCTCCCAGCCCGGCTCGGCGCACGTCCAGTGCGACCGTCCCTCGAGATCGAGGACCTCCGTCACCGCGGGCGACCGGTGGTACTTGTGCGCGTTCGAGCGGTTCACCGAGGGCGGCATGATGTGGTCCTCCCCGCCTGTGACGAACAGGAGCGGCGCCCGGTCCGCGTCGTAGTCGACCCAGGTCTCCTGCTTGCCCGGCTTGAAGTTGGCGATGAGCCCGTAGGCCCACACCCAGCTCCCGGGCGCCGGGATGTGGTACCGGTCGTAGACCTCGCGGGACTCCTCCGCCGTGAGCGTGTTGGTGAACGCGTAGTGGAACTGTTCCGGTGTGAAGCCCGCGGCGCGGTGCGCCTTGGCGGGGTTGTTGAGGATGGGGAAGAGCGACTTGATCTGCGAGGGCGGGTTGACCCGCACGCCCTCGGTCGGGGCCGCGTCGATCGCGACCGCCGACGCCCCCAGGCCGCGGGCGAGCAGTAGCTGGGTCAGGGTGCCGCCGAACGAGTGGCCCATGATGATCGGCGGCCGGTCGAGACCCTCGATGATGCCCGCGAGGTGGTCGACCGTCTCCGGGACCGTGAGGCCCGCGATCACCTCGGGGTTCTCACGCAGCGCCTCGACCTCGATCTCGAAGCCCGGATAGCCGGGCGTGAGCACCTTCAAGCCCTTCGCCTCGTAGTACGGGACCCAGTGCTCCCAGGAGCGCGGCGTCATCCACAACCCGTGGACGAGGACCACGGTGTCGGGGGCGGTCGGCGGGGCGGTGTCGCTCATGGTGGTCTCTCCCGTGGTCGTCGAGGTCGTCCTCCCACGATCCTCGACGGGTCGCGGGCGTCGCATCACCCGTCGCGGGTAGTCCCGGGCGGGGGGGTCGGGCTGCGCTCGGCGGAGTCCTCGGCGCGGCGCCCGGGCGCCCCGGGTGGACGCCCGGGTGGACAACGCCGGCCCAATGAGTCAATACTCTGATTCATTGATCCATTCGGAGGAGCCCACATGACCGGTCTGTCGCTCGTCGCCCTCGCCGTGCTCGGCGCCCTTGCCGCCGCGGCCCTGACGACGGCCAACGCGGTCCGGTCCCGGCGCCATCCCCGGCGCACCGTGCTCGACGCCGCGCTCCGGCACGAGCGGACCACGTCCGTCGTCGCGGGCGTCGTCGCCCTGTCCCTGATCGCGTACGTGATCTCCCCCGCCGGGCTCCCGAACCTCACGAGCGTCACGACCACCCCTGGCCTGCTCGTGGCCCTCTCGCCGTTCATCGCGGTCGTCATGGTCCTCGTCGTCCGCGCGATCGGCGAGCTCGCCTGGCCCCGCCCCCAGGGGACGGTCCGCACAGCCCCGCTCACCCGGCGGACCGTACGCGGCCTCGGCGAGTGGCGGCTACCCCTCTTCCTCGCGACGGCGGCGCTCACGGCCGTCGCCCTCGTCGTCTTCGGGGTCACCGCGGGCGAGGGCGGGGGCACGGTGGACGCACCGCTCCTCGTGACGGTCGACGGATGGATCACCGGCACGTCCGGCCCGTACCCGGGCTGGCCGTACGCCGGGCCCCTCCTCGTCCTCCTGGCAGTCGTCACCCTCGGGCTGCTCGGAGTGCTGCACCTCATCGCGCGCCGCGGCGCCGTCGGCGGCGCCACGGCGCACGAGGACGACTCGCTGCGCCGGCTCAGCGCCGCCCACGTCCTGGCCGGCACCCAGCTCCTCGTCGGCCTGGGATCGGCCGCCGTCATGCTCACCGCTGCCCTCGCCCTGTTCGGGGCCGACCGGACCGGAGCCTCCGTCCTCGCGTTCGCCGTCGGGTCCGCGATCGGCATCACGTCGGTCGTCGTGGGGCTCTCGGTGCTCGCCCGACAGGCCCTCCCCGCCCCGCCCGGCGCCTCCACCTCGTCGACATGGCCCGCGCAGCCCGTGACGCCCGTGACGCCCGTGACGCCTGAGCCCCAGGCATGAAGACGCTCACGGTGGACCTGGACTCGCCCGTCCCCGTCTACGAGCAGATCAGGACCCAGGTCGCGGCACTCGTCTCGCTGGGCTCGCTCAACCCCGGCGACAGGCTGCCTTCGTCGCGCGCCCTCGCACGTGACCTGGGCGTCGCGGTGGGCACGGTCCAGCGCGCCTACCGTGAGCTCGAGGCGTCGGGCGCGGTCTCGTCACGGCCACGCACCGGGACCGTCGTCGCGGCCCCCGCCCACCGACGGTCGTCGGTCGCGGACCAGCAGTCGTTCGCCGACCTCGCCACGCGGATGGTCGGCCGCGGCCGCGAGCTCGGGCTGGACGACTCCGCGATCCTCGACGTCGTCGCGGGCCTCCTGCAGCAACCGGTCGGCGCGCCGGCGACACCCGTGCAGCGCTGACCGGACGGCCGACGCCGCCCCCGGCTCGCCCGGACGCACGTCGGGCGACCCCGTCAGCTGGCGGGGTCGTACTGGAACGCACGCACCTCCTGCGGGCACCGGCAGGCGACCGCGATCTTCGCGGCCCACTCCAACGCCTCGTCGCGCGTCGGCACCTCGAGGACCGTGTAGCCGCCCTCGATCTGCCTCGTCTGCGGGTAGGTGCCCTCGGTCACCGTGCCGTCCCCGTCGACCAGGACGGGCGGGACGCTCTCGTCGATCCCTCCGCCGAACACCCAGACGCCCGCCTTCTTCGCCTCCTCCACGACCGCGTGGGACGCGTCCGCGACCACGTGCAGGCCCTCCGCGGGGACGTCCATGGCGCCGCTCGGGAACGAGATCAGGTACTTCGTCATCGCGCCGTCTCCTTCTGCCGGGTTCCAGGAGACCATCCTCGCCGACGTGGGGGCCCCGGGCACGACGATGCCGCGCTCCCGTGGTGGGAGCGCGGCATCGTCGGACGGCGGAGGGGACCACCGCGGCTGAGCCCGTCTTCCCCGTCCGTGCTCAGCCGCGGACGATCGTCCGCACACCGTCTCAGACGGCGACCGGAACCTGCGCGCGCAACGCCGCGGCGATCTTCTCGCCCCAGACGTACGCCTCCTCGAGGTGGCCGTCGACCAGGGGCCCGGCCGCGTCCTCGACCAGGAACGAGCGGAGCGGCACGAGCATCTCGTAGCCCTTGCGCGTGACGATGCGCGCGGCCGCGCGGGACGCGGACGAGGGGATGGCACGACCGAGGGAGGTGCGCGTGTCGAACGTCGTGACCCAGCGGGGCCCGTGCTCGTCCGAGCGGTCCCGGAGGGCGACGCACCACTCGCGCAGTCCGACGTTGCGGGCGGGCACCGTCCCGCCCGAGCGCTGGACGGCCTCGGCGCGCGTGCCGGGGCGGCTCATCGACATGGAGTGCGTGGGTCCACCGGCGACGACGAGCGCGACGTCGTCCAGGATCGACGGGTCGGCGACCGCGTCGGCGACGTCCACGACCTTCACCGGGACGCCCGTCGCCATGCCGGCGGCGATCTGCCGGGCGACCTTCTCACAGTTCCCGAACATCGACTCGAAGACGACGGCAGCAGTCAGGTTCGTTTCGTGGTTCGACATGCTCCCAGGCTCCCCGGGACGGGCTCTCGCGGACCACGGGCGACGGTCCCTGCGCGGTGGGACTTTCGTCCCCCGACGCGGGTCCCGACCTCCCCGGCGCTCCGGACGGACAGTCGTCTGCGCTCGGACGAACGTTCGACGAGCACGAAGGCTGCCTCGCGTGTTATGGGGCGATCTGTCCACATAGGGGTTCTCCACACGATTCAAGGCGACCCTCCTCTCACGCGCTTCTCATCTGCCCGACGGCGGCGCTCACCAGGCGCGCCAGGACGCCAGTTCCCGGGCACCACCCGGGTGTCTACGTGTTTACCCTTACGCCGCGTCGCTGTTTGAAGACTCAACGACCTCTGGCTTAGCGTCGCAGCGTTCTGGTCGAGGTGGACCCGGGGCCTTGTGTCTCGCCGTCCACCACAACGAAAGCGAGATGCAGATGAGACGACTACGTGCGGCAATGATCGCCGCCGTGCTCGGCGCCACCGCCATTGTTGCCCCCGTGGTGCTGGCCCCCGCCGCCTCCGCGCACGGCTGGGTCACCTCCCCGCCGAGCCGTCAGGACAACTGCGCCACCGGCGCGACGTCCTTCGACTGCGGCAGCATCAAGTTCGAGCCGCAGAGCGTCGAGGCCGCGAAGGGCTCGATGCAGTGTTCGGGTGGCAGCGGCTACGCCATCCTCGACGACAACAGCAAGCCCTGGCCGCGCACCACGGTGGCCTCCTCCGTGAAGTTCCAGTGGAAGCTCACGGCCAACCACGCCACGACGACGTGGGAGTACTTCGTCGACGGCAAGCTCCACCAGACCTTCAGCTCGGGCGGCGCCCAGCCCGCGAAGGACATCTCCCACACGCTGACCAACCTGCCTGCCGGTGACCACACGGTCCTCGCGCGCTGGAACGTCGCCGACACCCCGATGGCCTTCTACAACTGCGTCGACCTCACCGTGACCGGTGGCGGCACGACCGGCGGCACCACGGGCGGCACGACCGGCGGCACCACCGGTGGCACCACCGGTGGCACGACGGGCGGCACGACGGGCGGCACGACCGGTGGCACGACGGGCACGCCCCAGTGCGCCGCCGGCCCCTGGGACGCGGCCGTCGCCTACACGGGTGGCGCCAAGGTCTCGCTCAACGGCCAGCTCTTCGAGGCCAAGTGGTGGACCAAGGGCGAAAAGCCCGACGTCGCCGCGCAGTGGGGCCCCTGGAAGAGCCTCGGCGCCTGCTGAGGACTGCACGACGCATGATGCGTGATGCGTGATGCGTGACGCATGATGCGTCGCCGGTGACGCCGGGTCAGGAATTCCTGACCCGGCGTCACTTTTTGCTTTTCCGGCCCGATGGAAATTTCCGCGGCTACGTAGGACCCCCTACGTGCTTCACCGGATTGTGCGGTGCGTTTTCATTGCATAGCGTCGAAGTTGTCCGATTCGACATGTGTAGGTCGCCCGGCAATGGGGCCCTACCGACTGCCATGGAGAGCGAGAAGAAAAGATGAGACGACTACGCGCGGCAATGATTGCCGCCGTCCTCGGCGTGGCCGCGATCGCGGCCCCTGTCGTGATGGCCCCGGCCGCTTCGGCCCACGGCTGGATCACGTCACCACCAAGCCGGCAGGACAACTGTGCGACCGGCGCCACGTCCTTCGACTGCGGCGGCGTGAAGTACGAGCCGCAGTCCGTCGAGGCACCCAAGGGCTCGATGCAGTGTTCGGGCGGCAGCGGGTTCTCGATCCTCGACGACAACAGCAAGCCGTGGCCGCGCAAGAGCGTGGGCAGCTCGGTGACGTTCCAGTGGAAGCTCACGGCCGCGCACAACACGAGCACGTGGGAGTACTTCGTCGACGGCAAGCTGCACCAGACGTTCAGCCAGGGCGGCGCCCAGCCCCCGAGCAACATCTCGCACACGCTCACCAACCTGCCCTCGGGCAACCACACGATCCTCGCCCGGTGGAACGTGTCCAACACCGTCAACGCGTTCTACAACTGCGTCGACCTCACGGTCAACGGAGGCGGCACCACGGGCGGCACGACCGGCGGGACGACCGGCGGCACCACAGGTGGCACCACGGGTGGCACGACCGGCGGGACGACCGGGACGGGCGTCTGCACGGCTCCCGCCTGGGCGGCCGGCTCGGTCTACACGGGCGGTGCCCGCGTCTCGTACAACAACAAGACCTACGAGGCCAAGTGGTGGAACACCGGGGAGAACCCCGGCACGAGCGGCCAGTGGGGCGTCTGGAAGGACCTCGGCGCCTGCTGACGTGAGCACCGAACCGGCGGCCCGCGGGAGAAGGGGCTGACCGGCACCGCACCAGAACCGCGCCCGGGCCCCCTGGACCACCAGGAGGCCCGGGCGTCGTGCTGCCCGCCCCGGTCGCACGCCTCCGGGCGAGACGGGTGGTCCGGCCCGAGACGGGTGCCCGCGCCGGCGTCCGGGAGACCCGTGTCGGACCGAGGCACCCGTCTCACCGCAACGGGTCAGACGGGTGGCAGCTCGCGGCCCCGCAGCTTGTCGATCTCGCGCCGCTCCCGCTTGGTCGGTCGCCCTGCGCCGCGGTCGCGCACGGGGACGAACGGCACGGCCTCGCGCGGCAGCACGGGCGGGCTGTGGTCGACGTACGCCTTCGCGGCCTCGGGCGCCCCGACCCGCTTGGCGAGCAGTTCGACGACCTCGACGACACGTTCGCGCTCGCCCCCGCGGTAGGTCACGGTGCTCCCGACCCGCACGGTCCCGGACGGCTTGACGCGCACCCCGTCGACCTTCACGTGACCGGCACGGCACGCGGCCGTCGCGACCGAACGGCTCTTGGTCAGACGGACCGCCCAGAGCCAGCTGTCGACCCGCATGCTCACTTCCCTTCCCGACGTCGGACCACCCCAGCGTAGGCGGCGCACGTCGCGCGACGGTCCGGTGGGCCCGAGCCCCGCACGGGGCGCCGCCACGCTTGCGCGGATCGTCCCCTATCGGGGTGCGTGCCCGGCCTGTCCGTGCCACGGTGGAACCGACTGGCGACGTCGCCGGTCCGGCCCGACCACCTCGTCGGCCGGCGAGCTCGTTCGACGAACGGAGTGGACCATGTGGATTCTGTCGTGGATCGTGATCGGACTCATCATGGGCGCCATCGCCCGCGCCATCATGCCGGGCAGGGCAGCGGGCGGGTGGGTCGTGACCCTGATCGTCGGTGTCGTCGGCGCGTTCGTCGGCGGATTCATCGGCCGGGCGTTCGGCTCGGACCCCAACCAGGAGTTCTGGTCGTTCTCGACCTGGTTCTGGGCGTTCATCGGCTCGCTCGTCGTCCTGCTGATCTGGGGCCTCATCGCGGGTCGCAGGTCGAAGGCCTGACACGGGCTGCGCCGTCGGGCGTCCTGAGGAGGCGCGGCCCGGGTGACCGGGCCGCGCCTCCCCCGACGACCTCGGAAAACCCGTGGACCGCTCGCGCCTCGCGCGAGACGCTGAGGGCATGAGCCATCCCACCGAGTCGACGACGACCTGGCGCATCGCCCGGGCCCCGCACCCCGCGGACCTCGACTCCCCCGACGCGTGGGCGTACCACGGCGTGGCCGAGATCGAGGCCGAGGTCATGATCGAGGCCCACGGCTACGACGACCTCGCGAACGAGGCCCGCGACGTCCTGGCCGGGATGGACAACCAGCAGTACGCCACCATGCAGCGCTTCGTCGCGATCCGTGCGGACGCACCCGAGACACCCCGGCCGCAGGACGTGCTGGGCCACCTGTTCGTCCTCATGATGACGAGCAGCAACGAACACCTGGGCGAGCTGTACGTGCAGGTGCGCCCGGCGGCCCGCCGCCAGGGACTGGGCACGGTCCTGTGGGACCTGGGCGAACGCCTCCTGCTCGACGCCGGGCGTACCGTCCTGTTCACCGACACCCAGCACGGCACCGAGCCGCAGCCCGGCCCCGACGCCCTCGTGGCCCGGACCGGCGCGGGCCGCGTCCCGGCGAACGACCCCGGACCGCGCTTCGTACGGAGCAAGGGGTACGCCCTGGAGCAGGTCGAGCGGCACTCGATCCTGCCGCTGCCCGTCGACCCCGCGCTGCTGGACCGGCTGCGCGCGCAGGCCGAGGCCGCCTCGGGACCGGACTACCGCACCCTCGTCTGGGAGGACGACGTGCCGCAGGAGTGGCGCGAGCAGGTCGGGACGCTGTTCACGCGCATGAGCACCGACGCCCCGAACGGGGACATCGACTTCCGTGAGGACCCGTGGGACGCGCGACGCGTGGGCGTCTGGGCCGACGAGCTCCTGGGCAAGGGCGACGGCCTGCTCATGGCGGTCGCCGAGCACGTCCCGTCGGGCACGCTCGCCGCGTTCTCCGTGTTCGCCTACCCCAAGGACCACCCGTCCTTCGCGTTCCAGGAGGACACGCTGGTCCTGCGCGAGCACCGCGGCCACCGGCTCGGGATGCTCGTCAAGGTCCGGAACCTCGACGAGCTCACCGCCCGACGCCCCACGACCGAGCGCATCCACACCTGGAACGCCGAGGAGAACGACCACATGCTCGCGATCAACGTCGCCCTGGGCTTCGCGCCCGCGGGCGCGTACGCCGGCTGGCAGAAGCGGGTGCGCGCGTGAGCGGCTCGTCGCAGGCCGCGGCTCCGGCATCCTTCTCCGGCCCGACGGCGTGGCGCGTCCTGCGTGCGCCCGTCCCGGACTCGCTCGACGCGCCCGAGGCGTGGGCCGTGCACGGCACCGTGCGCGTGGGCGACGTGATCGACCGGGAGATCCACGGGCACGCCGACCTCGGTCTCGACGCGGCGACCGTCCTCGTCACGATGACGGCCCAGCAGGAGTACAAGCGCACCGTCCGGCTCGTCGCGGTGGCCGACGAGGCCTCGTCCACAGGCGGGCCGGCCCCGGTGGCGGGCGACGTCGTCGGGCGCGGGCTCGTCGGCCTTCCCCAGAAGGGGAACACGCACGTCGCGATCGTGTACGTCGGAGTCGACCCCGCGCACCGCGGCCAGGGGGTCGGGGCGGCGCTCTGGGACGAGTGCCTGCGCATCGCGCGCGACGCCGGGCGCACCGTGCTCCTGGCCGACTCCGCGCACGCCCCCGAGCCCCCTCCCGGCCCCGGTGCGCTCGACTCGCCGACCGGCAGCGGGCGCGTGCCTCTCGACGACCCGGGCACGCGCTTCGCGCTCTCGCGCGGCTTCGCGCTCGAACAGGTCATGCGGCAGTCGACGATCAGGCTGCCTCCCCGAGCCGACGTCGTGGACCCGTTGCGCGACACAGCCCTGGCGTCCGCGGGCGACGACTACCGCGTGCACCTCTGGCAGGACACCGTCCCCGAGGAGTGGATCGACGACTTCGCGGTCCTCGAGACCCGCATGAGCACCGACGCCCCCAGCGGCGGGCTCGACCTCGAGGAGGACCCGTGGGACGCCGACCGGGTACGCGTCGCCTCGCAGTCGTTCGCCGACCGCGGGCAGGGATACCTCGTCGCGGTGGCCGAGCACGTCCCGTCGGGGCGGCTCGCCGCGTTCTCGATGGTGTCCTACCCGCACGACCGCCCCGAGGTCGTCATCCAGGAGGACACCCTGGTCCTGCGCGAGCACCGCGGCCACCGGCTCGGGATGCTCGTCAAGATCTCCGTGCTCGACGAGCTGGCCCGCGTACGCCCCTCGTCGCGACGCATCCACACCTGGAACGCGCAGGAGAACCGGCACATGCTCGCGATCAACGAGGCCCTCGGGTTCGAGGTCGCGAGCGTCACCGCGGAGTGGCAGCTGCGGCTGGTGTGACGGTGCCCGCCGGGGAGGCACGCAAAATGCGTGGCGTACCCTGGCGACGCCCCGCCAGGGTGGACGCATGACGAGCACCGACACCGCTGTTGGCCACGAGAACCCCTGGACGGCGAGCCCGACCCCGCCACCCGCCCCACCGACCACGACGTGGCGCGCGGTCGACGCACCGCCCGTCCCGCCTGCACTGGACCACCCCGACGTCTGGGCCGTGCGGGCCTACACCGACATCGAGCACGACGTGCAGCTCGCGACCTGGGGCTGGACCGACTGGTGGGCGCCGCTGCCCGTGATGCTCGGCGTCCTCCAGCACCAGGAGTACCAGCGCAAGGTCCTGGTCCTCGCGCTGCCCGAGGCTGCGGCCCCGGGGACGGGCGACGGCGAGGCGGCGGCCACCGCCGACCGCGAGGCCGCGCACGGCCCGCAGGACGTCGGCGGCGCTGCGATCGTGTGGCTCGCGACCGACGCCAACACCCACCTCGCGTACGTCACGCTCATGGTCCGCCCCGCGCTCGAAGGCCGCGGCATCGGCGAGACGCTGCTGGCCCGCGCCGAGGAGATCGCGCGCGCCGACGGGCGCACCACGGTCATCGTGCCGAGCAACCACTCCCCCGAGCCCCCGCCCGGCCCCGGCGCGCTCGACGCCCCCACGGGTGCAGGCCGTGTGCCCGAGGACTCCCGGGGAGCGCGCTTCGCCCTGGGGCACGGCTACGTGCTCGAACAGGTCGAGCGCGCCTCCGTGCTGAGACTGCCGGTCGCCCCCGAGCGACTCGACACCCTGGAGCGTGAGGCGACGCGGCTCGCGGGCGACGACTACCGCCTGCACACCTGGTGGGACGAGGTGCCGGCCGCATGGCAGGACCAGGTCGCGATCTTGTGGACCCGCATGAGCACCGACGTGCCCTCCGCAGACCTGGACGTCGAGGAGAGCCCGTGGGACGCGGCCCGTGTCCGCTCCTACCTCGCCGACATGGCCGGGCGCCACCAGCACGTGCTCGTCACGGTCGCCGAGCACGTGCCCACCGGGACGCTCACCGCGTTCTCGGTGCTCCAGATCCCCGTGTCGGACGTCCCGTTCGCCTTCCAGGAGGACACGCTCGTGCTGCGCGAGCACCGCGGCCACCGCCTCGGGACGCTCGTCAAGGTCGCCAACCTGCGCGCCTATGCCGAGCGACGTCCCGGCGAGCGCCGCATCAACACCTGGAACGCCCAGGAGAACGAGCACATGCTCGCAATCAACGTCGCGCTCGGCTTCGAGCCCGTCGGGGTCGCGGCCGTGTGGCAGAAGAAGCTCGCCTGACCCGCTCCTCGGCGGCCACGCCGCGCCGGGACGTGCACGCCCGACGGACGCTCCGGCGTCGGGCGTGCACGGTTGTCCGGCAGCGCACCTCACAACCGCTCGCACCGTGAGCCACCAGGACAACCCTGCAGGTCGCGGCCTACGGTGGTCGGGTCCGGCCAAGACCCCGCGACACCCCACGACCCCCACCGACCAGGGAGCAGCGAGACCATCGTGAGCACTGCGAGCACACCGCCGATCGACGCCACCACCACTCCCGCCTGGGCCGACCTCACGGCCCACCAGGCCGCGCTGTCCCCCGACCTGCGCACCTGGTTCGCCCAGGACCCGGGCCGCGCCGACCGCCTCACGTTCGACGCCGCCGACCTCCACGTCGACCTGTCGAAGAACCTCGTGACCGACGAGACGCTCGAGCTGCTCGTGCGCCTCGCGGACGACGTCGACCTGGTCGGGCGCCGCGACGCCATGTTCCGCGGCGACCACATCAACGTGACCGAGGACCGCGCCGTGCTGCACACCGCGCTGCGCCGCCCGTCCGGGGCGACCCCGGAGCTGGTCGTCGACGGCCAGGACGTGGACCACGACGTGCACGCCGAGCTCGCCAAGGTCTACGCGTTCGCCGACAAGGTGCGCTCGGGCGAGTGGACGGGCGTCACGGGCGAGCGCGTGCGCACGGTCGTGAACATCGGCATCGGCGGGTCCGACCTGGGCCCTGTCATGGCCTACGAGGCCCTGCTGCCCTACAAGGCCGAGGACCTCGACGTCCGGTTCGTGTCCAACATCGACCCGACCGACGTCGCCGAGAAGACCGCGGGCCTCGACCCGCGCACCACGCTGTTCATCGTCGCGTCCAAGACGTTCGGGACGCTCGAGACCCTGACCAACGCGCGCCTCGCACGCGACTGGCTCTGGACCGAGCTCACGGCCGTCGGGGCCCTCACCGCGGACGCGGACGACGCAGCCCGCGCCGAGGCCGTCGGCAAGCACTTCGTCGCGGTCTCCACGGCCCTCGACAAGGTCGCGGCGTTCGGGATCGACCCCGCCAACGCGTTCGGCTTCTGGGACTGGGTCGGCGGGCGCTACTCGGTCGACTCCGCGATCGGCACGTCGCTCGCGATCGCGATCGGCCCGGCCCGCTTCGAGGAGTTCCTCGCCGGCTTCCACGCGATCGACGAGCACTTCCGCACCGCGCCCCTCGCGCAGAACGTGCCCGCGCTCATGGGACTGCTCAACGTGTGGAACGTCAACTTCCTCGGCGCGCACACCCACGCCGTGCTGCCCTACGCGCAGTACCTGCACCGCTTCCCCGCGTACCTGCAGCAGCTCACCATGGAGTCCAACGGCAAGTCCGTGCACTGGGACGGCTCGCCCGTCACGACCGACACCGGCGAGGTCTTCTGGGGCGAGCCCGGCACCAACGGGCAGCACGCGTTCTACCAGCTCATCCACCAGGGCACGCGCCTGATCCCCGCGGACTTCATCGCCGTGGCGAACCCGGCGCACCCGCTGGTGGACTCCTCGGCGGGCGGGGTCGACGTGCACTCGCTGTTCCTCGCGAACTTCTTCGCGCAGACCAAGGCCCTCGCGTTCGGCAAGACGGCCGACGAGGTCCGCGCCGAGGGCACGGCCGAGGACCTCGTGAGCGCCCGCGTGTTCTCGGGCAACCGCCCGACGACGTCGATCCTCGCACCCGCGCTCACGCCCTCGGTCCTGGGCCAGCTCATCGCGCTCTACGAGCACATCACGTTCGTCCAGGGCGTCGTGTGGGGCATCGACTCGTTCGACCAGTGGGGCGTCGAGCTCGGCAAGAAGCTCGCGAACGAGATCGCCCCGGCCGTCGCCGGCGACGCGGCGGCGCTCGCCGAGCAGGACCCGTCGACGCAGGCGCTCATCGGCTGGTACCTGGAACAGCGGAGCTGACGACTGGCTCGTCTCCTGGCTGTCGAGAACGGGGTTGAGGTCGTCCTGCTGTCCCGGACGACCTCAACCCCGTTCTCGCCGGGGGGCATGGGGCAGGGGCTAGTGGGCCGCTACCGCCGCGAGGGCCTGCTCGACCGTCGCGACCTCCTCGGGGGCGCCCGTGATCCCGTCCTTCATGACGAGAACGGACGAGAAGACCCCGTCACGGCACGACTGGCCCGTGAGCGCCTGCGGGTCCTCGAGCGAGGGCACGATGTTGACCGTCTCGGTCCGGCCCGGCTCGCCGCCCGCGATCTCGATCGTCGTCGAGAAGATCTCGCACGCCTGCACCGCGTCGAGCTTCTCGCCCGTCCCGACGAGCGCGGACGCCTCGCGGATCTTGCGGGTGTTCTCCGCGTCGTCGACGAGACCGGTGGCCTCGAGCTGCTGGAGCATCTCTGGCAGCTGCTGTGCCCAGTCCGCGGCCGGGATGCGCGAGACCTGGACCGTGGCGCCCGCCGGGTCGCCCCAGACGCAGGCGGGGAACTCGACGCTGCCGGCGACCGTCGTCTCGAACGGGCCGTCGAGGGACTGACCGGCCAGCGCGGTCACCTGGTCGGCACCGATCAGGTCGCACGCCCCCGACGCCGACGGGGTCTCCGAGGCAGCTGCGGGGGCGGGAGCGTCGGTCGCTGGGCCGTCTCCACCGGCGTCCGTGGGTGACGCGCACCCTGTCAGAAGGGTCGCACCGAGCACACCGGGCAGGACAACAGTGAGGACATGCCTCCGCAACGAGTTCACCGGTCAAATCCAACCATATGGTCGGTAGGTGTCCGGCCGAGACGCGGCCGACGCGGCCCACGCGTCAGCGGCGCCACGAACCGGGCGGGCGGGCGGTCAGCCCTCCGCACCGCCCGGCACCTTGTCCTTCACGTCCTCGTAGTCCTCGCTGCCCGGCAGGGCGCTCGGGCCGTAGACCAGGTGCACGACCCCCGTGGGGAAGACCTCGGAGCGCAGCAGGTGCAGGGGGTAGATCGGCTCCCCCTCGTCGAAGAGACGCTCGCCCTTGCGCGCGGCGACGGGGTGGACCAGCAGGCTCAGCTCGTCGACGAGCCCGGCGGCGAGGAGCTGGCGGACCACCGAGAGCGACCCCGCGACGAGGACCTTCGCGATGCCGGGGGTCTCCTTGAGCGTCGTCACGGACTCGACCAGGTCCCCGTCGATCCGCTCGACGTTGCGCCAGCCGAGGTCCGCGTCGCCCCGGGTCGCGACGATCTTGCGCACGTCCCCGAGCCGCTTCGCGAACACGGCGTCCTCCTCGCCGGCCTCCTCGCGTCCTGGCCACGCGCCCGCGAAGCTGTCGTAGGTGACGCGCCCCAGGAGCAGGGTGTCGACACCCGTGTAGTCCTCGTCGACTGCCGCTCCCATGTGCTCGTCGAAGTAGGGGAAGTGCCAGGCCGGGTCGATCTCGGCCACGCCGTCGAGCGAGATGAACAGGGTCGAGACGAGCTTGGCCATGATGGGTCCCTTCGGGAGTCTGCCGGTACGACGGTTGGACCAGGACCGGGCCGCGAACTCATCGGTCCCTGGTCCCACCGTGGCACGCGCGAGGGCTCGCGGCGCGCGCAGGTGCGCGGGCGCCGTCGGGCCCTCCGGCGGGCGGCTCAGGGCCGCCGTCCCCGCGCGCTCAGCGTCTCAGCCCCAGCGCGACCACGGCCCCGACCGTGACGTGGAGCGCGAGGAGGAGCAGCGTCGCGGACGTGCTCGTCGCGCCCAGGGGGCCGAGCAGGGACACCAGGAGCACGACGGCGCAGGTCACCGTCCAGGCCCGCTCGCCCGGCGTGCGCCCCGCCCTCGGCGCCCGACCGGTCCTGCGCAGCAGCGACCGGACACCCCACCCGGCGAAGCCGACGACCAGAGAGGTCACGACCACCGCGGCCGGCCCGACCTCCATGCCGCCGCCAGCGTCTCCCACGACGGCCTCGACGCCCGCCGCCGTCCCCACCGCCCAGACGAGCACCGCGGCGACCGCCGCGAGCAGCGGCACGCACCACGCGGGCAGCCGCCGCGTCGGCCTGCCCACGGTGCTCGTGCCCGCGCTGGTCGTCCCCGTGCTTCTCGTGCCTGTGCGCGTCGTCCGTGTGCCGTTCGCGTCCATGACTCCTCCTTCTGCCGCCAGAGCTCCCTGCGGAGCCTGCGCCGACCGGGTGGCCGGCGTTCCCCACCGTGCCCCGCGCACCGGTCCCGCCGGACCCTCCCGACGGCTGTCAGCGGCCCGACCGACGGCCCCCTCCCCCCTCCGAAAGTCGGTGGTGGCCCGGCGACGGGCGTCCCTACGCTGGCCGCATGAACAGCTCTCCGACCGAGGAATGCTCGCCTCCGCCCGCCCCCTCACGGGCCGTGCTGGCATGGGTCGTGCTCGCCGTGGGCGCGCTCACCGCACTGATGCTGTGGGGGGTCCTGCCGCAGGAGTCCGGCTCGCGCGTGGTGCTCGACCTCGGGGTCGCCCTGGTCGCCGTGGCCCTCGCCCCGCTCCTGTGGTGGTCGCCGCGGGGAGCGCGGACGCCGCGCGTCACGGCGGTGCTCGCCGGGCCGGTCGGACCCGCCCTCGTGCTGGCCGCGCTCGCCGCCCTGTCTCCCGCAGCGACCCCGGCGTCGACCGTGGCGACGCTCGAGGTCGCCCGCCGCCGACCGCTGCGGGTCGCGGTGCTCGTCGCCGCAGCAGGGTTCGCGGGGCACGCGGTCCAGGCCCTGTGGCGCCCGGTGGGCCTCCCGCTCGGCTGGTGGTTGCTGTGCGACGCGGCCGTGCACGCCGCGCTCGTCGGCTGGGGTGCTTTCGCCCAGGCCCGCGCCCAGGTCGTCGCCGACCTCCGGGAGCGGGCACGGCGGGCCGAGCGCGAGCAGGAGCTCCGTGTGCGGGAGGCCCGGGCCGCCGAGCGTGCGCGCATCGCCCGCGAGATGCACGACACCCTCGCCCACCGGCTCTCCCTGCTCGCGACCGTCGCGGGCGCGCTCGAGTTCCGGCCGGACACGCCGCCCGCAGAGGTCGCTCGCGCCGCAGGCCTGGTCCGTGAGGGCGTGAGCGCGGCGCTCGAGGAGCTCCGGGAGGTCGTGGGCGTGCTGCGCGCCGAGCCCGACGCCCTGCGCCCTGCCTCCGGCCTGGCCGACGTCCCGCGGCTCGTGGAGGAGTCCCGCGTCGCGGGCGTCGACGTCGACTGGGAGCAGCACGGCGACCCCGCCGGGGTCCCGGCCACCGTGCAGGCCGCGGCCTTCCGCGCCGTGCAGGAAGGACTGACCAACGCCCGCCGCCACGCGCCCGGCAGCCCGGTCCGCGTCGCGGTCGTGGTGGTCCCGGGCGAGGTCCGGGTCGACGTGTCCGACGACGGTCCCTCCCCCGGGAACGTCCCCTCGCGTCAGGGAACGGGGACGGGGCTCGTGGGCCTCCGTGAACGGGCAGGGTTGCTGCGCGGCGAGGTCCTCGCCGGTCCGGCCACCGGCGGTGCCGGGTTCCGGCTCACGGTGTCGCTACCGTGGGACGCATGACCGACCCCGTGAGGATCGCCATCGTCGACGACGACGCCCTGGTGCGGTCCGGCCTGCGCATGATGCTGCACGGCACCCACGGCATCGAGGTCGTCGGGGAGGCCGCCGACGGTGCGGAGGTCCCCGGCCTCCTCGACGCCCACCCGCTCGACGTGGTCCTCATGGACCTGCGGATGCCACGGGTCGACGGGATCACCGCGACGGCCCGGGTGCGCGCACGGACCGACCCGCCCGCCGTCGTCGTGCTCACGACGTTCGACACCGAGGACGAGGTGCTCGGCGCGCTCCGCGCGGGGGCCGTCGGCTATCTCCTGAAGGACATGCCCCCGGCCCGGATCGCCGCAGCCGTCCTGGCGGCCGCTGCCGGGGAACCGGTGCTCTCGCCCGACGTCGCGCGACGCCTCATGGCGTCGGCCGCCTCGGTCGGCGAGGCGCGGGCGCGAGCTGCGGAGTCGCTCGACCGCCTGACGGGACGCGAGCGCGAGGTCGCGCTCGCCGTCGGGCGCGGCGCGAGCAACGCGGACATCGGGCGCGAGCTCTACCTCAGCCTCCCGACCGTCAAGGCCCACGTGTCGAGCGTCCTGGACAAGCTGGGCCTGGAGAACAGGACGCAGCTCGCGGTGCTGGTCAGGGACGCGGGACCCGTGTGAAGCCGCTCAGTCGCCCGGCCACTCCCCCGTCCACTTCTGGAAGACCCGCGCCCCGCCGCGGTCGATGAGCGCCTTGACCCCGGAGAACACCGCTCCCTGGATGAGGGACGCGACGAGGATCTCGCGCAGCGGGTACTCGGACTGCAGCGGCGTGGGGGCGTCCTTGCGGTGGCCCGGGGAGACGCGCTTGTAGACCTGCTTGAACACCTGGCCGGCGATCAGCCCGCCGATGATCGAGCTCGCCAGCCCGAACGGCCGGTACAGGATCTTCGCGGCCTTGCCGCCGTGCTCCTCGGTGCGGTCGGACACGTGGTCGCTCGTGGTCTTCGTCATCGTTCGACGCTAACGCGGGAGCCGGTCGGTCGCAGGGCGGGTGCCGCCTCTACCCCGGGACCACCGCGCAGCCCGCACGGTCGAGCTGGACCCGGACCCGCTCCCCCGGTGCAGGCGCGAACGGGGGGTGCGCGGCGGCGTCGGGCGTGGTCGTCGTGGCACCGCCGGGCGGCGAGCCGAGCGCGACGACGCGCTGGGTCCCCGCACCGAGGTCCACGTCGACCGTGACCTCCGTGCGCCCGCGACGGAAGGTGCTGCGCACGACCGTCCCGGCCCACCCCTCCGAGCTGTCAGAACCACCCCTCGCCCGTTCTGGCGCACCGGCGGGAGAAGGAGTCGCGAGCACGAGCCCCGTCGGCCCGATCGCCAGCAGCGCGCCGCCGCCCGCCGGGCCACCCGCCGTCGCCCGCACGAAGGCCTGGTACCCCAGGAACTCCGCGACCCGCCGCGACGCGGGCGCGCGCCACAGGTCCTCGGGTGCGGCGACCTGGAGCAGCCGTCCGGCGTCCATGACGGCGACGCGGTCGGCCACGGTGAAGGCCTCGTCGTGGTCGTGCGTGACGAACAGCGCGGTGGTCCCGGTCGCGACGAGCGCGGCGCGCAGGTCGCCCGCGAGCCGGTCGCGCAGCCCGCGGTCGAGCGCGGACAGCGGCTCGTCGAGCAGCAGGAGCTGCGGCTCCGGGGCGAGCGCGCGGGCGAGCGCGACGCGCTGGCGCTCGCCGCCGCTGAGCGTCGCGACGGGTCGCTGCGCGTACCCCGCGAGGCCCACGAGGTCGAGCAGCTCGGCCACCCGTCCCGCCGCGGCGGGGCGCTTCACGCCTGCCATCCGCAGGCCGAACGCCACGTTCCCCGCGACGTCGCGGTGCGGGAAGAGCTGCCCCTCCTGGAACATGAGCCCGAACCCGCGCCGGTGCACGGGCACGCCCACGAGGTCGCGCCCGTCCCAGGACACGGACCCGGCGGCCACGGGTTCGAGCCCCGCGACGGCGCGTAGCAGGCTCGACTTGCCGCACCCGCTCGGGCCGAGCAGCGCGAGCACCTCGCCCGGGGCGAGGTCGAGGCTCACGCCGCGCACGGCCGTCGTCCCGGGCCCCTTGCCGGACGCGGGGTCCGGGTAGTGCACGACGACGTCGCGCACCGCGAGCCCCCGGCCCGCCGAGACCTCGTGAGGGTCATGCGACGCCGTGGGACCACCGGTCGTTCGCTCCACCACCTGGGCTCCGTCCATCAGAACTCTCCTGCCGAGCGGTCGCCGCGCAGGCGCTCCGCCACCATCATCACTGTTGCCGTGAGGACCGCGAGCACGACGCTCGCGGCCAGTGCCATGCCGTAGTTCTCCGCGCCGGGCCTGCCGATGAGCCGGAAGATGACCACGGGGAGCGTCGCGGTGTCGGGCCGGGCGAGGAACGACGTCGCGCCGAACTCCCCGAGCGACACCGCGAACGCGAACCCGATCGCGAGGCCCAGCGACCGGGCGGCGATGGGACCGTCGACCGCGGCGAACACGCGGGCGGGCGACGCCCCGAGGGTCGCGGCGGCCTCGCGCAGGCGCGGGTCGATCGCACGCAGCACGGGCAGCACGGTCCGCACGACGAGCGGGATCGCGACGACCGCCTGGGCGATCGGGACGAGCAGCCCGGAGGTCCGCAGGTCCACGTCGAGGCCGAGCGGCTTGTCGAGCGTGATGAGGAAGCCGAACCCGACCGTCACGGCCGAGACCCCGAGCGGGAGCATGAAGACCGAGTCGAGCGCGCTGATCGCCCGCCGCCCCGTTCGCGAGCGGGGGCGCCGGGAGACGACGAGAGCCACGAGCCCCCCGACCACGACCGCGATGAGCGTCGCGAGCGCCGCGGTGCGCAGCGAGTTCGCGGTCGCCTCCCACACGGTCACGGTCAGGGCGTTGCGACCGCCGGTCGTGCCGAGGTTCGCGTAGTTCGCGAGGCTCCACCCGGCAGGAGTCTGGAACGACCGGACGAGGAGGTTGACGAGCGGCAGCGCGATCAGGCCCAGCACGACGACGGCGGTCACCGCGAGCGGGGCGGCGTCGGCCCGCAGGCGCAGCGGCCGGGCAGCGGACGTCGCGGCGGACAGGTTGAGGGCGCGCTCGCGCCGGGAGCGGGTCCGGTTCGCGACGCTCAGCGCGACCACGACGACCACGAGCTGCACCACGGACAGCACGGCCGCGGTGCGCAGGTCGAGGAACTGGGTGGTCTGGATCCAGATCTCGGTCTCGATGGTCCCGTACTGGACGCCGCCCAGGACGAGCACGACGCCGAACGCCGTCGCGCAGAACAGGAACACGATCGACGCCGCGGACGCGATGGCCGGCGCCAGGGACGGCAGCGTCACGGACCGGAACGCACGCCAGGGCGAGGCGCCGAGGGCGCGGGCCGCCTCCTCGGCGCGCGGGTCGAGGTGCTCCCACAGCCCGCCGACCGTGCGGACCACGACCGAGTAGTTGAAGAACACGAGCGCCAGGACGATCGCCCCGAACGTGCCGTCGAGCCGCAGGAACCCGAGCAGCCCGCCCTCGACGAGCAGCGAGCGGAACGCGACGCCGACCACGACGGTCGGCAGCACGAACGGCACGGTCACGAAGGCCCGCAGGAACGTGCGCCCCCGGAACCTGCACCGGTACAGCACGTAGGCGCCGGGCACGCCGAGCAGCAGCGAGATCACGGTCCCGAGGATGCCCTGCCACAGCGTGAGCCCGATGATGCGCCAGGTCCGCGGCTCGGAGAACACCTCGGCGAAGCCGGAAAGGTCCAGCGAGGCACCCGAGGCGTCCTGGGTCACGAACCCGCGCGCGACCAGCGTCACGACGGGCCACGCGAAGAACACCCCGAGGAACAGCAGCGGCAGCCCGGCGGCGAGCCCCCACAGGAGGACCCGCCCGCCGCGCTGCACGACCGCGGGCACGCCGCGGCTCACGGGCATCATGCTCAGCCGATCACCGTCGACGTCCACGCCTTGATCCACTCGTCGCGGTGCGCCGTGATGTCGGCGGGAGCGACCTCGAACGGCGCCGGGGACAGCGGCGCGAACTCGGCCCACCCCTCGGGCAGAGCGACGTCCGCGTTCGCGGGGTACATGTACATGTTGTCCGCGATGTCGGCCTGGAACGCGTCGCTCACGAGGAAGTCGACGAGCTTCTTGGCGCCCTCGGGGTTCTCGGCGCCGGCGAGCACGCCCGCGTACTCGACCTGGCGGAAGCACGTGTCGAGCAGCGCGCCCGTGCTGGTCGAGGTGCCGTCCTCGGACACGGTGAACGCGGGCGACGTGGAATAGGACAGCGCGAGGGGGCGCGGGCCCTTGCCCTCGGAGCCCGAGAAGTCGACCGAATAGGCGTCGGACCAGCCGTCGACGACCTTGACGCCGTTGTCCTTGAGCTCGGCCCAGTAACCTTCCCAGCCGTCCTCTCCGTACGCGCCGACCGTCGCGAGCAGGAACGACAGCCCGGGCGACGACGTCGCGGGGTTGGTGACGACGAGCAGGTCCTTGTACTCGGGCTTGGTGAGGTCGTCGAGGGTCACGGGCTCCGCGAGGCCCTTGTCGGCGAACCAGGTGTGGTCGACGTTGACGCACACGTCGCCCAGGTCCACGGGTGTGAGCGCGCCGTCGCCGACCGCGTACTGCGCGGCCGAGCCGGCCAGGCCCGCGGGCGTGTAGGGCTCGAGCACGCCCTCGTCGATCGCGCGCGTCGCGAACGAGTTGTCGATGCCGAACACGACGTCGCCCAGCGGCGAGCCCTTGGTGAGCACGAGCTGGTTGACGAGCGCCCCGCCGTCGCCGGGGGCGACCTGCTCGACGGTCAGCCCGGACTCCTTCTCGAACGCGGCGAGGACGTCCTCGCTGACGTTGAACGAGTCGTGCGTGACGAGGGTGACGGTGCTGCTCGCGGCGCTCGACCCGCTCTCGCCCGATCCCGCGCCCGTGCTGCCAGCGCAGGCCGCGAGGGCCAGCGCGCCGATCCCGCCGACGAGCCCCAGGCCTAGCCTGCGGGGGGTGCTGCGGCGGATACTGATGGTGTTCACGTGTCCTCCTTGGACGTCACAGGAGGGGGACCTCGCGCACGGGAGGTCCCGTGAGCGAGGCTAGAGAAGCCCGACTTCCTCCACCGGTGCTAACCGGATCAGGTTCGAGGGTCTGCGGTGGTCCGCACTCTCAGCGCCCGTTGCCCGGTGTCCCGGGCGGTCGGCGCTCCCCTGTCGTTCACCTGCGACTTTACACCTCGGCCCGACGGCGCGGGCGGGGCTCTCGCGGGTGACGTCCCCCGGGGAGCGCGGCGCCCCGGGGGACGACTACGGTGGGAGTGAGCTTCGCCGTCGGGCCTGCGGGTACGACGGCGGCACCGCCCCGCCCGCCTCACCCTCACCGGAGGAACACACATGGCCGAGAACGAGCAGACCCTCGCCGAGAAGGTCACGACCGTCGCGCTGACGCTGGCCGCAGGCTGGATCGCCCAGAAGGCCGTGAGCTACGCGTGGGCCAAGGCGACGGGGCACGACGCGCCCAAGGACCTGGACGACCCGGAGGTCGGCATCATCAGCGCCGTGACGTTCGCCGCTGCGGCGGCTGCCGCGAGCGTGTTCGCGCGCCGGTTCGCGGGACGCGAGGCCAAGCGGGTCGTGAAGCGCTTCGTCGCGCGCGCGTCCTGAGGTCGAGGTCGGGCGGCCCCGGCGGGTCCGCGCCCGCCGTGCGAGGGGTGTTCCGTAGGGTGTCCCGATGCCCTCCCCTCCTGCTGCCCGACGCCGCCGCTCGTCCCTCGTAGGAGGCCTCCTCGTCGTGGGGCTCGCACTGACCGGGTGCTCGTCGCCCGGTCCCGGCTCCGAGGTGTCCCCCACGCCGAGCGTGGCCCCGACCGCGGTCGCGCTGCCGGGCGGGACCGTCGGCAAGGCGGCAGGGTGGGTCCTCGAGGTGCTCAACGCGGACGCGTCCCCCGACGCCGCGACGCTCGAGCGGCGGTTCGCGCGATCGTTCCTGGACCAGGTGCCCGCCGCACAGCTCGTGCCCGTGCTGGAGCAGCTCCGCGCGGACCAGGAGTGGGTGCCGGTCTCGGTCGACGCGGTCGGCCCGGGCGAGCAGCAGGCCGCGCTGACGATCGTCGGCGCGAGCGGTCAGTTCTTCACGATGCAGATCGGGGCCGACGCGGACAGCCGCATCGAGACCCTCTTCTTCGGCCCGGGCGACGACCCGCACCGTGAGCCCGCCGAGAGCTGGGACGAGCTGGGCGAACGTCTCGACGCCGTGGACGCACGGAGCTCGCTGCTCGTGGCCCAGGTCCTGGACGACGGGACGTGCCGGCCGGTCGAGGAGGCCCCCGGCGGCTCGGACGCGGACGAGGTGCTGCCGCTCGGCTCGATCTTCAAGCTCTACGTGCTGGGCGCCGTGTCGCAGGCCGTCGAGGCCGGGACGCTGACCTGGGACGACGCGCTCACCGTGACCGACGACGTGCGGTCGCTGCCCGCGGGCCAGCTCCAGGACGCGCCCACGGGCACCGTGGTCACGATGCGCGAGGCGGCCGGACTCATGATCTCGATCAGCGACAACACCGCGACCGACCTGCTCGTCCAGGCCGTGGGACGCGACGCGGTCGAACGCGCGCAGGCCGCGCTGGGGCACGCGGACCCGTCGCTCAACTCCCCGTTCCTCACGACCCGCGACGCGTTCGCGATCGCCTGGGGAGCGCCGTCGCAGGCCTCCGCGTGGGGGGCGGCCGGCACCGCGGGACGGCGCGCGATGCTCGACGCGCTGCCCGGTGGGCCCCTCGACGTCGACCCTGCGGGAGTGACCACGCCCGTCTGGCAGGACGACGTCGACTGGTTCGCGACGTCGTCGGACCTGTGCGCCGCACACGTCTGGTTGCACGAGCGCGGCGAGCAGGACCCCGTCGTGCGCGAGGTGCTCTCGGTCAACCCCGGCATCGAGGTCGACGCCGAGGCGTGGCCCTACGTCGCGTTCAAGGGTGGCAGCGCGCCGGGCGTCCTGGCCGGATCGTGGCTCGCGGAGGACGCGGAGGGCGACAGCTACGTCGTGACCGTGCAGCTCGCCGCCACGGACCCGGCCGTGCTCGCGAACCCGACCGTGCTGGTCGACACCGCGGAGAGCGCCTTCGCGCTGCTCGGTGGCGTGGCGGGTCCGGGCTCGACGTAGAGGGGGTCTCGCGTGGCGCCTTCCACCTCGACGGCCCTACGTGCCGGGAGCCGGTCCCGCGATGGCCTCGACGGCCTTGTCGATGCGCCGCTGCCGGGTCTCGGGGGTCTTCGCGGCCTCGATCGGCTCGACCAGCGCGCGGCGGCGGCTGAACGACAGGGCGTCGAACGCGGCGCGCGCCGCGGGCGTGAGCACGGCCGCGAGGTCGTCGGGCACGGCGACCTCGCGCGGAGCGTCGTCGACCTCGATCTCGACGTCCACCTCGTCGCCGCCCGACACCCCGGCGGCCTCCCGGTTCTCGGCGCTGAGCGCGATCATGAACCGGCCCTGGTACGGCGCGACCGAGCTGCGGTAGGTGTGCCCGCCGACCGTGACGCGCACCGGGACACGCTTGCCCGCGTCGAGCGCGGCGACCACGTCGTCCGGCACGGGGATGCCGGTGGCCGTCTTGCCGCTCTGGAGGATCGTGGTCCGAAATCGCATGGGCCGAGTCTTCCACCGGCCCGACGACGTGGCGCGCCGACCGCTCGACGGTCGCCCCGCCGTCGGGCCGGAGCACGGGGCCGAGGTAGGACGTGCTGCGCGAGGTAGAACGCACCGCGCACTACCTCGCGCAGCACGTCCTACCTCGCGGTCACGCGGTCACGCCGTCAGCATCGTCGCCGGGTTCTCGTGCGTCAGGCGGCGCAGCACCTCACGCTCGACCCCGCGCTGCGCGAGCATCTCGGTGAAGACCGTGGGCACGTAGGCGAACCCGTTCCCGCC
Organism: Oerskovia sp. PE-21s; assembly: GCF_056158145.1. Lineage (NCBI taxonomy): Bacteria > Bacillati > Actinomycetota > Actinomycetes > Micrococcales > Cellulomonadaceae > Oerskovia > Oerskovia sp. PE-21s. The sequence continues at coordinate 139,688 of NZ_JBUXJM010000007.1, forward strand.
GTTCTGCACCCACATCTGCTTGAGGAACACGTCGTGGCTCATGAGCACCTGGCCCGCGAACCCCGCGTCGATGAGCCGGTGCACCGCGCCCGCCGTGGTGTGCGGGTCGGGCGAGACACCCTCCTTGGGGTAGGTGATGTCCATGCCGACCATGTCGAACTCGAGCCACACGCCCCGCTCCGCGACGGCCCGCTGGTACTCGGGGTCCTCGGCCGAGGGGTCCATGTGGCACAGCACGACCTTCTCCGGCCGCACGCCCACCTCGTCGAGCACGAGGTCGAGGATCTCGTGCGCGCGACGCTGCCAGCCCGGCAGGTGGATCTGCATGGCGACGTGCGGGTGCTCGAGCTGCGCCAGTGCCGAGGCGCGCAGCGACGCCCGCTCCCCCGCGGTGAAGTCCGGCGAGACGCCGATCTCCCCGATCACGCCGGGCCGGATGCCCGTGTCCCGCACGCCGTCCGACAGCTCGCGCGAGATCGCCGCGGCCTGGGCCTCCACGGCCTGGGCCGTGATGCGCTCGCCCTCGAACTTCTCGAGGTAGGCGCCCGCGCCCATGACGACGTTGAGGCCGGTGCGGCTCGCGACGTCCGCGAGGCGCTCAGGGTTGCGCCCGATCGCCTCGCTCGACGTCGCGTCCACGACGGTCCGTCCACCGAGGGCCGCGAAGCTGCGGATCTCCGCCTCGACCGCGGCGACGGGCTTGTCGGCGATGTTGTCGGCGCAGCAGTACGGGTCCTGGCGCAGGGCCCAGGCGACCGACGCCGACACGGGCTCGCGGACCACGGCCCGGGAGAACTCGTAGCTGGGCGCGTCGAGCACTCCCGACAGGTCGTTGAACAGGTGCTCGTGGGGCAGGGTCAGCCCCAGGTCGTGCACCGCGACGGGTCCGGTGACCGTCTGGACGAATCCGGCCGGCGTGACGTTCATCGCGGGCTCACCTCTCCTGCCTCACCACCGCCGACGGCGGCGGCCACTGCTGCGTCACCGCTCACGCCGGACGAGGTCTCGGTCGACTTACCGGACGGGATCATGCCGATCACCGCCGCGACGAGCGCGATCACGGTGCCGATGATCGTGGCCGCGTAGATCGTGTGGCCGAGCGACGGGACGGCCCAGTCGATCAGGAGCGAGCCGACGAGCTGGCCCGCCGTGGACGCGAGGCCCAGGAGCAGCAGCCCGAGGCCCCGGACGAGCAGCGCCATGAGAGCGATCGAGAGGAGGCCGAGCGGGCCGCCGAGGTACATCCACCACGTGGGCGGCAGCTGGAAGTCGACGCCCGAGGTCATGGCGCGGATCCCGTAGGCGATGCCCAGGGCCGTGAAGCCGACCAGGAAGTTCCAGCCGATCGAGACGAGCATCGAGCCCGTGGCGTCGGCGACCGCGGCGTTGCCTGCGGGCTGCCAGCCGGCGAGGAGACCGCCGACGAACGGCATGATCGCGAGGGCGATCGTGTGCGGGGTCGAGAAGTTCGGCGAGATGACGATGACGGTCGCGACGATCGCGAGGACGGCGCCCGCGAGGCGGAAGAACGTGAGCGGCTGCTTGACCGAGGCCGTGACGCCCAGGCGGTCGCAGATCACGCCCGAGATGACCAGACCCGAGATGAGCGAGATCTGGAACGTCGCGACGCCCAGGACGCCGACCGTCACGCCCTCCGAGAGCACGATGACGGCGCCGCAGAGGCCCGCGAGGAAGTTCCACCACGGGATCGTGCGGCCCTTGATGAGGCTCGGGATCGAGAGCGCCTCGCGCCGCGTCACGGGGCGCGCGAACACGATGACGAACATCAGGACCAGGCCCGTGCCGAACGAGATGAGGGCGGCTGCGTGGCCGTCGCCGATCGTCTTGCCGAGCTGACCGTTGACCGCGGCCTGCATGGGGCCGAGGGCTCCGGCGAGGACGGTCGCGAGGACGAGGAGCGCGGTCGCGGTGCTCTTGACCTTGTTGCGCTGCGACGCAGCGACCGTCTGGGCGCCTCCCGAGCGGGAGGCGGTCTCCGGCGTGGTGTGCTTCATTGCTTGGCCGTGCCTTTCATCTTTCGACGGTACGTCGGATCGGTGGACCGATCGAACGGCCAGCCCTGGGTCGACGCTGAGTGGTCGGGCTGGGTGGGGGTCGTGCGGGGTGGGGGTCGTGCGGTCGGACGGGTCGTGAGGGTCAGTGCTCCGGCGTGGGGTCCTGCGGTGCGGCGGGCACCTCGTCGGCGAGCGGCAGGGACTCGATGGCCCCGTCGCGAGTGGTCGTGACGGCCGCGACGCGGGCTGCCCAGCGGGCGGCCCCGACGAGGTCCTCCCCGCGCAGCAGCCCGTCGGCGAGCGCTGCGCAGAAGCTGTCGCCCGCGGCGGTCGTGTCGATCGCGTCGACGCGCACGGCGGGGACGGGGGTCGGCAGCCCGTCGCGGGGCACCACGACCGAGCCGTCGGCCCCGAGGGTCACGACGACGTCGCCCGGGAAGGCGAGACCTCGGACCATGGCCACGACGTCGGCGAGCGACCCGGGGGCCTCGTTCGCGCCCGCGAGGGTCGCGAGCTCGAACCGGTTGGGGACCAGGACGTGGAACCGGTCGCGGATCTCGGTCGGGACCGGGACCGCGGGGGCCGGGTTGAGGATCGTCGTCCCGGTCGCGAGGCGCGTGACGGCGGCGAGCGCACCGAGCGGGGTCTCGCACTGGCACAGGACGACCTGTGCGTCGGCGACCGCCCGGACCGCGGCGTCGCGCGAGTCGACGAACTGCTCGTCGACGTCGCCGTTGGCGCCCGCCTCGATGACGATCGTGGACTCGGGCTGCTCCCAGAGGATCACGGCGGTGCCGGTGGGCTGCTCGGAGATCGCGACCGACGCGACGTCGAGCCCCTCGGCCACGAGTCGGGTCGTGATCGCGCGGCCCGCGTCGTCGTCCCCGACGGCCCCGACCATCGCGACGCGACGGCCCAGGCGCGCGGCGGCGACGGCCTGGTTGGCCCCCTTGCCGCCGGGCGAACGCTTGAGCCCGGCCGCGCTGATGGTCTCGCCCGAGCGCGGGATCCGGTCGACGGTCAGCCGGATGTCCATGTTCAGGCTGCCGACGACGGTCACCTCCGGGGAGGCCGTGACCTGCGGGGCGAGGGCGGGGGTGACCCCGCCCTCGGGGTGGGCGCTCATCAGCCTGCGAGCCAGGTGATCGCCTGGCCGAAGAGCTTGCCGTAGCCGGACCACTCCATGAACTCGCGGGGTGCCCAGTGCGGGGAGATGTCGGACGCGAAGGCCAGCGTGCGGCCCTCGCCCTCGGTGCGGACGGCGACCAGCGGGCGACCCTCGATCGTCGCGAGGACGGTCGCGTCGGCCTTGGCCGTGAGCTTCTGGTAGCCGAGCAGGATGGGCCACTCGGCGTCGAGGCCCGCGGTCACGGGGTGCTCGACGTCGGTCAGGACGCCGCTGATGCCCTCGGGGGTCTCCTCGCGGTCGTCGTACGGGAGGATCTCGACCGGCAGGACGGCCTCGACCGCGGTGCCGTGGTAGTTGGCCTTGGCCTGGAAGCCCTGGAAGCTGAGGTAGCCGCCGGCCATCATGAGGCCGCCGCCGCGACGCACCCACTCGGCGAGGAGCTTGATGCGGTTCGGGAAGGGGCGTCCCTCGGAGAACACGACGGGCGGGAGCAGCAGGGTGTTCGCGCCGATGTCCGACAGGAGGACGACGTCGTAGGCGTCGAGCTCCTCGAGGGTCGACGGGAAGTCGGTCGCGACGAGGTGGGACGGGAGGTGCGTGACGTCGTGGCCCTCGGCGGCGAGCGCCTCGAGCAGCTTGGCGCAGCCGATCTCCAGCTGGGCGTGCGGGAAGGCGTCGTAGCCCTTGTAGTCCGTCGCGGCATTGATCCACGACTCTCCGGCTAGCAGCACGCGGCTCATGCGGTTCTCCTCAAGACGGTTCGGGCTCCGCCGCACATCGGCGACGTTGCGCAATGTTGTGTTGCTGTTGCGCAACAACCTAGGCGCGCGGCATCCTGGTGTCAACCGAGTCGCGACGAGGCGCCTACCGACGGGCCGCCGCCGAACCGAAGGCGCCGGGAAGCCGCGGCCCCGACGGACTCCCGGCCCGCCCATCACCGGCGCAGCGATAGGCTCGGGCAGCACCCCGACGGCCGGGGCACGAGCAGAGAGGTGGCGACGATGACACTGACGCAAGTTGCGCAACACGCAGGCGTCTCGACGTCGACGGCCTCCCGCTACCTGCGCGGCCAGCTCAACGTCCAGCCCGAGACCGCGGCCCGGATCGACGCCGCCGTGGCCGCGCTCGACTACCGCGGCGCCACCACGAGCCGCGGGGTCCGCGCCGCCCGCCCGAGTGCGGGACCGCATGCCCGCTCCGACGCCGGGCAGGGCGTCGTGGCGCTCGTCGTCCCCGACTTCACCAACCCGTTCTTCACGACGCTGGCCGAGGAGTGCGCCGACCTCGCCGCGTCCCGCCAGATCCCCCTGGTCGTCGCCGTCTCCGGCAAGCACGGTGAGCGCGACGGCGGGCTGAGCCCCCTGATCGGGGGCAGCGACGTGCTGGGCGGCCTGATCTACCTCGGCATGAGCCGGACCGACGAGCGCCTCGCCCGCGCGGTCGAGGGCGGGCTGCCCGTCGTCGTGATCGACGAGGAGATCGACCTCGACCTCGCGGTCGACACCGTCACGGTCGACAACTACGGCGGCGCCTACCAGGCCACGAGGTACCTGATCCAGCAGGGGCACCGCCGGATCGCGCACGTCGCCGGCCCGCCCGAGCTCTCCACGACCCAGGAGCGCAAGCGCGGCTACGTCGACGCCCTCACCGACGCGGGACTGCCCGTCGACCCCGAGCTGGTCCGCCACGGCCCGTACACCGAGCAGTTCGGCGCCTCGACGTTCCCCTACCTGACGCGGCCCGGGAACTCCCCCACCGCGGTGTTCGTGGGCAGCGACATCGTGGCCGTCGGGATGCTCGGCGCTGCCGAGCTCCACGGCATCCGCATCCCCGAGGACCTGTCGGTCGTGGGCTGCGACGGCATTCGCATCGGCCAGTGGCTGCGCCCCCAGCTCACGACGCTCGAGCAGCCCGTCGCGGCGCTCGCCCTCGCGGCGGTCGACGCGCTCGAGCGGGCCATGGCCCGCCGCGGGGCCGACGCCCCCGACGACGCCGCGGAGCCTGCTCGCACGGTCCTGCCGCTCCACCTGGTCATCCGCGGCTCGGTCGCGCCGCCGTCGGTCCCCTGACCTTCCGCCTCAGGCGCCCCGCGCACCGGCCGAGCGGAGCGACGAGCCGCCGCGCTGATCGCACGGCGGCTCGCACCCGGACCGCGACCCGTCAGGCGGGCACCTGGATCTGGGCGTCGAGCGTGCGCCGCAGGAAGCCGTTGAGCGCGGCACCGATGAACCGGCGCCCGCGGAACGTGTGGATCTCGCGGGCCGCGAGGTCCACGAGGACGGGCTGGACGATCACCGCGAACTCGAGGCGCGGCTTCACGGTGGCGGCGGCGACGAGCTCGGGCGTGACGCCGTCGGCGACGATCACCGCGAACGCACCGATCCCCGACTGGACACCGCGCAGCGCGTTGCTGCGCCGCTTGGCGAAGGCCGAGACGTCGCGGGTGTAGAGGTCCACCTGCAGGTCGGTGGGCGTGAAGTGCGCGACCGCGGTGACGACGTGGACACGGGACATCGCGGCGGGGACGAACTTCGCACGGTAGCCGACCAGCGCCTGCACCGGGCCGACCTGGTCCCGTCCCACCTCGCAGCCGTCGTCGGTCATGCGTCGGCGGGTGGCGTCGAGGTACTCGGCCGCGGTCACGGCGATGGGTGCGTTCACAGCGGTGAGCGTAGGGCAGAACGTCGACCGCGGGAAGAGGCCCGTCTCGTCAGCCCGCGACAGCGGTGATGGTCTCGAGGAGCGACCCGATCACGACCAGGTAGATGAGCGCGAAGAACACCGTGTAGAGGCCGCTGAACAGCAGTGCGTCACGCACCTTCCCGGGCGTGCGGAAGTACCCGAGGAGCTTGCGCAGGAACCCGACGGGGTGCACCAGGTCCCAGCTGTTGAAGCGGATGTACCGCCCCAGGTAGATCCCGAACGAGACGAGCACGAGGATCACGAGGACCACGAGCCAGGACGCCGGGCGCTCGAAAGGACGCAGGTCCTCGGGGTAGCGCAGGACGGCGTAGAACATCTGGACGAGGAAGATGTTGACGACGGTGTTGAGGACGCCGGACATCGCGAGGGTCAGGACCGCGACGATGTCGTACCAGAGCGGCACGTCCTCGCCGTCCTTGCGATGGCTGAAGTTGAGCTCGGTCACGAGGTATCCGGCGTTGGGCAGCAGCAGGAGCCAGATCGCGAGGCCCGCGACCGCGAGGATCGCGACGAGCCAGGGCGCCGCCCCGGCCGCAGCGAGCACGAGGTCCACGACGATCAGGGCCGTCAGCACGAACACGGGCAGCACCGACAGCCCGACGTTGAGCAGCATCGGCCGGTAGACCTCGGTACGGAACAGGGGCGCGCGCAGGAGGATCAGCGCGAACGCGAAGACGTTGACGAGGATCACGCCGAGGAACAGCAGGGTCATGGGTGGGGCCTTCGTGGTGCGGCGTGGGCGGGGGCGTGGGGACCACGCTAGGGCCCGACGGCGTCTTCGCCAGCCCGCGCGACACGTCACGTGCGCGGATAGCGTGGGTCGGGCGGGAATCTCGAGCTCCACCGATTCGCCCGAGGACGGGCGACCGACCCCCGGGAGTCACAGTGACGCATCCTGACGAATCAGCCGCGCGGGTGACGGCTCCCGGTGCCGGGCAGGGCGCCGCCGCCTCGACCGGCGGCGCGCCGTCCGGCGGGTCCGCGACGCTCATGCTGGTCCTCGCGACGATCGGGTTCGCGGTGAACTTCTGGGCGTGGGCGCTCATCAGCCCGCTCGGTGGTGCGTACAGCGCGGCGCTCGGCCTGACAGCGGTCCAGCAGTCGGTGCTCGTCGCGGTGCCCGTCATCGTGGGTTCGCTGGGGCGCATCCCGGTCGGCGCGCTCACGGACCGCTTCGGGGCGCGCATCATGTTCCCGCTGGTCAGCGCCGCGACGATCGTTCCGGTGCTGTTCATCGGCTTCGTCGCCGACAGCTATCCCCTGCTCATCCTGGGCGGGTTCTTCCTGGGGCTGGGCGGGACGGCGTTCGCGGTCGGCGTGCCCTTCGTCAACGCCTGGTACCCCCCGGCTCGGCGCGGCACGGCGCTGGGGATCTTCGGGATAGGGATGGGCGGCACCGCGATCTCGGCGTTCACGACGGTGCGGATCACCGACGCGTACGGCAAGAGCGCACCGTTCGTGCTCGTGGCGTGCGTCCTGGCGGTGTACGCGGTCATGTCGTGGCTCCTCGTGCGCGACGCCCCGGGCCGGGCGGCAGCTGCGCACGGGCACTTCCTGGCGCGCACGTGGGCCACGTTCAGGCTCCCGGCGACGCTCCAGCTCTCGTGGCTGTACGCCGTGGGGTTCGGCGGGTTCGTGGCGTTCAGCGTGTACCTGCCGACGTTCCTGGTGAACGCCTACGACCTGACGGCCGCCGACGCCGCCGCGCGGACGGCCGGGTTCGTGGTGCTCGCGGTCGCGTGCCGCCCGATCGGCGGGACGCTCTCGGACCGGTTCGGCGGGATCCCGGTGTCGGTCGCGTGCTTCGCGCTCGTCACGGTCCTGGCCGCGGTCGTCGCGTTCCAGCCGGACCTCGTGCCCCTGGGGACCATCGCGTTCCTGGGCCTCGCGGTCGGGCTCGGCGCGTCGTCGGGCGCGACGTTCGAGCTCGTGGCCAAGGTCGCCCCGCAGGACAAGGTCGGCGCTGTCACAGGCCTCGTGGGGGCCGCGGGCGGGCTGGGAGGGTTCATCCCACCGCTCATCATGGGCGCGGTGTACCAGCTCAACGGGGACTACGGTCTGGGCTTCGCGGCCCTGTCGGTGACGGCGCTGCTGACGCTGCTGTTCACGCTGGGGCCGGTGCGGCGCGGGACGCGGGGCTGACGAGGACAGGTCTCAGGTGAGGCTGGTCCGGTCGCTCGTCGGTCCTGAGCACTACCGATCGTCCGCAGCAGGGCCCGTGCTCGCGCGCACGACGAGCTCGGTGCTCAGGGTCACGGTGCTTCCTGCGCGCGCAGGGTCGCGGAGCATCTCGACCATGAGGCGCCCCTTGTCCCGGACGGGCTGCCGTACCGTCGTGAGCCCGGCGTCCCGTGCTTGCGGGACGTCGTCGAAGCCCGTGACGGACATCTCTCGACCGACGGTCAGGCCCACGCCGTGCAGCGTGTCGATCACGCCGAGCGCAAGGGCGTCGGACGTCGCGAGGATCGCGGTCGGTCGCCGCCCGGACGCGAGCACCGTCTCGGCCGCACGGCTCCCGGACTCGCGCGTGTTCTGACCTGCGGAGACGGTGACGAGCTCGTGCTCGGGACCGAGGCCCTCGCGGAACCCCGCGACACGCGTGCGCGCATAAGGGAACAGGTGGGGCGCGTCGTCGGGGACGAGCAGGGGCTCGCCGTCGTCCATGCTGTCCGCCACGACCGCCACGCGGCGATGTCCGAGCGCTGCCAGGTGCGCTCCGATCTCGACGGCAGCAGCGTGGTCGTCGACCAGCACGTGCCGGTCCCCGACGTCCGCCACGGTGCTCACGACCGGCACTCCCCGAGCCGTCAGCACGTGCAGGACGGGGTGCGTCGGGTCGACGCCGTCCGCGATCGCCCCGTCGAGCACGGCACGGCGCACGTTCTGGACCAGGTCCAGCTCCTCCTGCCGGGAGTACGCGTCCGACGCCGTGTGGGGACCGACGGGCATGAGGAGCACGTTCGTCGACGTCCGCGTGGCAACTTCCGCGACGCCCGTGAGGAGCTCGAGGAGGTAGGGGTCGGAGAAGGCGTACGTCAGGTCCTGAGCGAAGAGCACGCCGACGGCCCCGGCGTGCCCGCTGCGGAGCGAGCTGGCGCTGGCGTCCGGTCCGGGATATCCGAGCCGGGCCGCCACGTCGAGCACGTGCTCACGCACCTGTGCCGACATCTGCTCCGGTCGGTTGTACGCGTTCGAGACCGTGGACGGCGAGACCCCCGCTGCCAGCGCCACCGACTTCAGGCTCGGCTTCTTGGACATCGGCTACAGCCCCTCACCGGTACGCACGCGCCTGGAGTCCGTACATCGCGGCGTACACACCGTCGATCGCCACGAGTTCGTCATGGGTACCAGTCTCCACGACCCTGCCCCCGTCGAGGACGACGATGAGGTCGGCGTCGCGGACCGTCGAGAAGCGGTGCGAGACGTACACGGTGACGGCTCCGGTGAGCGAGGCCGTGCGCCGCGCCGTCGCGGAGAAACGCTCGAACAGGGCATGCTCCGCCGCGGCGTCCAACGCGGACGCAGGCTCGTCCAGCACCACGAGCAGGGGCTCCGGCCGCAGGACCGTTCGCGCAAGGCCCAGCGACTGCCACTGCCCGCCGGAGAGCTGACGGCCGTCGTCGTACGACGTACCGAGGACCTGGTCCAGACCCTGCGGCGAGCGCTCGGCGAGATGCCGCGCCCTCGCCTCGTCGAGCGCACGCCCGAGCTCCGCGTCGTCGTCCATCACGGGCAGGTGCCCGATCCCGATGTTCTCCCGGAGCGTCAGCTCCAGGCGAGCGAAGTCCTGGAAGAGCGTGGCGACCCTCGCCTGCCAGGCGTCGCGCGAGATCGTCGACAGCTCGACGCCGTCGACCTGGACCTCCCCGGAGCTCGGCAGGTACAGACCGCACAACAGCTTCACCAGGGTGGACTTCCCTGCTCCGTTCCCCCCCACGAGGGCGACGGTCGTCCCCGCCGGCAGGTCGAGGTTCACGCCGTCCAGGACAGGGCGCGTCGAACCCGCGTACGTGAAGGTGAGGTCCCGGACCTGCAGACCTCCCACGAGCGCGGCGGGCGCCGGCGCGTCCCCCTCGGCCCGGCGCTCGTGCGCCACGGTCGCGCGCAGCTCGTCGACCTGCTCGACCGTACGACCGGCTCCCTGGAGCGCGCCGAACAGCCCCAGCGCCCCGGCGACCTGCGAGCTGATCTGGATCGCGAGGGTCACCACCAGGACGACCTGCCCGATCGCCACGTCGCCGGCGGCGGCACCGCGCACCACCACGAGGAGCGCGGCGCCGTAGGCGAGCGCGAACCACACCTGGCCACCCGCTCGCAGCAGCGCGGAACGCCGGTGAGCGGACCACAGCGCCGCCGTCGTCCGGTCCCACGCTCCCGCGTGCCGGTCGGTGAGGAGGTCCTGCGCCGCGAACAACCGGACCTCCTTGGCGGTGGCGGCGCTCGTACCCATGCTCAGCAGGTGACGCGCCAGCCGGATGTCGTCCGCGGAGGCATCACGAGCCCGGTCGAGGACACGCTGGGCCCGGTCCGCGAACCACACGGGGGGTAGCGCGGCGACCGGGAGCAGCAGGAGCCACGGATCGACCATGCCCATGACCACCGTGGTGGCGAGGATCTGGAGCAGCGTCCCTCCGAGCTGGAGGCTCGCCTCGAGCGCGACCCGCACTCTCTGGAGTCCCTCCGTCACGGACGTCAGCAGACGCACGCGGGCGGGGTTCTCCAGGTCCGCGAGGCTGGTCGAGCCGTGCGTGAGCCCGGTGACCTCGTCGGTGAGGTGAAGCTGTTGCATGTCGCTCAGCTCCACGACCGAGAGGTGGCCGAAGTGCCCCATCAGCATCTCGGACACGAGCAGCAGCGCGAGCACGGCCGCGAGGGCCAGCGCGACCGAGGTGTCCGTCGAGATCACCGCGTCCGTGAGGGCACCGAGCGCGACCCCGACGAGGGGTGCCGACAGGTACCCGACCGTCATGAGGGCCGAGGCCACGAGCAGTCGACGCCTGTCCGTCGCCCAGGCGTGCGCGAGCATGAATCGGAGTGCTGCGACGACCGCTCTCATGAGAACCCCCCTGCATCGACGACCTCGGAGACGTCGGCGACCGAGTCGTCGGGACACCCGTCGTCGTCCGCGCGGAAGCGGCGAGCCTGGAGGACGAACAGCTCGGCGTACCGGCCGTCCACCGCCATCAGCTCGTCGTGGTCACCTTCCTCCACGACCCGCCCGTGCTCGATGACGACGATGTTGTCCGCCGGACGCACCGTGGAGAAGCGGTGGGAGATGACGACGGAGGTGATCGGCCGACCACCCGCGACGGCGTCGACGGCCCCTCGGGCGAGGAACCGTTCGAAGAACTCGGCCTCCGCCGCGACGTCGAGCTGCGCGGTCGGTTCGTCGAGGACGAGGATCTCGGCACCACGAGCGACCTGGAAGAGCGCCCGAGCGAGCGCTACGCGCTGCCACTGGCCACCGGAGAGATCACGACCTCTCGCGTAGCCGCCCGAAAGCACGGTCGACACGCCGTCGTCGAGGCCGTCCACGACGAGGTACGCCCCTGCCGCCCGGAGCGCCGCGTCGAGCGCCCCCTGGTCGTGTTCCGCCGGTGCCAGGGTGACGTTGTCCGTCACCGAGAGCTCGAACCGGGCGTAGTCCTGGAAGACGAGGCTCAGGCGACGTCGCCACCGATCCCCAGAGAGCTCCCGGACGTCGACCCCGCCGACCGTGATGCGGCCGCGCGTCGGCGTGTACAGCCTGGCCAGGAGCTTGATCATGGTCGTCTTGCCTGCACCGTTCAACCCGACGACCGCGGTCGACGTGCCCAGCTCGAGCGTGAGGTCGAGCCCCCGAAGGACCCAGGGCGACGTCGCCGAGTAACGGAACCAGACGTCCTCGAAGCGGACGGTGCCCGTCGCCGTGCGTGTGACCGCCGGCGTCGCGCCCGGGCCATCGAGCCCGACGTGCTCGGGCGTGAGACGTGCCTCCAGGCGGCGCAGCGCCTCGAGGGACTGGAGCCCGTACTGGGTCTGGAGATCGGACTCCGGGAAGTGCACGCCGAAGCGCATCGGCACCATCATCGCCTGCAGCGCGACGCCGAGCGCGAAGAGGTCCAGGTCCTGCGCGTCGAGCACCACGACGGCGAGCACAGCGGTCCCGCCGGCCAGCCCGACGAGGCCGTACCCCACGAAGGGGAGGAGGAAGACTCGCCGCCGCCCCGCCCACTCCGGTCGCAGCTGCGCGAGGCTCTCGATCCGCAGCCGCTCGCGCAACCACGGGAGGAGGCCGAGGATCCGGACCTCCTTCGTGATGTCCGGCGTGATCGCGAGCTGCCGGACGTAGCCCGTGCGTCGGCGCTGCGCCGTGAGCCCGTCCCAGATCGCTCCGAACCGGCTCATCCCGCCGCGCACCCCTGCCCGGAGTGCCAGGGCGGTCCCGAGGAGCAAAGCACCTGCGACCGGACTCACCACGACGGCGACCAGGATCGACGCGCCGACGACCTGGGCGTACCGTCCGACGAGCGGGAGCATCGCGGCGGCAGCCTCTCCGGGGCTGCGCGACTGCCGGTCGAAAGCAGCACGTGCGTCGGCGAGGATGCCCAGGACGTCCGGGTCCTCCAGCAGCGCGAGCGGGGCGTCCGACGTCGTGGCGCGCAGGACCCGGCCGACGCACTGCCGGTCCACCCGACGTCCGATCGTCTCGAGCAGGCCGGCCTGGAGCGGGGCGACGACCTGTTGCGCCACGAGCGCACCGATCGCCAGGGACAGCATGAGCAGCAGCCGCTCCCACGCACCGTCGACGGCCTCCTGCCCGAACGACTGCGGGACGAGGTACAGCACTCGTCCCATGAGGACGATCGCGGCCAGGGGCAGCAAGGACATGGCCAGGCAGAGAAGGAACGTCCCCGCGACGAGCCCCGCACCGGCGTGCTGCAGCAACGCCCCACCGCGGAGCCACGGAGCCGTTCGCTGCGTCATCGACCGTCGGCCCCGCGCTCCGGGCACCTCGGGCTCCACGGGACTCGGTCCTCGCCCCCGGCGCGCGTTCGGTACACGACGAACAGACATCACAGCTCCTTCTCACGGCGGGGACGTTCCAGGTGGCGGGGCACGACGGTTCAGGCGGTGATCGTGGCCCGGGCCGCCTGGAGAGCCCGGCCCCACCAGTGCAGCTGGTCGAGCATCGACTTGAGTGCTCTCTGCGGGCCGTCGGGATCCGTCAGGACCGGCCCGTCGAAGAGGTCCCAGACCCGCGTCAGGACCACCTGCTCGCGGATCGCCACGACCTGGAGCTCGTCGAAGACCGGGCGGAGCTGCTCGACAGAGCGGGCACCGCCGCCGCTCCCGCCGTACGACACGAAGCCCAGCGGCTTGACGTGCCACTCCTCCAGCAGCGTGTCGATCGCGATCTTGAGGTAGCCGGGGTAGCCGTGGTTGTACTCGGGGGTGACGAGCACGAACGCGTCGGCCGTGGCGACCCGCTCCCGCAGTCGCTCCGTGTCGCCGGTGCCGTCGAGACCCGGCGGGAGATCGAGGTCGGCGAGGTCCAGGACGTTCACGTCGAAGCCGGAGTGCTCGTCGAGACGAGCCCTGACCCAGTCGGCGACCGTGCCGCCGAACCGGTCCGGGCGGACGCTCGCGACGATCAGCTCGACGCGGAGGCGGTCGGTCGTGGGAAGCATGGGGCCCTTCTCTTGCACAGGACGGGCCGTGCGAGAGTCGCGGCGGCGCGTGAGGACGGGGTGGACAAGCATTTTCTAGAACGTTCTACTAGAACGTTTCAGTGGATGATGGCAGAGCGCCGCGGTGCCGTCAAGGGACGCGGTCGGTCCGCGCCGAGGGCACCAATCCGGTCAGCGCGTGGTGAGCGCCGAGGGATGAGGTCCTACGGTGTCCCCATGGACCCCCACGCCCTGGACACGTCGTCGGAAGCGCCACAGGCCGTTCACCGGCCGGGTTCTGCCGGCAGCACCACCCGTGCGTGCCCCCGCAGCGCACCGAGCGCAAGCACGGTCGACGAGTACCGCGACCACGTCCTCGCGCTCGTCGCACCGCTGCCCGCCGAGCGCGTCCCGCTGGACACGCTCGCGACCGGTACCCCGACGCGACGCGTCCTGGCCCACGACGTCCGCTCGCTCCTCGACGTCCCGCGCTTCGACGCCTCGGCCATGGACGGGTACGCGCTGCGCGGCGCGGACCTCGCGGCCGCGACCCAGGACTCCCCCGTCACGCTGCGCGTCGTGGGCGACATCGCGGCGGCCCCCGCGGCCGCCCCCTCCGCCGTGGCGGGCGCCCCCGGCGAAGCCGTCCGCATCATGACCGGCGCCCCCGTGCCGGACGGGTGCGACGTCGTCGTGCCCGTGGAGCGGACCTCGACGCGACGCTTCGTGCCCGGCGCTCCCCTGGACGAGCAGATCGAGGTCTACGAGCCGTCCAGGCCCAACGTCCGCCGCCGCGCCGAGGACGTCGCGGTCGGCGACCTCGTCGCCGCGGCGGGCGCCACGACGACCCCGCGGCTCGTCTCGGCCGCAGCCTCGGCAGGGCACGCGACCCTTCCGGTGCACCGCGTCGCTCGCGTCGCCGTCCTCTCGACGGGCAGCGAGCTCGTGCCGTTCGGCACCGCCCCCGGTCCGGGCCAGATCCCCGACTCCAACTCGCTCCTGCTCGCGGCGTGCGTGCGCGACGCGGGCGGCGAGCCGGTGCGCGTGGGCGCGGTCCCGGACACGGCCGAGGCGCTGCGCGCGGTGCTCGACGACGTCGCCCCCCACGTCGACCTGATCGTCACCTCGGGCGGAGTCAGCGCGGGCGCGTTCGACGTCGTCAAGGAGGTCCTGTCCGGCCCGCACGGCGAGGATCACGGGGCTTCGGAGGTGCGGCTCGTCGCGGTCGGGATGCAGCCCGGCAAGCCGCAGGCCGCCGCACGCTGGCGCGGCACTCCCCTGCTCGGCGTGCCCGGCAACCCGGTGAGCGCGTACGTGTCGTTCCGGGCCTTCGTGCGCCCGGCGGTGCGCCGCCTCGCGGGCCACCCGGAGCCCGTCGAGCCGCTCGTCGAACGCGTCGCCGCCGAGGGCTGGCGCTCCCCCGCGGGGCGGCAGCAGTTCCTCCCGGTGCGTTTCGTCGGGGCCGACGGCGTGGCACCGGTCGGGCCCGGCGCGCACCATGTCTCGGCCCTGACCCGGGCCGACGCGATCGCGGTCGTACCGCCCGAGGTCGAGGCGGTTGGGACGGGCGAGGTCGTGCGTGTCATGGTGATCGCATGAGCGAGTTCACCCACCTCGACGAGCGCGGCCACGCCCGCATGGTCGACGTCACCCTCAAGCAGCCGACCGTCCGTTCCGCGACCGCGACGGGCGTCGTCCGGTGCGGTCCGCACATCGTCGCGGCGCTGCGGTCCGGCGAGGTCCCCAAGGGCGACGTGCTCGCGGTCGCGCGCATCGCGGGCATCCAGGGGGCCAAGAAGACGGCCGAGCTGCTGCCGCTCGCGCACATCATCGGGGTGCACGGCGCGGCCGTGGACCTCGACGTCCAGGACCACGGCGTCGAGATCCGCGCGACCGTGCGCACCGCGGACCGTACGGGGGTCGAGATGGAGGCGCTCACCGCGGTCGCGGTCGCGGGGCTCGCGGTCGTCGACATGGTCAAGGGGCTCGACAAGTCGGTCGAGCTCACCGACGTCCGCCTCCAGTCCAAGACGGGCGGCAAGTCGGGCGAGTGGGTGCGCCCGGTGTGAGCGGGCCCCTGTTCGACGCGGTCGTGCTCGCGGGCGGGCGGGCGCGGCGGCTCGGCACGTCCAAGCCGCAGCTCGTCGTCGCGGGCGCGCGCCTGCTCGACCACGTGCTCACCGCGACCCGCGACGCCCGGGCGACGGTCGTCGTCGGGCCCGACGACCTGGCGTCCGAGGCGTACGTCCTCACGCGCGAGGACCCGCCGTTCGGCGGTCCGGTCGCGGGGACCGCGGCGGGCCTCGCCGCACTGCCCGACGGCGCAGCGCCCTGGGTCCTGCTCCTCGCCTGCGACGTGCCGCGGGCCGCGGAGGCCGTGCCGCTGCTCGTGACGGCCGCCACCGGCACCGCCGCCGGTCACGGGGAGATCGACGGCGTGCACCTGGCGCACGACGGGCGGGACCAGTGGCTCGTCGGGCTGTACCGCCGCGAGGCCCTCGACGCGGCCGTGGCCCGGCTCGCGGACGACCAGGCACAGGGCGGCCTGGCGGGCGCCCCCGTGCGCCGGCTCGTCCAAGGGATGGAACTCACCCGCGTCGAGGACGTGGACGGCCTGAGCACCGACGTGGACACGTGGCAGGATGCGGAGACGTACGCACGACGCGCACGGTAAGGCACTGGAGAGTCACGACCCGCACGGACCTTCGGGAGGCATGGCATGAGCAACCTCGAGCGCTGGGTGGACGCCCTCGTCGACGAGTTCGACCTCGACCGTGAGGCGGTCGACATCGGGGCGATCCTCGACCTCGCGCGGGACGCCGCGCACCGGGTCGAACGACCCGCAGCCCCGCTGACCACGTTCATCGCCGGGTACGTCGCCGGGCTGTCCGCCGGGGAGGGAGCCGACCACCCCGGCCTGGACGCCATGGAGCGCGCCACCGAACTCGCGCTCGCATGGGAGGTCGAGCCGACGCTCGACGAGGTCGTCGTCGACGGTGCTGCGGACGCCGACAGCCCTGTGGAGCCCGCAGCCCACGAGAGGGCGTGACGTGCCGCAGGTCCGCTACTTCGCTGGTGCGGCCGAGGCCGCCGGGCTCGAGGCCGAGTCCCTCCCCGGCGCCTCGGTCGGGGAGCTCTTCGCGGTCATGACCGCGCGCCACCCCGCCCTCGCCGACGTGCTGCCGCGCTGCTCGGTGCTCGTCGGCGGCGTCCGGACCGCGGACCACGGCGTGGCGCTGACGACCGACCAGCAGGTCGACGTCCTGCCCCCTTTCGCGGGCGGCTGACAGCCCCCACCTTCCGCTGAGTGCGGAGCAGCTGTCGTCCAGAGGGCCGATCGACGACAACTGCTCCGCACTCAGCGACGACGCTCGAAGAGCCTCAGTGGTCCCCGCCCGCGAGCTGCGAGAACACGTGCGGGAGGAGCGGTTCGAGCACCGACCAGCCGTCGCGCACACCGCCCGGCGAGCCCGGCAGGTTGACCACGAGGGCCCGCAGCCCGCGCGCCCCCGGCGCCGTCCCCACGATCCCCCGGGACAGCACGGCGCTCGGGACGACGGTCGCCCCGCGCCGCCGGATCGCCTCGGCGACGCCCGGCAGCTCCTGGTCGACGACCTCGGCGGTCCCCTCGGGCGTGAAGTCGCGCGGGCCGATGCCCGTCCCGCCCGTGGTGATCACGAGCCGCGCCCCCTCGGCCAGCGCGGAGGTGAGGGCGTCGCGGACGGAGTCGACGCCGTCGGGCACCAGACGCGCCGTGATGCGCTCGAAGCCACCCGTCTCCAGGAGCGAGACCAGGAGCGGCCCCGAGCGGTCGACGTACTCGCCGCGCGAGCCGCGGTCGGAGACCGTGACGACCGTGACGGGCAGGTGGGCGAGGGGGAAGGTGGCGTGGGGCCCGTCGAACGTGGTCATGGGAGCACCGTAGACAATCGCGGCGCACCGGGCGACGTGACCCTGCTCCCCAGGCAGAACCCTGCGGGACGTGGGCATACTGCGAGGCAGACGAACGTACACGCACGGTCCTGCTCGCCCCAGGAGGTCGCATGTCGCAGTCCACCGTCCCCGGCCCGGGCACCGACGCCCGCGCCGCGGACGCCCCACGCCCTGAGTCCCCGGGGGGCAGCGGTGAGGACGCCCTGCTCCGGCTCGGCAAGCACCTGCGCCGCGGCGAGGTCTCGCCGGACCTGCGCCAGCTGTTCCTCCAGGGGGGTCGCGAGGGCGACGTCTTCTACCGGGACCGGTGGTCGCACGACAAGGTGGTGCGCTCGACGCACGGCGTGAACTGCACCGGGTCGTGCTCGTGGAAGGTGTACGTCAAGGACGGCATCATCACGTGGGAGACGCAGCAGACGGACTACCCGTCGGTCGGCCCGGACTCGCCCGAGTACGAGCCGCGCGGCTGTCCGCGCGGCGCGGCCTTCAGCTGGTACACGTACTCCCCGACGCGGGTCCGCTACCCGTACGTGCGGGGCGTGCTGCTGCGCGCGTTCCGCGACGCGAAGGCGCGCACGGGCGACCCCGTGCGCGCGTGGGCCGAGGTCACGGGGAACCCCGAGACGGCGCGCGCGTACAAGCAGGCGCGCGGCAAGGGCGGCCTGGTCCGAGCGTCGTGGGAGGAGGCCGCGGAGATCGTCGCGGCGGCCCACGTCCACACGATCAAGACCTACGGCCCGGACCGCATCGCGGGCTTCTCGCCCATCCCGGCGATGTCGATGGTCTCGCACGGCGTGGGCGCACGGTTCATCTCGATGCTGGGCGGCGCGATGCTGTCGTTCTACGACTGGTACGCGGACCTGCCGGTCGCCTCCCCGCAGGTGTTCGGCGACCAGACCGACGTGCCCGAGTCCGCCGACTGGTGGAACTCGTCGTACTGCATCATGTGGGGCTCGAACATCCCCGTGACCCGTACCCCGGACGCGCACTTCATGGCCGAGGCCCGCTACCGCGGCCAGAAGGTGATCGTGGTCTCGCCCGACTACGCGGACAACACCAAGTTCGCGGACGAGTGGCTCGCGGTGCACCCCGGCACCGACGGCGCGCTCGCCCTCGCGATGGGCCACGTCATCCTGCGGGAGTTCCACGTGGAACGTCGCACGGCGCCGTTCGTGGACTACCTGAGGAGATACACGGACTCGCCGTTCCTGGTCACGCTCACGCCGAGCCCGGCGTCGACCTCCTCGGGGCCCGACGGCGGAGCTCACACCGCGGGACGCATCACCTACGTCCCGGACAAGTTCCTCACCGCGGCCGACCTGGGCGACGACGTGCTGCCAGGAGCCGCGAGCGCCGCCAACGCGGCCTTCAAGCCCGTCCTGCTCGACGCCGACGGGGGCGTCGTCATCCCCAACGGCACGCTCGGGCACCGGTTCGGCGAGGCCGACGAGGGCAGGTGGAACCTCGACCTGGAGGGCGTGGTCCCGCTGCTGTCCGTCGCGGACGGCGTGGCGGGCGCTCCGGGGATCCCGGGGGCCGCGCACGAGACGCACGGCGCGTCCCACCACACCGCCGTCCGTGTGGACCTGCCGCGCTTCGACCTGTCCCCCGACCCCGACCAGGGCGAGACCGGGATGCACACCGGCGGCGCGGGCTCGGTCACGCGCGGCGTGCCGGTCCGGCGCGTGGGCGGGCACCTGGTGACCACGGTGTTCGACCTGCTGCTCGCCCGCTACGGCGTGAACCGCGAGGACCTGGACCTGCCCGGCGAGTGGCCCTCGGGCTACGACGACGCGGACTCGCCCGGCACCCCGGCGTGGCAGGAGCAGTTCACGGGGGTCCCGGCGGCGGCGGCCGCACGGATCGGGCGCGAGTTCGCGGACAACGCCGAGCGGTCGGGCGGGCGCTCGATGATCATCATGGGCGCCGGGGCGAACCACTGGTTCCACGCCGACACGATCTACCGGGCCATGCTCGCGCTGACGACCATGACGGGTTGCCAGGGCGTCAACGGCGGCGGCTGGGCGCACTACGTCGGGCAGGAGAAGTGTCGGCCCGTCACCGGATGGGCGCAGTACGCGGGCGGCCTGGACTGGTCGCGGCCCCCGCGCCAGATGATCGGCACGGCGTTCTGGTACGTCGCCACGGACCAGTGGCGCTACGACGGGCTGCCGGCGGACGCGCTCGCGACACCGCTGGGCTCAGGTCTCTTCGCGGGCCGGACCACGGCCGACTGCCTGGTCGAGTCGGCGCAGCGCGGCTGGATGCCCAGCTACCCCACGTTCGACCGCAACCCGCTCGACCTCGTGGACCAGGCCGAGGCCGCCGGGGTCGCCCCCGCGGACTACGTGGTCTCCGAGCTGCGCAGCGGCGCGCTCCGGTTCGCGGTCGAGGCGCCCGACGCCCCCGAGAACTTCCCGCGCTGCGTCACGGTGTGGCGGGCCAACATCCTGGGGTCCTCGGGCAAGGGCAACGAGTACTTCCTCAAGCACCTGCTGGGGACGGACTCGGCGGTGCTCGCGGACGAGTCGGCGCCCGCGCGGCGACCGCAGTCGATCGAGTGGGCCGAGGAGGGCGCGCGCGGCAAGCTCGACCTGCTCACGACGCTCGACTTCCGCATGACGAGCACGACGCTGTTCTCCGACGTCGTGCTGCCCGCGGCCACCTGGTACGAGAAGCACGACCTGTCCACGACGGACATGCACCCGTTCGTGCACTCGTTCAACCCGGCGATCAGCCCGCCGTGGCAGACCCGCACGGACTTCGACATCTTCCACACGATCGCGCGGAAGATCAGCGAGTACTCGGTCGAGCACCTGGGCGTGCGCAAGGACCTCGTGGCCGCTCCCCTGCTGCACGACACCCCGGACGCCATGTCGGTGCCGCACGGCACGATCGTCGACTCGGGCGCGGGGTCCGCGTCCCGTCCCCTGGTCCCGGGCGTGACCATGCCCAAGCTGGTCGTGGTCGAGCGCGACTACCCCGCCTTCGCGGACCGCATGGCCTCGCTCGGACCGCTCACCGAGAAGCTCGGCATGGTCACCAAGGGCGTGCAGTTCTCGCCCGGCGAGGAGGTGCGGGTCCTGGGGCAGAAGAACGGCCTCGTCCCCTCGGGCCCCGCGGCGGGGCGCCCGCGGCTCGACAAGGACACGCACGCGTGCGAGATGATCCTCGCGCTGTCGGGCACGACGAACGGTCGCCTCGCGGTCCAGGGCTTCGAGCACGTCGAGAAACGCACGGGCGTCGAGCTCGCGGACCTCGCGCGCGACGAGCAGGGCAAGCGGGTGACATTCCCGGACGTCCAGTCCCGCCCGACGACGGTCATCACCTCCCCGGAGTGGTCCGGCTCGGAGCACGGGGGCCGCCGGTACACCGCGTTCGCGATCAACGTCGAACGCCTCAAGCCGTGGCACACCCTCACGGGACGCCAGCACTTCTTCCTCGACCACGACTGGATGACCGAGCTCGGGGAGCAGCTGCCGGTCTTCCGGCCGCCGCTCGACATGCACCGCCTGTTCCCCGACTCGCCGCCGCTGGGCGACCGCTCACCGAGCGGCTACCCGGGCTCGGAGGGCCAGGCCGAGGTCGCGGTGCGGTACCTGACGCCGCACTCGAAGTGGTCCATCCACTCGGAGTACCAGGACAACCTCTTCATGCTCTCGCTGTCGCGCGGCGGGCCGAACATCTGGATGTCGCCGCGCGACGCCGACAAGATCGGGGTGCGCGACAACGAGTGGATCGAGGCGTACAACCGCAACGGCGTGGTCGTGGCGCGGGCCGTGGTCTCGCACCGCATGCCCGAGGGCACGGTGTACATGCACCACGCGACCGACCGCACGATCGACGTCCCGCTCGCCGAGACGTCGGGGCTGCGTGGCGGCATCCACAACTCGTTGACGCGGGTGCTGCTCAAACCGAGCCACCTCGTGGGCGGCTACGCGCAGCTCGCCTTCGCGTTCAACTACCTGGGCCCCACGGGCAACCAGCGCGACGAGGTCACGACGATCCGTCGTCGTTCGCAGGAGGTGACGTACTGATGCGGGTGATGGCTCAGATGTCGATGGTCATGAACCTCGACAAGTGCATCGGGTGCCACACGTGCTCGGTCACGTGCAAGCAGGCGTGGACGAACCGTACGGGCGTCGAGTACGTGTGGTTCAACAACGTCGAGACGCGGCCCGGTCTCGGCTACCCCCGGACCTACCAGGACCAGGAGAAGTGGCAGGGCGGCTGGGTCCGCACCAGGCGCGGGAAGCTCAAGCTCCGCGCGGGCGGGCGGGCCAAGAAGCTCGCGACGATCTTCTCCAACCCCAAGCTCCCCTCGATCCACGAGTACTACGAGCCGTGGACGTACGAGTACGACATGCTGCTCTCGGCCCCGCAGGGCCCGCACACCCCCGTCGCCAAGCCCAAGTCCCTGCTCACGGGCGAGGACATGAAGATCGAGTGGTCGGCCAACTGGGACGACGACCTGGGCGGGTCCAAGGAGACCATGCAGGACGACCCGATCCTGCAGCACATGAGCGAGCACGTGGCCTCGGAGTTCGAGCAGACGTTCATGTTCTACCTGCCGCGCATCTGCGAGCACTGCCTCAACCCCGCGTGCGTCGCCTCGTGCCCGTCGGGGGCCATGTACAAGCGGGCCGAGGACGGGATCGTCCTGGTGGACCAGGACCAGTGCCGCGGGTGGCGCATGTGCGTCACGGGCTGCCCGTACAAGAAGGTCTACTTCAACCACAAGACCGGCAAGGCCGAGAAGTGCACGCTGTGCTACCCCCGCCTCGAGGTCGGGCTGCCCACGGTCTGCTCCGAGACGTGCGTGGGGCGCCTGCGCTACCTGGGCCTGGTCCTGTACGACGCCGACCGCGTGACCGAGGCCGCGTCGGTCGAGGACGAGCACGAGCTCCTGGAGTCCCAGCGCTCGGTGTTCCTCGACCCGCACGACCCCGCGGTCGTCGAGGCCGCGCGCGCCGAGGGCATCCCCGAGGACTGGATCGCGGCCGCCCAGGCGTCCCCGATCTGGGCGCTCATCCAGAAGTACCGCGTGGCCCTGCCCCTGCACCCCGAGTACCGGACCATGCCCATGGTCTGGTACATCCCGCCGCTGTCGCCCGTGGTCGACGTGGTCGGCTCGTCGGGTAACGACGGCGAGGACCCGCGGACCCTGTTCGCCGCGATCTCCAAGCTCCGCATCCCGCTCGAGTACCTCGCGGGGCTGTTCACCGCGGGCGACACCGTGCCGGTCGAGCGCACGCTGCGCCGTCTGGCCGCGATGCGCACCTACATGCGCGACATCAACCTGGGCGACGAGCCCAACGAGGCGATCGCCCGCGCGGTCGGCATGACGGGCACCGAGATCCAGGAGATGTACCGCCTGCTCGCGATCGCCAAGTACGAGGACCGCTACGTCATCCCGACCGCCCACCAGGAGATCGCGCGCGAGCTCGAGGAGATCAGCTGCTCGCTCGACTTCGACGGCGGCCCCGGGATGGGCGGCATGGGCGGCGCCGGGCCGTTCGGCTCGTCGAGCGGGACCCCGGTGCCCGTCGCGGTCGAGAACTTCCACGTGCTCCAGGCCCGTCAGACGGCCGACTCCCCCAACGGCCCCTCGACGTCCGGGCGCGTCAACCTGCTCAACTGGGACGGCAACGGCCGGCCCCCGGGCCTGTTCCCACCGGGGTCTCCCGGTGGCTCGGACGGCCCCGGGCCGGACACGTCCGGCGACGGCACGGCGGCCCGATGATGGGCCTGTTCACGAAGTCCCCGGCGACGACCTTCCTGCCCCGCCCGACGGCGCGCACGCCCCTCCTGGAGCCCCTCGCGCCGGTCCGGGCCACGCCCGCGCAACGGCGCACCACCCACATGGCCGCCTCGCTCCTGCTCGACTACCCCGACGCCGGGACGCTCGCCGCCGCGCGCGAGGTGCGGGACGTCGTCGGGCAGCTTCCCGATGCCGTGCAGGCGCGGCTCGACACGTTCCTCGACGACCTGGAGACCGGCGAGCCCGCCGCCCTCGAGGCGCGCTACGTCGCGACGTTCGACCTCAAGCGCAAGTGCTCGATGTACCTGTCGTACTACGCCGCCGGGGACACCCGGAAGCGCGGCATGGCGCTCGTGCGGTTCGTGCAGGCCTACCGGGCCGCCGGGTGGGAGGTCGACGGCGAGGAGCTGCCCGACTACCTCCCCATGGCCCTCGAGTTCTCCGCGCGCGCGACCACGCGCGACGAAGAGCGCATCGCCGCGGGGCTGCTCGGCTCGCACCGCCAGGGCATCGAGGTGCTGCGCTCTGCCCTCGCCGCGATGGCGAGCCCGTACGCGCTCGTGGTCGAGGCCGTGTGCCTGACCCTGCCCCCGCTCGACGCCGAGACCGAGCGCCGGTACCTCGAACTCGTGACGTCGGGCCCGCCGACCGAGATGGTCGGGCTGTCGGCCATGGGGCCGCTCGAACCGTTCGCCCCCGCAGGGGCGCCGCCCGAGGAGGTACGACGATGACCGGAGCGAGCACGGGCGACATCCTGCTGTGGGTCGTCTTCCCCTACGTGACCTTCGCGGTGTTCGTCGTCGGGTCCGTGTGGCGGTACCGCTACGACAAGTTCGGGTGGACCACGCGGTCGAGCGAGCTCTACGAGAAGAAGCTCCTGCGGCTCGGGTCGCCGCTGTTCCACTTCGGCCTGCTGTTCGTCATCCTCGGCCACGTCCTGGGGCTCGTGATCCCCGAGACCTGGACCGAGGCCGTGGGGATCGACGAGGGCGCGTACCACTTCGTGGCCACCTACATGGGCTCGCTCGCGGCCCTCGCGCTCGTCGCCGGGCTGCTCATCCTCGTCTACCGGCGGCGGACGACCGGGCCCGTGTTCCTCGCGACCACCCGCATGGACAAGGTCATGTACGTGTTCCTTGCCGCGTCGATCCTGCTCGGCGCGTGGGCGACCGTCCAGACCCAGCTCCTCGCCGAGAACCACGGGTACAACTACCGCGAGACCATCTCGCCGTGGTTCAGGTCCCTCTGGTACTTCCAGCCCCAGCCCGCGCTCATGGAAGGCGTGCCCGCGGCGTTCCAGCTCCACATCGTCGCCGCGAACCTGCTGTTCATCCTGTGGCCCTTCACGCGGCTCGTGCACGCGTTCTCGGCGCCCGTGCCGTACATCTTCCGGCCCTACATCGTGTACCGCTCGCGCGACGCGTCCGTGGCGTCCCGCGAGCCGCGGCCGGGGTGGGACCCGTCGGAGAGGCCAGGGTCGAAGCGGTAGGTCGTTTACGCCCTCAGGTCGGCCGTCTGCGCGGCTTGAGCCGCACGTCCGGCAGCACCGGAGCGGGCAGCGGCCCGCCGTCGTAGCCGGCGACCTCACCGAACCTTCGGCCCGACGCCCCTGCGGCGTAGCGCGTGCCGCCGTCCCCGGGCACGGGGACCTCGGGACCGCCCGCTCCAGGCGCGTCCGCCCCGTCGCCCTGGGCGACCTCGACCTGCGCCATCCAGTCCGCACGCGCCGCCGCCACGTCGTCGTGCGAGCGGCCCACGAAGTTCCACCACATGACGATCTCCTCGGCGAACGGCTCGCCGCCGATCAGCACGGCCCGCACGGGCGAGGTTCCCGCCGAGACGGTCACGACCGAGCGGCCGGGCTCGACGTAGCCGAGCGACGCGACCGGCACGGTCACGCCCTCGAACGACGCGTCTCCCGTGTCGACGAGCAGCGCGTGCTCGAACCCCGGGTCCACCTGGATCTCGACCGACGCGCCCGCGGGCAGGTCGACCTGCGCCCCGACGAGCGGCGTGAAGACCGTCGCGGCCGACCGCAGCGCGACACCGCCCACGCTCAGCGAACCCACGAGCACCTGGACCCGCTCGCCTCCGGCCCCGCTCCACGCGGGCAGGTCGCCGTGGTGCTCGAAGAAGGGCTCGTCCCCGAGCCGGTCCCTCGGCAGCGCGACCCAGAGCTGCACGCCGTGCAGCAGGGGCGGGCGCACGCCCGCGGGCGACTCCTCCGAGTGCGAGATGCCGCGTCCGGCCGTCATGAGGTTGAGCTCGCCCGGCCGCACGGTCTGCAACGAGCCGACCGAGTCTCGGTGCAGGATCTCGCCGTCGAACAGCCAGCTGACGGTCTGGAGGCCCGTGTGCGGGTGCGGCGGGACCTGCATGCCGTCGGAGGCACGGACGTCGTCGGGCCCGTAGTGGTCCAGGAAGCACCACGCCCCCACGAGCGAGCGCACGCGCTGCGGCAGCGTGCGGCGCACGTCCATGGCGCGGGTCCCGCCGAGCGGGACCTGGCGGTGGTCGAGGATCTCGACGGGCGTGCGGTCGGCGCGCGCTCCGTCCACGGGGGTGCCCGACGGCGCAGCGTGGCTTCCCGCGGCACACACCTCTTCGCGGGGCCGGGTCTCGAGGTTGCTCATGGGACGAGCCTAGGCCTGGCGTCACCCGGGTACTCAGCGAGGCTCCCGGCGGGGGCCGGGAGCCTCGCTGATGACCGTGTGCCCTGAGACGGCCGGACCTGACGGTCCGGCCGGGCTCCGCGTCGACGTCGCGGCTCGGCGCCCTCCCCAGGACGAGCGGGTGCTCGTCCTGTTCTCCTGGAAGGCGCCTCTCACGATCGGCCTTCCGGTTCCGGTCGGGACCTGCGTCGTCACCCGCAGCCCGGGGTTGTTGGGACCCGCGGGACGTCTCACCGTTCTCCGGTCAGCCTGGGGCTCTCGGGGGATGTGGTTCCAGCGTCCTTGCCGGTCCGTCCTCCCGTACGGGAGGGCGTCGTTGGGGGCTGCTGCCTTACCCTTCGAAGCCGATAGTGACGTTTCTAGTCCTGCTCGGGCCGACCGTGCAAGAGGTCGACGGACCCTTTTTCGGCGGGCTCGTTCACCACAGGTTCGTCCACAACGAGAACACCGTCCTCACGTCACCACCCACAGGCTTGTGCACAGAATCTGTGGATAACTCTGGGGGCTGTTCACACCCAGAACCTCGCCGTGCTCTCCGCTGCGATGCGTTCCTCGACCTCCGCCGCGGACACCTCGAAGCCGCCGTCGTCGACCAGGACGCCCTGGACCCGGCCCTGCAGCACGGCCGCGAGGCGGGCGAGCGACGCCCGCATGCGTGCCCGAGCGATGAGGTGCAGCCCTGACGGCTCCTCGACCTCCAGCTCGTAGACGTCCGTCGGGAGCCACAGCAGCCGGTACGCGAACGGGCCGTACTCGCGCCAGTCGAGCGGCGCCAACGCCGCCGGCACCCTGTCCACCTTCTGCACCACGAGCTTCACCGCGCCGTCGTACGCCGTCTCCCCGAGCAGCACGAAGTCGACCAGGTGGTCCTCCCGCTCCTCGACCGCCGCCACGCGCGCGCCCGGGACGAAGGTCCGCAGCACCCCCAGGGCCGAGTCGGGCGTGAGCGCGTGCGCGCTGAACACCGTCAGGTCCACGCCCCGGGCCGGGTCCGGCGTGAGCACCTGCGTCCCGTCCACCGCGACGCTGCCGCCGACCTTGCGTGCCGCCGCGACCGCCCACCGCACGACCCGCAGCTCCAGGTCGTCGGGCAGACCCGCCGCGAAGACCCGACCGAGGCCGTCGCGGTCCTCGGTGTCGAGCGGCACCCGCCCCCGCGAGGAGCGCGCGACCCGGACCGCCCACACCTCGGCAGACGAGGAGGCCAGGCCCAGGTCCTGCGCGCCGGGCGACAGCACCACGAACGGCCCGACGACCTCGACGCCCTCGGTGAGCCGGAGCACCCCGGGGCGACGGACGTCGTCGGGCACCACGCCGCGGAAACGAGCGCCCGCCATGGGGCGCTCCGCCGGACCGCTGGTCGGCTCGCTGACCCAGCCCGCCTCCGGGAACCAGGCCCGCGCGAGCGCCTCGATCCCCGGGCGCGCGACGCCGCGCGAACGCGGCAGCGCGAGCAGGTGGTCACTGCGGTACAGGTCGGGGACCCACCCCGTCGGAGGAAGCGTCATGACGTGACGCTAGGCGCCCCGAGGACCGCGCAGAATGCCGGGAGGTTACGGGCGTGGGTCGGGTGCGGGCGCCGGGCTCGGGTCAGGAGGTGGGGGCGCCGACGTCGTGCAGGTGGTGGACGACGTCGTGCAGGAAGTACTGGCCCAGGGTGCGCACCGTGAAGACCGAGCCGTTCGACCGGCGGCCGGGCCGCTCCCAGTCGTCGGGCCCGACGGCGTCGAACCGCCCCGCGACCCGGTCGCCCGCGATCTCGATCTCCCGGGCGAGGAGCTGCGGGTCCTGGTGCTCGTAGTCGCCCGCGAGCGCCGCCGCGTCCTGGTCCCAGTTCGCGAACAGCGGGTCGTCGCCCTC
Source organism: Oerskovia sp. PE-21s (assembly GCF_056158145.1). NCBI lineage: Bacteria > Bacillati > Actinomycetota > Actinomycetes > Micrococcales > Cellulomonadaceae > Oerskovia > Oerskovia sp. PE-21s. The sequence continues at coordinate 167,410 of NZ_JBUXJM010000007.1, forward strand.
GACCATCGACGCGAGACGCACGTCGAAGATGCCGAACACGTCCCGCACGTGCGCCGCGTACTCGAGCGGGGACCACGTGTGCTCGTCGGGGCGCACCGCGACGTCGGGGCGAGCCAGCACGTCCAGCCAGCGCGGGATCGTCGCACGGACCGCGGGCCCCACCTGGTCCGGTTCGACCGTCCCCGACTCGAACCCGCACTCGGGGCACGGACGGTCCAGGACCCAGGTCCAGTCCTTGGTGTCAGGGGTGATGCCGGAGGGGTCGGCCGGGCCGGGCAGCTGAGGCGTCGTCATGCCGGGATGCTAGGGCCCCGTCGCGCGGTGCGGAACCCCCGGTCCATCCCGTGGGCCTCACTCCTGCGGGGCGGGCGGCGGGATCTCGTCGAGGAGGAGGACGTCGAGCGGCTCGAGCATCCACTCCTCGAACGGCACGCTCCGGAACAGGTCGAACAACGCGTCCTCGCCCGCCGTGAAGGCCGCCGACGACTCCCAGGTCGTCGTGAGGACCAGCCGCTCCTCGTCGCCCTCGGACCACACCGCTGCCTGCACGAGCCCGGTGATCGACCGCGTGACGAGGGCGGCCTGCTGGAGGTAGGCGAGCGTCACGTCGCGGAACTCGGGGCGCGGACGGTGCACGACGACCTGCGTGAACATCGGTCCTCCCCGGTCTCGGCCTCTCAACGCTACGAGCCGCTGGCGACCCCTGGGAAGAGTACGACAGGGTGATGTCCTGAACGTCATGCTGCCCGGGCCCCGTCGCCCATCTGGTCGAGGGACCGTCCCTTGGTCTCCGGGAGGAACCGCAGCACGAAGAACACCGCGAACGCCGAGACGGCGGCGAAGGTCCCGTAGGTCGCGGGCAGCCCCCACGCCTCGCTGACCACGGGGAACGAGCGCGTCACGGCGTAGTTCACGAACCACTGCACGGCCGTCGCGACCGCGAGCGCCGTCGCCCGGATCGCGGGCGGGAACATCTCCCCGAGGAGCACCCAGCCGAGGGGGCCCCACGTGAGCCCGAACGAGACGACCATGAGGTTGACCGCGACGAGCGCCGTCATCGCCCACGCCATCGGGAAGACCAGCTCGCCCGAGGCCGACGTCGTCGCCTGCCCGAACGCGAACGCGGTCACCGCGAGCGCGACCGCCATGCCCACGGACCCGGCCGCGAGCATGGGACGGCGCCCGAACCGGTCCGCGAGCCCGATCGCCACGACCGTGACCGCGATGTTGACGCCGGCCGTCACGAGCGACATCGTCAGGGCCTCGGACTCGGTGAAGCCGACCGACTCCCACAGCGACGTCGAGTAGACGAACACGGCGTTGATGCCGCTGAGCTGGATGAGGGCAGCGACGCCCAGGCCGATCCACACGATGGGCCGAAGCCCCAGGGCCGGGCCGCGGAGGTCCCGGAGCGAGGACGTGGCGTGCGCCCCGATCGAGGCGCGAAGGCGGTTGACCTCCTCGTCCACCTCGTCGTCGCCGAGGCCGGTGAACCCCTGCAGGACGCGCTGGGCCTCGATCTCGCGACCACGGCCCACGAGGTAGCGAGGCGACTCGGGCAGTCGCAGGGCCGCAAGCCCGTACAGCGCTGCGGGGACGAGCTCGGCCAGGAACATCCAGCGCCACGCGGGAATGCCCGCCCAGAGGTCGTGCACCGCTCCCCCGGCTGCGCGCGACATCGCCAGCCCGACCGCGAGGGCCACGAAGATCCCGATCGTGATGAAGAGCTGCTGCAGCCCGCCGAGGCGACCGCGCGAGCGCGGCGGCGCGATCTCGGCGATGTACGCGGGGGCCATGACCGACGCCGCGCCGATCCCCACGCCCGCGAGGAAGCGCACGGGCAGGAGCACGCCCACCGACGGAGCGAACGCAGCAGCCACCGCGCAGAGACCGAACAGCAGCGCGGAGAGCAGCATGACGCGCACGCGCCCCAGACGCTCGGACACCGACCCGGCGAACCACGCACCCACCGCGCACCCGAGCAGCGAGAGCGAGGCCACCATGCCGCGCAGGCTCGCGCTCAGCTCGAAGTGCTCGCTGAGGGCACCGACCGCCGAGTTCACGACCGAGGTGTCGAACCCGAACAGCAGCCCGCCGAGCGCCGCGGCGAGGCACGCGAGGACGACCTTGCCGGGGCCCCGGGGTCGCGGCTGCGCGTCGGTGGTCATGGTCGGAACCGTTCGCTGCTCATGGTCCGAACACTGCCACGGGGTGGCGGGCCGGGCGCAGCGCACGGCGGGTGATCCTCGCCGCGATCGCACGTGCCAGAACCGATGAGCCCCCGGGACCGCGCGCGTCCTGACAGGACCTCAGAGCACCTGGCCCGCGAGCGTCGCAGACTCCTCGTCCGAGAAGAGCCGGGACCGGATGATGAACCGCACGCCCTCGGGCGCCTCGACGCTGAACCCCGAGCCGCGCCCCGGCACCACGTCGACCGTCAGGTGCGTGTGGCTCCAGTACTCGAACTGGCTGCGGCTCATCCAGAACGGCACGGTGAACGTCGCCCCCGCGAGGTCGACGGCGTCCGCGCCCCCGTCCCCGTCGAGCACGATCCCGGCGCCCAGCGGACCCGCGGGGCCGCTCAGCGCGACGTCTGCCAGCTCGGGCTCCGCGAGCTCCGAGAACGAGTCGACGACGACCAGGTCGCCCAGGTGCACGTCGGCCTCCGACGTGAGGAACTCGCCCTGCGGGTAGCACATGGGTGACGACCCGTCGCAGCACCCCCCGGACTGGTGGAACATGAGCTCGCCGTACTGGACCCGCAGGCGGGCGAGCAGCTCGGCCGCGGCGGGGGTCAGCGCCACCCGTTCGGGCAGCACCTGGCCGGGCGAGGGCCCCACCGCCCCGGGTGCGGTGACCTGCGGGCCGGACGTGACGTCGTCGGGCATGATCCTTCTCCCCTCGTGGCGGACTGGACGGCGGAGCCGCTGGCTGGACGAGCGGGCGGGGCCGTGCTTTCGGCCCCGCCCACGACGGCGGGCACGGCCTAGAAGAAGCCGAGCCTCGTGGCCGAGTAGCTGACCAGGAGGTTCTTGGTCTGCTGGTAGTGGTCGAGCATCATCTTGTGGTTCTCGCGGCCCACGCCCGAGCCCTTGTACCCGCCGAACGCGGCCGCCGCGGGGTACGCGTGGTAGCAGTTCGTCCACACGCGGCCCGCCTGGATCTCGCGGCCCGCGCGGTAGGCGATGTTGGCCTCGCGCGACCACACGCCCGCGCCCAGGCCGTACAGGGTGTCGTTCGCGACCGTGATCGCGTCGTCGAAGTCCGCGAAGTCCGTGACCGCGACGACGGGCCCGAAGATCTCCTCCTGGAAGATGCGCATCGAGTTCTTGCCCTCGAAGATCGTCGGCGTCACGTAGTAGCCGCCCGCGAGGTCACCGCTCATCTCGGCCCGGGTGCCGCCCGTGAGGACCTTGGCCCCCTCGGCCTTGCCGATGTCGATGTAGCTGAGGATCTTCTCGAGCTGGTCGTTCGACGCCTGCGCTCCGATCATGGTCTCGGTGTCGAGCGGGTTGCCCTGCTTGACGGCCCGGGTCCGCTCGATCGCGTCGCCCAGGAACTGGTCGTAGATCGACGACTGGATGAGCGCACGCGACGGGCACGTGCACACCTCGCCCTGGTTGAGGGCGAACATCGTGAAGCCCTCGAGGGCCTTGTCGTAGAAGTCGTCCTTCTCGCGCGCGACGTCCTCGAAGAACAGGTTGGGCGACTTGCCGCCCAGCTCGAGCGTGACCGGGATGATGTTCTGGCTCGCGTACTGCATGATGAGCCGGCCCGTGGTGGTCTCGCCCGTGAACGCGATCTTGCGGATGCGCGGGCTCGACGCGAGCGGCTTGCCCGCCTCGACCCCGAACCCGTTGACCACGTTGAGGACGCCCGGCGGCAGCAGGTCCCCGATGATGTCGATCAGGAACAGGATCGACGCGGGCGTCTGCTCGGCGGGCTTGAGGACCACGCAGTTGCCCGCAGCGAGCGCCGGGGCCAGCTTCCACACCGCCATGAGGATGGGAAAGTTCCACGGGATGATCTGCCCGACCACGCCCAGCGGCTCGTGGAAGTGGTAGGCGATGGTGTCCTCGTCGATCTCGGAGATCGACCCCTCCTGGGCCCGGATCGCGCCCGCGAAGTAGCGGAAGTGGTCGATCGCGAGGGGGATGTCCGCGGCGAGGGTCTCGCGCACGGGCTTGCCGTTCTCCCACGTCTCGGCGACCGCGATCTTCTCGAGGTTGGCCTCCATGCGGTCGGCGATCTTGTTGAGGATCACGGCGCGCTCGGTCGCGGTCGTCTTCCCCCAGGTCCGGGCGGCGCCGTGCGCGGCGTCCAGGGCGCGGTCGATGTCCTCGGCCGTGCCGCGCGCGACCTCGGTGAAGGTGCGGCCCGTGACGGGGCTCGGGTTCTCGAAGTAGCGGCCGCTCGCCGGGGCGACGTACTCGCCGCCGATCCAGTGGTCGTAGCGAGACTTGTACTCGGCGATGGCTCCGGGGGTGCCCGGGGCAGCGTAGACGGTCATGTGCGTCTGCCTCCTTGCAGTGCTCTGTGCCGTGCGTGGCCCGCCGCCTGCCGTCTGCCCGCCGTCCGGCGCGGTCCACATCCCGAGGCGCACCGTTGCGCCCGGGTGCACCGGACGTTACGCAGCGCAGGGTTGCAGGAGGGTTGCAGTCACGGTGTCAGAACGATCCCGGCGTCAGCGCAGCGAGCGGTCCAGCAGCGCGAGGCGCGCGCGGGCCCGGGCAGCCGCCGGGGTCCCGGGGGCCGCGAGCGCCGCGAGCCGGCGCCACGCCGCGTGGTCGTCGGCGCCCTCGTCGCTCGCGAGCCAGCGCCCCAGCACCCCGACGTCGCCCGACGCGACGACCGCCCCGCGCACCTCGGCCGACAGCTCCTCGCGCAGCCGCTCGACGCCCGGCGCGACCGACCGCGGCAGCACCGGGCCCGGGTACGCGGTCAGCGCGGCGTGGACGTCGCCCGCGGCGAGGAGGTCGCGCACGGTGTCGAGGTCGGTGCGCAGCGGCGCCCCGAGCCGGTAGGGCCGCGACCCGCCCAGCAGCGGCCCGACGGCCCGCCGCAGCCGCGACACCTCCGCGCGCACCGTCACGTCGGACAGCTCGCCGGGGTGCAGCAGGACGGCCAGCTCGTCGGCGCCGAGCCCCCGCGGAGACGCGGCGAGCAGCAGCAGGATCTCGCTGTGGCGAAGGCTCAGCCGGCCCGACGGCGCAGCGTGCGTGCCGCCGTCGGGCGCGGACGCGTAGGTGCCCGGGGCGGGCCAGCCCGCTGCTGCGCCCGGCGCGGCGCGGAGCACCCCGTTGGACACGCCGAGCACGTCGAGGCGCGGCGCGAAGGGGTCGATCAGCGAGCCGGCGGCACTCTGCTCGAACTGCTCGGACCGCTCGGCGAGCTCGCGCTCGACCGCGGCGACCGAGGCGCGCACGAGGGACAGCACGAGGCCTGACGCCGCGACCTGGCCGCCCGTGACGTCGAGGACCCCGAGGATGCGCCCCGTGCGCAGGTCGCGGACCGGGGCCGCCGCGCAGTTGAACGACTGGACGGGGCGCGTGAAGTGCTCGGCCCCCAGGACCTGGACCGGGCGCCCCGTCGCGAGGGCCGTGCCGGGGGCGTTGGTCCCGACGCGCTCCTCGCGCCACACCGCGCCCTCGACGAAGCCGATGCGCCCGACGTCGTCGCGCATGCTCGCACTGCCCTCAACCCACAGGAGGCGGCCGGCGTCGTCGGTCATCGCGACGACCGCGCTCTCCCCCGCGAGCCCGGCGACCAGGAGGTCGCGCACGATCGGCATGGCGCGCGCGAGCGGGTGCCGGGCGCGGTAGGGGCCGAGGTCGGCGTCCGACATGGAGACGTCGGGGTGCGGGACGTCGGGGTCGACGCCGCTGCGGGCGCTGCGCCGCCACGACGCGGCGACGAGGGGACGGACGCCGGGCGGGAGCGCTCCCGTGCTCAGGAAGGCGGCGTGCGCGGCGCTCACGGCCGTGGGGTCGGTCATGATCGCCTCCTTCGACGCCTTCGTCGAGTCCTGCCGGTCCTGGGGCCCAGTGTAGGTGGCTCGGCGCGCGGCGTCCTGGGCCGCGGAACGACGCGAATTAGCAATCTGACACGTAGTGCCTATGATGTCAGCATGCCGAAGATCATCGGCGGTTCGCTCCACGAGCACCGCGCACAGACCCGTCAGAAGCTCTTCGCGGCGCTCTCGAACCTCATGATGGACCGCGGCTTCGACGCGATCTCCCTCGCGGACATCGCCGCCGCGGCGGGCGTGGGACGCACCGCGGTGTACAACCACTTCCCCGACAAGGAGTCGCTGCTCCTGGGGTTCATCACGCACGAGACCGAGCAGTACGTCGGGACGCTGGAGCGCGCGCTGGAAGGCGTCGACGACCCGGTCGAGCAGCTGCGCACCTACATCCGCCAGCAGGCGCAGCTCAAGCGCGTCTTCCACCTGGCCCCCGGACCCGACCTGCGCACCGTGCTCTCGCGCGGCACGCAGCAGCGCCTGCGCGAGCACGCCGTGATCGTCGAGGACACGCTGCGCCGCATCCTCACCGCGGGCATCGCGTGCGGCGAGTTCCCCGAGCAGGACCTCGGCACCACGGTCCAGCTCGTCAACGCGTGCCTCTCGGGCCGCCTCATCCCCGAGGACCCCGCCCAGCGCGAGCGCGCGATCGAGGCGACCGAGGCGTTCGTCCTGCGGGCCGTGGGCACCCAGGAGCTCGTCGCCGGCTGAGGGTTGACACCCCGCGCGACAGGCTGCGAGCCTGCGGCGTGACCTCGACCGCCCCGACTCCAGCGCCCCGCGCCTTCCTCGCCCCGACCCTCACGTTCGTCCTGGCGACGTTCGTCGCGTCGGGCGCGCTGCTCCTCCTCCAGCCGGCCTCGGGGATCGACCCGTCGGTGTTCGCGCTCGTCCAGCTCGCCCCCGCGGTCGGGGCCGGGGTCACGTTCGCGATCTTCCGCAGCCGCCTCGCACCGCTCCTGCCCGACGCCGTCCCGCGCCGTCAGGTCGTCGCTCACCTGGTCCTGGCGTTCGCCGCGTGCCTGCTCTACTGGGGCGTGCTCGTGGCCGTGCTCCTGGTGCAGGGCGAGCCCCTCGAAGGCGCGCACGGCGTCGCGGGCGTGCCGTTCGTCGTGCTGATGCTCACGTACCTCGTGGGTGCGGCCGGCGAGGAGATCGGGTGGCGCGGCATGCTCCAGCCGCTGCTCGAGAACCGGTTCTCGCTCCTGGTCGCGAGCATCGTGACGGGCCTCGTGTGGGGCGTGTGGCACGTGCAGATCTTCACGGCCGGCCCCGTCGTGATCGTGGGCTTCCTCCTCGCGACCGTCGCCCTGTCGGTGCTCCTCGGCCACTTCGGCCGCGGAACCGTGCGGCAGCGCGTCGCGCTCGCGACCCTCATGCACTGGCTCGTGAACCTCGCGCTGCTCGTCACGCTCGGCGACCGGCACGGGACGCCCGACGGCGCCGTCGCCAACGCGGTCGCCGCGCTCGTGACCACGGCCGTCTTCATGGCGATGTTCGCCGCGGCGCAGCGCAAGCGCGGCAGGAGCGCGCTCGTGGCACGCCGGACGCAGGACGTCGCGGCATAGGGCGCACGCCCGGCGCGAGCGGGCCGTGGTGTCCCGGCCCGACGACGGAGCACGCCTCCCGCCGTCGGCTCACCGGCGCTCACCGTCGTCTCTCGCCACACGGCCCTCCCCCAGGGGTGTGGTTCTGCGAAGCCGCAACTATTGTTGCGGCTCCGCAGTAGACGAATCCTCCCGGAGCCGCCAGGATCCGCTGCCGTGGCGCGGCAGGACCGCACCCGACAGACCGGCCGGCGCTCCGCCGTCGGGCCGTCGCGGGCTCGCGCCGACGGGCGCCTAGAGTCTTCCGGTGCCCCCAGCCCTCCCCCCGCTCCCCCCTGACGACACCCCGACGCCCCCCGGGTGCCCCGAGGAACCCACCCGCCGGGGGCTCGGCCGGTCCTTCACCAACGTCTTCACGGCGAACATCAGCTCGAGCCTGGCCGACGGGATCGCGCGCGTCGCCGCGCCGCTCCTCGCCACCCGCCTCACCGACGACCCGCTGCTCATCGCCGGCATCGCGGCCGTCGCGATGCTCCCCTGGCTGTTCTTCGCGATCCCGTCCGGGGTGCTGCTCGACCGCATCGACCGCCGCCACGCCATGGTGATCGCCAATGGCGCCCGCACCCTGCTCGCAACCCTGCTCCTCACGCTGTTCGCGACCGGCACGCTGACCATCTGGTGGCTGTACGTCGTGATCTTCGCGTACGGCGCGCTCGAGACGCTGTACGACGGCGCGATCCGGGCCGTCGTCCCCGCGATCGTGCGCCGCCCCGACCTGCCGCGCGCCAACTCCCGCATCGAGGTGGGCGAGCTCGTGGTGCAGAACTTCCTCGCCGTGCCCCTGACGTCGGCGCTGTTCGCGGTGGCCGTCGTGATCCCGCTCGGGATCGGTGCCCTGTCCTACGCGGTCGCGGGGGTGCTCGCGTTCTTCCTGCCCGCCGCGGCGGCCGGTGCCCACCGGGCGCACCGGAACCGGCTGCGCCGCGCCGACAGACCCGACGGGCCCGGCGAGCCCGCGGTGCTCGCGCCCGTCCGCACGACCTTCGCCCGCCAGCTCACCGACGGCTTCCGCTTCATCATGAGCCACCCCATGCTGCGCCCGCTGTGGTTCCTCAGCATCCTGATCGCGCTGTTCTTCGCGGCGGCCATCGCGACCGACGTGCTGTTCGTGCTCGAACGGCTCGACGTGCCCGAGCAGTGGTTCGGCGTGTTCATGCTCTCGGGGGCCGTGGGCGGGATCGTCGGCGCCGTGATCGTGAGCCCGCTCAAGGTCCGGTTCGGGGCGGGCCCGGTCATGGCGGCGGCGAACTTCGTCGGGCCGGTCGCCCTCGTGGTCATGGGGTTTTTCCCGACGGTCCCGGTCGCGGTCGTGTGCTTCGCGGTGTCGTTCGGCTCGACCTCGGTGTGGAACGTCCTGGTCATGTCGCTGCGGCAGGCAGCGATCCCGGGGCACCTGCTGGGCCGGGTCCACGGGACGTGGCGCACGCTGCTGTGGGGGACCATGCCGCTCGGCTCGCTGCTGGGCGGGCTGCTCGCACGCGTCGACCTCACGACGCCGCTGCTCGTCGCGGGCGGGCTCACTGTCGTCGTCGCGGCCGTCGGCTACCGGTTCCTGCACGGTCTGCCCAACCCGGAGGACGTCGCAGAGCACGCGCTGCCCACGCGGTGAGGCTCCGTCGCCGCCTGCCCACTCCGTGAGACCTCCCCCACAGAGCATAGGTAAACCTCACCTCACTGTTGTATCGTTCCTGACGCGACGTCATGACGATGTGTCACGACACACCGCGGACCGGCGCCGACCCCCTGGCGCACGTGCCGACGTCGTGCACGTGACACGACGAACCGCAGGAGCCCGCTGAGATGACCGCCGAGACCCTTCCCCCCGTGGATGCCGCACCCGCGTCCCTGTCGCTGCGCCTGCGCGAGGGCACGCGCCCCGAGCACGAGCAGGCCGAGACCACGGGCTTCGTCGAGAAGCTCATGGGCGGCGAGCTCGACGTCGCCGCCTACACGGACCTCGCCGCGCAGCAGTACGCGATCTACGGCGCGCTCGAGCAGGCCAGCGTCCAGATCCGCGACGACGCCCAAGGCGCGACCCTCGTGTTCGACGAGCTGACCCGCACACCCTCGATCGAGAAGGACCTCGCGTTCCTCGTCGGCCCCGACTGGGCCACCGAGATCCGCATCCTGCCCGCGACCGAGGCCTACGTGGCCCGCCTCCTCCAGGTCGGCACGTCGCTGTCCGCCTACGCGGCGCACGCCTACACGCGCTACCTCGGCGACCTGTCGGGCGGCCAGATCATCAAGCGCATGATGGAGCGCCACTACGGGCTCGGCCCCGACGGCCTGGCGTTCTACACGTTCGACGAGATCCCCAAGGCCAAGCCCTTCAAGGACGTCTACCGCGAGCGCCTCGACGCCCTCGACCTCACGGACGAGCAGATCGCCGAGACGGTCGAGGAGGCCAAGCTGGCGTTCCGCCTCAACAGCGCCCTGTTCGCGGAGCTCGGCGCGGTCCACTGCTGACTGCGCACTGAGCAGCACCGGGCACCACCGAGCGCTGCTGCCGCTTCGGCCCCGGCCCCTCGGCCCTCGCGGTTGCCGAGCATGCGGTTGGCGTCGGCCGAGCATGCGGTTGTGGTCGAGATTCGCAGGATTCTCGACCACAACCGCATGTTCGGCACCGGGGGCCACCGCGCCCGACGTCTCCAAGATCACAGAAGATCCTGGGGACCGGCACGCCTTCCGACGGGCTGCGTAGGTTAGCCTCAACTTACCAAGCCGCCCTCTCGCGTGGGTGGCCGACCTCTGCTGGAGCCCTGTGATGTCGCACCCTGCCCGCGTCCCGTCCCCCGAGCAGCGACGCCGTCCGCTGACGCGTGGCCTGCGCCGCTCGTCCGTCGCCGGTGTCGCGACGCTCGCCGCGGTGCTGCTCGCCGCAGGCTGCGCGCCGCTCCCGTACGAGGCGCCGACACCGACGTCCGCACCCAGCACGGACTCCGCGCCCGCCGAGGCCGAGGCTGTCACCCTCGACGCGTGCGCAGCCCTCGAGACGGGCGAGCGCCCCACCGTGGATCCCGCGACGTTCCCGACCGGCCCCACCACCGCGACGTTCGCCGACGACGTGATCGACCCGATCACCACGGCGCCCGCCCCGACGCTGCCCGTGACGGTCCCGTCGCACGACGGCCGCCAGGTCACCGTCACCGACGCCTCCCGGATCATCGCCGTGGACCTGTACGGCACGCTCGGCGAGATCGTCTACAGCCTGGGGCTCGGCGACAACGTCGTCGGTCGCGACCTGCCGACCGGCTTCCCCGAGGCCGCCGACGTCCCCGTGGTCACGGGCGCCGGGCACGCCCTCAACATCGAGACCATCCTCGGCCTGAACCCGAGCGTCATCCTCACGGACGCCACGCTCCTCACGGACACCGCCCGCACCCAGCTCGAGTCCTCGGGCATCCCCGTTGTCTACTTCGACGAGGCCCGCACGCTCGACGGCATCGACGACCGCATCACCGCGGTCGCGACCACGCTCGGCGTCCCCGAGGCCGGCGCGGCGCTCGTCGCACGCACCGACCAGCAGGTCTGCGCGGCCCTCGCGGGCGTCCCGGCGGACACGGGCAACCCGCTCGTCGCGTTCCTGTACCTGCGTGGTTCCAACATCAAGATGCTGTTCGGCCCGGGCTCGGGCGCCGACGACCTGGTCCGCGAGATCGGCGGCCAGGACGCCGGCACCGCGATCGGCCTCACCCAGCAGTACGCCCCCGTGACGAGCGAGGCCATCATCTCCGCGGCCCCGGCCGCGTACCTCGTCATGACCGACGGCCTCGAGTCGAGCGGCGGCCTCGACGCCATGCTGGCGATCCCGGGCCTCGCCCAGACACCTGCGGGCCAGAACCGGCGCGTGATCGACATGGACGGCAGCCGCCTCCTGACGTTCGGCCCCCGCACGGGCGAGACCATCGCCTCGCTCGTCGAGGCGTTCTACGGCGTGCCCGCACCGGACCTGAGCACGGTCGGCTCGGCCGCCGCCGCGGCGGACGCAGGGTCGACCACCCCGTGACGCCCGCCTCAGGCCCCGCCGGCCCGACGACGTCACGCACCACCGCGGGCTCCCTCACCACCGAGCAGCGCACCCCACCCGCGACGAGCACCACCGGCGGCGCGCCGGACGGACCGGTGAGCGGCGCCGTCGGGCCGGGTGCCGCGGGTGCCGCCGGTGCGCAGGACGCGCTCCCCGGCGCAGGGAGGTCGCGGCGACGTGCCGCGACCTGGCTCATGATCGGGCTGGGCGTCGCGCTGGTCGTGCTCACGGTGCTGTCCGGCATGACCGGGCAGGTGCCCGTGTCGCCGTCGGAAGTCCTCGGCTCGCTCATGCACCACCTGGGCCTGAACATCGGCCCCATGCCCTCGCACCCGCAGGGCGAGAACACGCTGTGGGTCGTGCGCTTCCCACGCGTGGTCCTCGCGATCCTGGTCGGGGCCGCACTCGCGTGCTCGGGCGCGCTCATGCAGGGCGTGTTCGGCAACCCGCTCGCCGAGCCCGGCGTGATCGGGGTCTCGGCGGGCGCGGCCGTGGGCGCGTGCGCCGTCATCGTCACGGCGGGCTCGCTCGTGTCCGGCACCTGGGTCGCCGCCGCGGCCTTCCTCGGCGGACTGATCACGACGTTCGTCGTGTACGCGCTCTCGCGCTCGGGAGGCCGGACCGAGGTCGTGACGCTCGTGCTCACGGGCATCGCGGTCAACGCGTTCGCGGGCGGGCTGCTCGCGTTCTTCACGTTCGTCGCCGACCCGGCCGCACGCGAGCAGATCGTGTTCTGGCAGCTCGGCTCCCTCGGTGGGGCCACGTGGGGGTCGGTCGCGGTCGTCGCACCCATCGCGGTCGTCGGCGTGACCGGCGCGATGCTGCTGCGCCGCCAGATGGACCTCCTGTCCCTCGGCGAGCGCGCCGCGCACCACCTGGGCGTGGACGTCGAGCGGCTGCGCCAGATCGTCATCGTCCTCGTCGCGCTGCTCGTCTCCGCGGGCGTGGCGTTCACCGGGATCATCGCGTTCGTCGGGCTCGTCGTGCCGCACCTGGTCCGCATGGTCTGCGGGCCGAGCCACCGCTGGCTCATCCCGGCCTCGACGCTCGGCGGCGCCGTGGTGCTGCTCCTCGCGGACCTGGTCTCCCGCTCGCTCGTCGCGAACGTCGAGCTGCCGCTCGGCATGATCACCTCGCTCGTGGGCGGGCCGTTCTTCTTCTACCTGCTGCGCCGCACGCGCTCGCGGCAAGGAGGCTGGGCATGAGCCGCACGCTGGTCGAGCTCGACTCGCGGCACGAGGGCAGCAGCTTCCTGTCGTCGCTGCGGACCGCGGTCACGGGGCGGCGACGCTCCTCACGGCTGCCCTCTGTCGCGGCGGCCGGCGACGTCGTGACCGAGGCGCGCGACGCGACGCTCTCGCTCGACGGGACGCCCGTGCTGCGCGACGTGTCCGTCCAGGTGCGCGCGGGCGAGGTCCGCGCGCTGCTCGGCCCCAACGGCGCGGGCAAGTCCTCGCTGCTCGGGGCGCTCACGGGCGACCTGCCGCTCGACGGCGGGGCGGTGCTGGTCGACGGCGCTCCCCTGCGGTCCTGGACACCGACCGAGCTCGCGATGCGCCGGGCCGTGCTCATGCAGCAGATCCACCTCAGCTTCCCGTTCACGTCGCTCGACGTGGTCCAGATGGGTCGCGCGCCCTGGCGCGGGACGCCCCTGGAGGAGCTCGACGACGAGGTCGTGGCCGAGTCTCTCGCCGCGACCGACGTGTCGCACCTCGCGGGCCGGCACTTCCCGTCGCTGTCCGGGGGCGAGAAGGCGCGCGTCGCGCTCGCCCGCGTCCTGGCACAGCGGACCGGGCTGCTCATGCTCGACGAGCCGACCGCCGCGCTCGACCTCAAGCACCAGGAGCTGGTGCTCCAGATCGCGCGCCGGCACGCGGCGGCCGGGGGCGCCGTGGTCGTCGTCGTGCACGACCTGGGCCTCGCGTCGGCCTACGCGGACCAGGTCACCCTGCTGTCCGGCGGGCGCGTCGTGGCCGACGGCGCGCCCGACGAGGTCCTGACGGCCGAGCTGCTGAGCGAGGTGTACGACTACCCGGTCGAGGTGGTCGAGCACCCCGACGGCGGTGCGCCGATCATCCTGCCGACGCGGTCTCTGACGTCCTGAGGCCGAGGTAGAACGTGCCGCGCGAGATAGAACTCGCCGGGTTCTACCTCGCGCAGCACGTTCTACCTCGGTGCCTACAGGTTCCGCTCCGCGTACACCGCCAGGGCGTCGCGAACCAGGCGCGCACCCTCCTCGCCGCCGTAGTTCGCCGCGAACCGCTCGTCGGCCACGTACATCTCACCCAGCCCGACGACGTACTCCTTGACCGGCGCCCCACCGTGGCCCGGGGTGCCCGGGATGCTGCTCAGCCACTCGACGTGGCGCTGCGCGAGCGCCTGCGCCTCGTCGCTGTCCGGGGTGACGCCCGCCTGCGCGGCGGCCGTCCAGTCCGCCGCGAGCTGCCGGGTCCGTTCCTGGTAGGCCGTCTTGTCCTGCGCGGAGAGCCCGCGCCACCAGGTGTCGCCCGTCCGGTAGGCCTCGGCCCCCCACCGCTCGGTGACCTCTGCCTCGTGCTTCGTGTGGTCGAACCCGTCGAACATGTCGTCCGCCATGAGTCGCCCACCTCCTTCCATGGTCGTGATCGTGCGCTCGACCGACGCGATCTGTCGCGCCAGCCGCTGCTGCTCGGCCCGGAGGGCGTCCAGGTGGGTCCGCAGAGCCCGCGCCTGCACGGCGGGGCTCTCCTCGTCGTCCCGCCCCAGGATCTCGGCGACGGCCGGGAGGCTCACGCCGAGGTCCCGCAGGAGGAGGATCCGCTGGAGGCGGACGAGCGCGGGCCCGTCGTAGTACCGGTAGCCGTTGTGCCCGACCCTGCTGGGCGGGAGCAGCCCGACGTCGTCGTAGTGGCGCAGCGTGCGGCTCGTGGTCCCGGCGAGGCGGGCGATCTCCTGGATGGACCAGTCGGTCGCGGTCCCCGGTGTGCGTGCGGTCATGCGCTCTCCTCCTTTCCTGGGTGCTGGATGCCTCGGGTGAGGCGGCACGATCGACCCTAGAAGTTGACGCTACGTCAAGGTCAACCTCGTTCCCGACGGCGTCACTCCCCTCGCAGGACCCGTGCCAGCTCGTCGGTGGTCGTCACGACCCGCACGGCACCCGCCTCCTCGAGCTCGCCCGGCACCGCATAGCCCCACGAGACGCCGAGGCAGCCGATGCCGTGCGCGGCGGCCCCGAGCACGTCGTGCTCCCGGTCGCCGACCATGACGATCTCCTCCCACGAGGGGAGCCCGCCCGGCGATGCCGCGAGGGAGGTGAGCGCGTGCTCGATCACGTCGGCCTTCGAGCCGCGCGTCCCGTCGAGGGTCGCGCCGTAGACGCCCTCGACGTGCGTGTCGATCCCGAAGTGAGCGGTGATGCGGCGCGCGTAGACCTCGGGCTTGGACGTGGCGACCGCGAGCCGGACGCCTGCGTCGAGT
Organism: Oerskovia sp. PE-21s; assembly: GCF_056158145.1. Taxonomy (NCBI): domain Bacteria; kingdom Bacillati; phylum Actinomycetota; class Actinomycetes; order Micrococcales; family Cellulomonadaceae; genus Oerskovia; species Oerskovia sp. PE-21s. Next base: position 182,522 of record NZ_JBUXJM010000007.1, read on the forward strand.
GCCGCCGTCAGACACTCGAGGATGCCGGGGTAGAGCGAGTTCTCCATCATGCGTCCGGCGGCGTAGACGTCGCGGTAGGCCGCGACCGCCTCGGGGACCCGGTCGGCCGGGACGCCGTGCCGCGCGAACGACTCGGCGAGCGGGGGGCCGACGAAGCGCTGCAGGGCAGCGTCGGTCGGCAGCTCGATCCCTAGGGTCGCGTAGGCGTGGCGGACCGAGGACAGGATGCCGGGGGCCGAGTCGGTCAGGGTGCCGTCGAGGTCGAGGAGGGCCAGTCGGTAGGGAGGCTCCACGGTGGTCACGGGACGATTCTCCCGCGGCCCTCTACCTCGACGGGTCGCTCGGCTCAGCCTGTCCGCCCCGACGCCCCGCGACCACCCACCCGGCGACAAAGCCGAGCACCAGCAGCCCGATGCCGACCGCGACCATCCCGAGGGTCTGCGCCCACGGCCTCGGCGGCGCGAACGTCTCGCCCGACAGCGGCGCGTAGGCGAACCACCCGAACGAGGTCCACCAGTAGGACCGCGACGCGAGCCACGCCCCCACGCCCACGAGGAGCACCCCGCCCGCGAGCCCGAGCACTGCGCCACGGCTGCCGGGACGAGGACGGGGGGCGGGTGCGGGCGACGTCATGCCGCACATCCTGGCGTGGCCACCGCGCGGTCGCAACGCCCCGCGCCGAGCTCTATCTCGGCTCCTCGACCGTACCGACCTCCGGCTCCCACACGAGCCACTTCTCCCGCACGGCCCGCTCGACGTCGACCCCCTGGGCCCGCGCGAGCAGCAGCAGGTGCGCGAGGACGTCGGCGACCTCGGCCGCGAGCGCTGCCCGTCCGTCGTCGGGCACCTCGCCCTGCGACGCGACGCGCGGACGCGTGCGACCCGTGGCCGTGAGGTACGCCTGCGTGAGCTCGCCCATCTCCTCGGCGAGCTTGAGCACGAACCAGTCGGGGTCGCGCTCGATCCCGAACTTGTGGGCGTAGAGCGCGGACACGCCCTCGACGCGCTCGGTGAGCGCGGGCAGCGTCAGGCCCGACGGCGCGGGCTCGGGCGGGGTGCGCGGCGTCGCGGTGGTCATCGCGTCAGTCAAGCACGCGTCACTCCCCGACGAGCCCCCGCACCACGCGGTACGACAGGTGCGTGACGAGGTGGTTGCTGCTCACCGGCCCGGGCTCGACGCGCAGGCCGCCCAGGCCCTCGAGCAACCGCTCGCCCGCCCCCAGGAGCACAGGGGCGACGTGCAGCCCGAACTCGTCGACGAGCCCCGCGGCGAGGTACGCCCGCATGGTTGAGGCGCCGCCCGCGATCCCGACGTGCCCGTCGCGCGACGCGGCGATCGCCTGCGACAGCGCGGACTCGATCCCGTCGGTCACGAAGAAGAACGTGGTCCCGCCCTCCATGACGAGGGGGTCGCGCGGGTGGTGCGTGAGCACGAACACGGGTGCGTGGTACGGCGGCTCGTCGCCCCACCAGCCCCGCCACGACTCGTCCCACGGGCCCCGCCCGGGGGCGAACATGTTGCGTCCCATGACGAACGCGGTGGGGGCCGCGATGGACTCGAGCGCGGCGGTGTTGGCCTCGGGTTCCTCGAACATCCACCGGTGGAGCTGCTCACCGCCCTCGCCGAGCGGGTTCTCGAGGGACTGGTGCGGTCCCGCGACGAACCCGTCGAGGGACAGCCCGACGTCGAACGTGACCCTGCCCACGGCGCTCACACCGACTTCCTGGTCCGACGGATGCCGACCCACAGGCCGACGGCGCAGGTGACCGCGGCGGCGACGACGCCCCACAGGACCGTGGTGCTCGCGAACGTCCCGCCGAACAGCTCACGCTCGGCGTCGACCATGTAGGTCAGCGGGTTGAACTTCGCGGCGGTCTGCATCCACGACGGTCCGGCCTCGAGCGGGAGCATCATGCCGGACAGGATGAGCAGCGGGAACAGGAGCGACTGCTGGACGCCCCAGAACAGCCACTCGCGGTTCTTCGCGGCGAGCGCGAGCGCGCAGGACAGGGCCCCGACGCCGACCCCGAACAGCCCCAGGAGGGCGAGCCCCGCGAGCGCGTGCAGCGGGTAGAACGTGAACCCGAACGGGATGCACACGAGCGCGATGAGCAGGCCCTGGACCACGAGCGGCGCGAACTCCTTGAGCGCGCGGCCCACGAGGATCGCGGACCGGTCGAGCGGGGTCGCGAGGACGCGCTCGTAGGAGCCGGTCATCATCTCGTAGAGCAGGTTGGAGCCCGTCATGGAGGTCCCGAACAGGGAGATCATGACGATCACGCCGGGCACGAACCACTGGAGGGTCGCGGCCGTGGACCCGCCGGGTCCGCCCATGCCGCCGCCCACGGCGCCGGTCAGAAGCGGCCCGAACAGCCCCAGGAAGATCAGCGGCTGGAGCAGCGAGAAGATCAGGGTGAAGGGGTCGCGCAGGACCAGGAGGATCTCGCGCGTGAAGACTGCCCAGGTGTCGCCGAGGAACTTCGCGGCCCCCGAGCGCCCGACGTCGGAGCGCCGGTCGGTACCCTGCCTCGCCGTGGCCTGTGGTGCGGTCCGGGTGTCGAGCCCGGGGTGCGTCAGGCTGCTCTGCCCGGGGTTCGTCTGCTCGTCCATCACGCCGCCTCCTCGCGCAGGCTCCGACCGGTCAGGTTGAGGAACACGTCGTCGAGGCTCGCCTGCTTGAGCCCCGCCGAGCGGACCGAGAGCCCTGCGACCCGCAGGGACTCGATCGCCTCGGGCAGGCGGTCCGCGCCGTGGGTCGTGGACAGGGTCACCGTGACGTCTCCCCCGGCACCGACGGTCGCGTGCAGCTTCCCGTCCTCGGTACGTTCGGCACCGTCGCCCGCCCCGCCCACGACCGGGGCGAGGGCTGCGCGGACGCGCGTGACGTCGTCGGGCACCTCGCCCTGGGAGCCGGGCGTGCCGGCGACGACGAGCGTCACGACGTCGTCGGCGTGGTCGCGCTTGAGCGCGGCGGGCGGGGCGTCGGCGACGATCGTGCCGTGGTCGATGACGACGACGCGCTCGGCCATGGAGTCGGCCTCGTCGAGGTAGTGCGTGGTGAGGACGATCGTCATGCCGTACCGCTCGCGCAGGACGCCGATGTGATCCCACAGGTTCGCGCGGCTGTGCGGGTCGAGGCCCGTGGTGGGCTCGTCGAGGAACAGCAGCGGCGGGTGGTTCATGAGGCCGAGCGCGACGTCGAGGCGGCGGCGCTGACCGCCCGACAGGCTCTGGACCGTGCGCTTGCCGAGGCCGTCGAGCTCGAGCGCCTCGAGGAGGTCCGCGGCCCGGCGCTGGTACTCCGAGGCCGCCAGGCCGTAGAAGCGGCCCTGGTTGTGGAGCTCGTCGGCGACGCGGTAGGAGAACCCTCCCCCGTTGCCCTGGCCGATGTACCCGATGCGCGACCTGACCTCGGCGGGCTGGGTGCGGATGTCGAAGCCCGCGACCTCGGCCCGGCCCGACGTGGGTTCGAGGAGGCTCGTGAGCATGCGCAGCGTCGTGGACTTGCCGGCGCCGTTGGGGCCGAGGAACGCGACGAGCTCGCCCTCACGGACGTCGACGTCGATGCCCTTGACCGCCTCGACCACCTCCTTCTTGCGATGGAAGGTCTTGGTCAGCCCTTCGGTGTGGATCATGGCTCACGCCTCTCGCGTACGGTGTACTGGAATAGGTTTTCACGCTAGCATACGGTGTACGGGAATTGAAGGGCCCCCGGCACAACGCGAAAGTGGGAGGATCAGGCACCATGGCCAGCAACACCGTCGCCCCGGTCCCCTCCGACGGGGTGGACTCCGCGCGGACCCAGGACTCATCGGCGGACGCGCCGCTCGACGTCTCGCTCGGCACCCCCGAGGGCGACGCGCCCGAGGACGACACCGCCCCGGACCCCACCGACCAGGTCCCCCGACCCGCCGACGTGACCCGGCGCCTCGCACTCCTGTGGGACCCGCCCGCTCCGCCGACCCGCGGCCGCAAGGCGCGCCTGACGCTCGACGAGGTCGTGACCGCCGGGATCGCCGTCGCGCAGGAGGTCGGCCTCGACGCCCTCTCGATGCGCCGCGTCGCCGCCCGCCTGGGCATGGGCGCGATGTCCCTCTACACGTACGTCCCCGGGCGCACCGAGCTCGTCGACCTCATGATCGACCGGGCGTTCGCCGAGCTCGACCTCCCCGCGGCCGACGCTCCCTGGCGCGAGGGGCTGTCGCGGTACGCGCGCGAGGTCTGGCACCTGTACCAGCGCCACCCCTGGATCCTCCAGACCAACATGTGGCGCCTGCCCCTCGCGCCGCACGTGCTCGACGCCCAGGAGGCCGGGCTGCGGACGCTCGTCGACACCGGCCTGTCCGCGGAGCGCGTCGTCGAGATCCTGGGCCTGGTCGACGCGTTCGTGCGCGGGCTCGCGCGCGCCGCCGTGGCCGAGTCCGTCGAGAACGACGCGAGCGGCATGAGCAGCGACGAATACTGGACGTCGATGAGCAGCTTCTGGGCCGACTGGTTCGACGTCGAGCGCTACCCCGTCATGACGCGCATCTGGGAGGCGGGCGGGTTCCACGCGCCGAGCGACCCGTTCGACGCGTCGCTCGACCGGCTGCTCGACGGCGTCGAGATGACGATCGACCGGGCCTGACCCGGGTGCCGAGAACGAGGTTGAGGTCGTCCTGGCGTCCGTAGCGACCTCTACCCCGTTCTCGACCGCAGGGAACCTCAGGCTCGGCGAGGCAAGCTTTCGACGGGTCCGCCGCGCGCCCGCCGCACCCGCGCGCTACGTTCCGAGGACGAGGTCTGCGACGCCCCACGGACCCGCTGCGGGGCCGGCCGCGCGAGGACGGTGGATCCCATGACCGAGCAGGACGAGACGCTCACCGGACGCACCACCAAGATCGCCCGACGCCTGTGGGGCCTGGCCTACCTGCGCGGAGCCCTGTTCCTCGTGATCGGCGTCGTGCTGTTCGTCGCGCCGGACCGCGGCATCCAGTGGCTCACGTGGCTCGTCGCGGCGATGGCCGTCCTCCAGGGGATCCTCTTCCTGGTCGAGGCCAGGCGGCAGCGCAAGGACGGCGAGGGCGCGGTGTGGCGCTGGGTCGTGGGCGGCCTGAGCATCGTCGTGGGTCTCGTCCTCGCGTTCTGGCCGTCGGCGAGCGTGACGCTCGTGCTGCGGCTCGTCGGCGTCTGGGCGCTCGTCGCGGGGGTGATCGGCCTGGTCGGGGCGCTGCGCGCTCGCCGCACGCGCGAGCCCGGCTGGGACTGGGAGCTCGCGACGGCCGCGCTGTGGGTCGTGTTCGGCGTCCTGGTGCTCGTGAGCCCCGTGACCGGGCTGCAGACCATCACGGTGCTGCTGGGCCTGTACCTGGTCGTCACGGGCGTCGTGATCCTGGTGGCCGCGTTCGCGCAGAGCACGGCTGCGAAGGACGCCAAGGCGGCCCTCGCCGGGCCGACCCCTGCGGGCTAGCGGTCGAGCCCGTTGGCGGGTGAGCGGTCGAGCACGGGGTTGAGGTCGGGATCGGCGACAGGACGACCTCGACCCCGTGCTCGGCACGTCGGTCCTACCAGGCGTCGAGGTGCCGGTGCTCGTGGCCGGGCGGCGGCTGGTAGTCGGCGTGCGGCTCGGGCTGGAGGTAGGTGCGCGCGAACGCGAGCGACGCCGCGAGGTCCTCGTAGCGTTCTGCGGCAGTGCGGGCGCGCCGTGTCGCGATCTCGACGACGACGTCCCCCTCCCAGCCGCGGCGCACGAGCTCGCCGAGCACCTTGTCGCACGGCTGGGTGCCACGCCCGGGGACCATGTGCTCGTCCTTCATGGAGTCGGTGCCGTCGGCGAGGTGGACGTGGGCCAGCCGATCACCGAACACGTCGAGCAGGTCGAGGCTGTTCTGGCGCGCGACGGCGGCGTGCGAGAGGTCGAGCGTCACGGCGTCGTAGGGGTGGTCGGTCGGGTCCCAGCCGGGCAGGTAGGCCTGGACCTCTCGCTTGCGCCCACGCCACGGGTACATGTTCTCGACCGCGACCGTGACACCCGTGGCGGCGTTGAGCTCGCGCACGTGGTCGGCGAAGCCGCGCGCGTACAGGCCCTGCCAGCGGAACGGCGGGTGCACGACGACGGTCTGCGCCCCGAGCTCGAGCGCCAGGTCCACGGTCTGCTCGAGCTTGGGTCCGGGCAACCGTCCCCACACGCGCTGGCTCACGAGGAGCGTCGGGGCGTGGACGCTGCGGATGGGGATGCCGACGTCGGCCGAGAGCTTGCCGAGCGCCTTCGCGTCCTGCGTGGTCGTGTCCGACCAGACCATGACCTCCATGCCGTCGTAGCCCAGGTGGGCTGCGGCCTCGAAGGCGAACGGCGCCTTGCGCGGGTAGACGCTGGCGCTGGACAGCGTGACCTTGATCCGGGGCTCCTCTCCCCTGCCTGCTTCACCCCCTCTGGCCTCGCCCTGGGCGGGCGGCTGGGCGTCGGGCGTCGTCGCTTCACGCATGTCCGACACCCTAGACCCAGCGGGTGAGCGGTGTTCACAGGGCGTCCTGGGCGCCGCTCGAACTCTGGCAGGATGCTGCTCGACCGAACCTCCCGGAGCACTGGAGTGCGCATGGACCGTCCCGACGCCGTCTCGTCCTCGACCGTCGGTACGACGCGTCCAGGCTTCGGCCCGGGCGACGACGTCGTCCTCTCGACCGAGACCGACGACGCGCGCGCGCTCGCCGCCCTCGAGTCGCTCGTGGCGTACCTGGAGCAGGACTCGGCCTGAGCGGGCGGGTCGGGCCGGGCTCCGGCCGCCGCCGTCGTCCACCTCCGCTACAGTGGACTGGTCTATACCACTTCCAGGAGGAGCACGTCATGGAACGAACCGTCACCGTCGCCATCGCCGAGGGACTCCACGCACGCCCCGCGGCGCTCTTCGTGGCCGAGGCGGGCAAGCAGCCCGTCGCCGTGACCCTCACCAAGGAAGGCGCCGAGACCGTCGACGCCGCGAGCATCCTCGGCGTCATGACGCTCGGCGCGGCAGCAGGCGACCAGGTCGTGCTCGCGACCGAGACCGACGGCGCGGAGGCCGAGGCGGCCCTCGACGCCCTCGCCGAGTTCCTCGGGCGCGAGACGGTCTGACCTTCTCGTCCCGGCGCCGTCGCCGGGCCCACGCACGACAGCACTCAGCCCGTGGCCCCTCGTCCGAGGTGGCACGGGCTGAGTGCTGCGTGGCGGACGGTGAGGCAGCACCGCCGCAGGGCTACAGCCCCAGCTCCTCCAGCACGGGCAGCTGCGCACGGACCGCGTCGCGAGCGGCCGACGCGGTCGGCGAGGCCACCGCGATCTTCGCGAGCGCCGCGCACTGCTCGGAGGTCGTCGCCGCGAGGACGGCCGCGACGTCGCCGAGCGCGCGCGGCGTCATCGACAACGACGTGACCCCGAGGCCCACGAGGACCGGCGCCAGCGCCGGGTCTGCCGCGGCCTCCCCGCAGACCCCGACCGGGCGGCCGTGCTCGGCCCCGCCCGCGCACGCGGCACCGACGAGAGAGAGCACCGCGGGCTGCCACGGCGTCGAGAGCGCAGCGAGGTCCGCCGTCTCCCGGTCCGCGGCCATCGTGTACTGGGTCAGGTCGTTCGTGCCGATGCTCGCGAAGTCGACCCGCTCCAGGACCCAGCGCGACTGGATGGCCGCGGCGGGGACCTCGATCATGACGCCCGCGGTCGCCAGACCCCGCTCACGGCAGGCTGCCGCGAACTCCTGGGCCTCGTCCGGGGTCGCGACCATGGGGGCCATGACCCACACGTCGGCCTCCTCGGCGGCAGCGGCCTGGGCGATCGCGTCGAGCTGGCGCGCCAGGACCTCGGGGTGGCGCACCGCGGTGCGCAGCCCACGGACGCCGAGCGCGGGGTTGGGCTCGTCGTCGGCCGTGACGAACGGCAGGGGCTTGTCGGCGCCCGCGTCGAGCGTGCGGACGACGACCTTGCGGCCCCCGAACGCGCTCAGCACGGCCCGGTACGCCGCGACCTGCTCGTCGACACCGGGCTCCTCGGTGCGTCCCAGGAAGCAGAACTCGGTCCGGAACAGACCGACCCCTTCCGCCCCTGCGGCCACCGCGGCCTCGGCCCCGGCCGGGTCCGCGACGTTGGCGAGGAGCTGGACCCGCACGCCGTCGGCCGTCCTGCCCTGGCCGTCGAACGCACGCGGACCGCGCGGGCGGTCGAGCACACGGGCGACGTCCTCGGGCGACGGGTCGCGCTCGACCGTGCCCTGCGAGCCGTCGACCAGCACGGTCTCGCCGTCCGCGAGCTCGGTGGCTCGAGGCGCCGCGACGACCGCCGGGATCCCGAGCGAGCGGGCCAGGATCGCGGTGTGCGACGTGGGGCCTCCTCCGTTCGTGACGATCGCGAGGACCCGCGCGGGGTCGAGGGTCGCGGTGTCGGCGGGCGCGAGGTCGGTCGCGACGAGCACGAACGGGTGGTCGAGGTCCGGGACACCCGGCGCCCGGCGGCCCGTGAGGGCCGCGACGATGCGCTCGCGCACGTCACGGACGTCGTGCGCGCGCTCGGCCATCATGCCGCCGAGCGACTCGAGGCGGGCCGCGAGGTCACCGGCCGCCTCCCACACGGCCCTCTCGGGGACGGTCCGCTCGTCGCGGACCTTGCGGGCGGACTCCTTGGACAGCGTGGTGTCGGCGGCCATGGCGGCAGTGACCGTGAGGACCTCGACGGCGGTGCCGGTCGCCCTCGCGGCGCGTGCCGCGAGGTCCGCCTGGACGCTGCGGACCGCGTCGTCGATCGCGGCGACCGCCGCCTCGACGTCCGCGTCCGGCCCGAGAGTCGCCGCGGCGGGCTCGGGCACGGGGGCCGGCATCGTCACGACGACACCGGCCCCCCGCCCGGGGCTGACGCCCACACCGTCGAGGACGGAGGTCACCTGCCGCCTCCGCCGTCGGCCTTCGCCCCGGAGCCTCGGGCATCGAGCTCCGCGGGAGACAGGTCGGCCTCGGCCGCCTTCTTCTCCTCGGCGACCAGGACCGGGTCGGCGGTCGGGTCGGCGCCCACGGCCGAGTCGTCGTCCTCGCGGCCCGGCGTGCGCAGGTTCCACTTGGTGATGACCCACCGGAACAGGAAGTAGTAGATCACCGCGTACCCGAGGCCGATCACGATGATCCACAGGGGCATCGTCGCGATGCGGAAGTTCAGGATGTAGTCGATCGCACCGGCCGAGAACCCGAAGCCGGACTTGATCCCCAGGGCGTTGACGAGGGCGAGCGAGGTGCCCGTGAGGACGGCGTGGATCGCGTACAGCGGGTAGGCGACGTAGACGAACGCGAACTCGAGGGGCTCGGTCACGCCGGTGACGAACGCGACGAGCGCGGCCGAGCCCATGATGCCGCCGATGAGCTTGCGGTTCTTGGGCTTCGACGTGTGGATGATCGCGAGCGCGGCCGCCGGGAGGGCGAACATGAAGATCGGGAAGAAGCCGGTCATGAAGGTGCCGGCCGTCGGGTCGCCGTGCAGGAAGCGCGCGATGTCGCCGTGCCAGACCGCGCCGCTCGCGTCGGTGTAGCTGCCGAACTGGAACCAGGGCAGCGAGTTGAGCAGGTGGTGCAGGCCGATCGGGACGAGCAGGCGGTTGGCCGTGCCGTAGACGAACGCACCGAGGACCGTGGAGCCCGTGACCCAGTCGCCGACGGCCGTGAAGCCCGCGTCGAACCAGGGGTAGATGAGCGCGCCGATCACGGCGATGATGACTGCGGCACCCGCGGTGACGATCGGCACGAAGCGGCGACCGCCGAAGAAGGCCAGGTAGGGCGGCAGCTTGATGCGGCTGTACTTCTGGAACATGATCGCGGCGGTCAGACCGATGACGATGCCGCCGAGGACGCCGTAGTTGATGAGCTTCTGCTCGGGACCGCCCGTGATGGCGGCCGTGACCAGGTCGAGGAAGTTCCCGTCCTGCGCCGCGGTGATGGCGTCGGGGTTGGCGCCCGCCAGCCACTCGGCCGGGGTGTCCGGCTTGCCCAGCACGTACGGCGAGAGCGCGTCGCTCACACCCTTGAACACCAGGTAGCCGATGACGGCGGCCAGGCCGGTCGAGCCGTCGGCCTTCTTGGCGTAACCGACCGCGACACCGACCGCGAAGAGCAGTGCGAGGTTCGCGAACAGCGCGTTACCGGCGGACGCGAACACGTCGGCCACGGGCTGCAGCCAGGGGAAGGTGCCCGCGGCACCGTCGGCGCCGAGCATGTCGGCCTGCCCGAGACGCAGCAGCAGTGCTGCGGCGGGCAGGGAGGCGATGGGCAGCATGAGGGATCGACCGACCCTCTGCAGCTGGGCGAAGCCGGGAATCCCCTTCTTCACCTTGGGTGTTTCGGCCACGGACGTCATGTTCACTCCTCGTTGATCGGGTGCATCCGAGGCCGTCGGACCGCACCGCTTGAACTGGGAACTGCCTTGATCACGACGCCGGCCCGGACTGTGGAGCGCGTCGTTGCTGTAACCCGAGCCATCGCCACCGTCTGTGGTGGGATAGTTGTCTGGACCACTTGCGGACAGAGTGGTCTAGACATCATGATGTGTCAAGCCCCGGCAAACCCGGAGCGACCGAGAGCGAGGAACACGTGGCAGCGACGACGCAGGCCAGAGCACCTAAAGGCGGGCACAAGCACCAGATCGTGCGCGCCTACCTGAGCGACCTGATCGCGAACGAGCTGACCATCGGCGACGCCGTCCCCTCCGAGCGCGTGCTCACCGAGAAGTTCGGCGTCTCCCGCATGACGGTCCGCCAGGCCCTCGAGTCCCTCGTGGCCGACGGCGTCCTCCAGCGCGAGCAGGGCCGCGGCACGTTCGTCGCCCCGCAGCACACCGACTTCGAGATGCGCCTGACGACGTTCGGCGAGGAAGCACGACGTCTCGGTCTGGTGCCCAGCACCCAGGTCATCGACAGCGACACCCTCGCCGCGGGCCGGGTCGTCGCCGAGGCCCTCGGCATCGCTCCCGAGGACCGCGTGCACTACGTCGAGCGCCTGCGCTTCGCGGACGGCACGCCCATGGCCGTCGAGCGCGCGTGGGTGCCTGTGACGCTCGCCCCCGACCTGCTCGACAACGGTGTCCCCGACAGCCTGTACGGCGCGCTGCGCGAGCGCGGCCACTCCCCGACGTGGGGCGAGGACACGATCATGGCGGCCGAGGCCAGCGCGGCCGAGCAGACGATCCTCGCCATGACGAGCGTCCGGGCCGTCCTGCGCGCGCACCGCAAGACCTACTCGGACGACGGCGCCTGCATGTACTCCCAGATGTGCTACCGGGGCGACCGGTACTCGGTCGTCGTCCCGCTCCGCGAGGCGCGGCCCACGATCGTCCCCCGGCCCGCCCCCGCACCGGAGCTCGAGGCCGAGCCCACCTCCGGGTCCGGCACGGCCGAGACCGCATGACCCCCACGACCGGCGCGACCGACGCCGTACCCACGACCCACGCACCAGAGAGGATGCAACGATGACTGCAGCCGATGCAGCACGGGCCGCCGCGATACTCGCCGGCCTCGGCGGGGTGAGCAACATCGAGGAGATCGACCCCTGCACCACCCGACTGCGGTCGCTCGTCAAGGACCCCAGCCTCGTCGACGTGGCCGCCCTGCGCGCCGCCGGCGCCTTCGGGGTCATGACGACGGGACGAGTGGTCCAGGTCGTCGTCGGCCCCCAGGTCGACACGATCGCCTCGGACCTCGCAGACCTCATGTGACCCCGTGCCCGCTGTCCGCGGGCACCTCGACGTACGTCCGCACCAGCACACGAAGGAGCACGACATGAGCAAGGCAGAGCAGATCCTCAAGGGCCTCGGCGGGGATGCGAACATCCTCGACCTCGAACCCTGCATCACGCGTCTGCGCGTGGAGGTCGAGGACCCGAGCCTGGTCGACGAGAAGACCCTCACGGGCGCCGGGGCCATCGCGGTCGTCCGGACGGGCAACGCGATCCAGGTGATCGTCGGCCCCGAGGCCGACAACCTCGCCTCGGACATCGAGGACCTCCGTTGACCGCAGCGCCCCTGACCGTCCTCTCCCCGGTCACCGGGACCGTCGTCGCCCTGTCGGACGTCGACGACCCGGTGTTCTCCGCGGGACTCGTCGGTCCGGGTACCGCGATCGCCCCCGACCCCGCCGAGGGCGGCCTCGTGTCGGCCCCGGTCAGCGGGACGGTCGTCAAGGTCCACCCGCACGCGTTCGTCATCAAGCACGACAGCGGCCAGGCCGTGCTCGTGCACCTGGGCATCAACACGGTCCAGCTCGCGGGCGAGGGCTTCACGCTGCACGTCGCCCAGGGTGACGTGGTCCACCAGGGCACGACGCTGGTCACCTGGGACCCTGCCGCGATCGAGGAGGGTGGCCGCTCGGCCGTCTGCCCCGTCGTCGCGCTCGAGGGCAAGCCCGACGCCGTGACCCCGCTGGCCCCGGTCGGGACCTGGGTCGCGCGCGGCGAAGAGCTCCTGATCTGGGAGTGATGCTGGCGTCAGAACGAGCGTGACCTCGAGGTCACGCTCGTTCTGGCATGTCCGCGCCCGTGGCGCTGGACCGGCGGTCGTGCGGTCGCGCGCCTATAAATGGTGCGCGGTCCTTCCATATGCCAGGCTCTGTGATCGACGCCACGTCCACAGGGGGCGAGCATGGTGTCACGATGCCTCGTGCATCACGACCCTTCAAGGAGAACGATGAAGTTCAAGAAGGCCATCGCCGTCATCGCCACGACCGCCGCACTCATGCTGGCAGCACCCACCGCCGCCAACGCCGCCGAGACCAAGACGTACACGAACACGGCCTCGAGCTGCCGTCTTCTCGTGGTCACCTGGGTCAACGCCGGGGGTGGCGGCCCGTTCAACTCGACCTATGCCGTCAACAGCGGCCAGTCCAAGACCTTCAGCACCGCGGGTCACATCCTGAGCCACAAGTGGACGCCGGGCTGCTTCTGACGTACTCATCCCCGGGGCCGGGCTTCGTCGCCGAAGCCCGGCCCCGGGCGTGTCCCCGTCCGATCTCAGCCTGTCCGACGGCGCGGGCTCACCCCCGGAGCGGGAGCGTCAGCACCCGATCGTCCGGGGAACCGTCCACGACCCGCACCGGCACGCCCCAGTCCTGCTGCGCGAGGTGGCAGGCAGGGAACACGTCGGGGTCGGGCGTCCCGTCGTCGAGCAGCGGCACGACGTCGCACGACGCGGCCTGGGCGGTCACGTGCAGCACGCCCTCGCCCACCGCAGGGTTCACGACGAGGGCTCGGACGAGGTCGGTCCCCGTCCCGGCGCCGTCGAGCAGCAGCTCGGGCGGCGTCGCGCTCACGGTCAGGCGCGTCGAGGGCCCGTACCGGTCGTCGAGCTTCTGCCCGGGTGCGGGCGAGAACGGCACGTCGAGCCGCAGCTCCCCGGCCACGACGTCGGTGACGGGTCGCTGCGTGCGGTGCGCGCCGCCGTCGAGCACCTCTCCCGCGAGCGTCGCCGGGAGCGCGACGCGCGTGACGCGGTGCGCGGCGGACTCCACGACGAGCAGGTCGACGCGCGCCCCCGCCTCGGTGGCCTCACCGGGGGCCCACGGCTCCCCGTCCACGAGCACGACGACGTCGCTCGGCTCCGCGAGGCCCGTCGCCAGGGTCGTCACCTGGCCGACGCTCGCGTCAGAACCAACGAGGCCCGGGGTGCTCGCTCGTTCTGACACGTCCGGCGAGGCGGGCGGGACGTAGCGACGGATCGCCCCGTTGTAGGTGTCGGCGACGACCACGCTGCCGTCGGGCAGCGTCGCGACCCCGAGGGGGTGCTGGAGCAGCGCCTGGTCGGCGGCCCCGTCGCGGTGCCCGAAGTCGAACAGCCCCTGCCCGACGGCGGTGCTCACCTCTCCCTGCGTCGTCCCGGCGACCGGGGTCACCACGCGCAGCGCCGACGTCTCCGAGTCCGCGACCCACACGCGCCGGTCCGGGCCGACGGCCAGCCCGGACGGCTGCGCGAACCAGGCGTCGACGAGCGGCCCGTCGAGCAGACCTTCGTTCATGGTGCCGCCGACGAGGTCGATCGATCCCTGCTCGCCGTCGAAGGCCCACAGCGAGTGGTTGCCCGCCATCGCGACGAGGAAGGCCCCCATCTGCTCGACCCAGGCCACGTCCCAGGGCGAGGACAGCTTCTGCAGCACCGCGCCGCCCGCGTTCTCGATCGTCGCGGGCAGGCCCGCGGGCCTGGGCTGCTCCGGCGTGTTCGCGCCGACGAGGACCGTGAGTCGCGACCCGAACGGACCGTCGACCTCGGCGAGCGTCCCACCGACCGGCGCACCACCGTCAGCGGCCGCGAGCACGTTGTCAACCGCCCCCACCATGTACTGCTGGCCGTTCCCCGCGACCGTCGTCACCCGGCCGTCCGCGAGGCGGACCCCGCGCAGCGCGTGGTTGACCGTGTCCGCGACCAGGACGTCGTAGCCGAGGTGCGCACGCAGCTCGGTCGGGACCAGGCACAGCCCGTTGGGCTCGCTGAACCGCGCGACGTCCGGCCCGCCGTCGACGAGCCCGCGCTCGCCCGAGCCGATGCGCCGGACGAGCGTCTCGCCGTCGGGCCCGAGCTCGGCGAGCGAGTGGTGCCCGGCGTCCGCGACCAGAAGGTTGCCTCCCGGGAGCGCGATCGCCTTGGCGGGGAAGCGCAGCGTGCCCGACGTCGGGGCGGGAGGCACGTACACGTCGTCGCTCCCGGCGGCGAGGGACCGCAGCGTGCCCTTGGCGCGGTGCTCGGTCACGAGCTCGTCGACGAGCGCGGCGAGCGCCGACGCGTGCCCCTCGCCCGCCATCTGCGCGACGACGTAGCCCTCGGGGTCGATCACGACGAGCGTCGGCCAGGCCCGCGCGGTGTACGCGGACCAGGTGACGAGCTCGGGGTCGTCGAGGACGGGATGGCGCACCTCGTAGCGCTCGACCGCGGCGGCGAGCGCGACCGGGTCTGCCTCGTGCTCGAACTTCGGCGAGTGGACGCCGATGATGACGAGGTCGTCGCGGCGCGCCTCCTCGAGCTCGCGCAGCTCGTCGAGGACGTGCAGGCAGTTGACGCAGCAGAACGTCCAGAAGTCGAGCACGACGACCCCCCCGCGCAGGTCCGCGAGCGAGACGTCGCGGCCGCCGGTGTTGAGCCACCCCCGGCCGACGAGCTCGGAGGCGCGGACGCGGGGCAGGCGGGCGTGGGGGGTCGTGGAGGTCACCGGACCATTCTGCTCGCACACCGGGCAGCACTCGACCTCGCCCTGTCGGCAGCTGCTACCCCCGTGCGAGCAGTACGAGCCCTAGCCCGATCGGTCGATCCGCCCCGTGACGCGCACGACGACCGCGACGCCGTCGACCTCCTGCGGTACGTCGCCCGTCGCGGCGGCGTCGACGACGTTGACCTGGAGGCACCAGGTGTCGGCGGCCTCGGCCTGTGGGCCCGCGTCACCCGTGCGACCGGCCGCGCCCGCCCCCTCGTGCCTCAGGCCGATCCCCGTCACGCCGTCCTGGCCCGCGAGGGCCTGCTTGAGCGCGGCCTTGGCCACCCGGGCCTGCTCGATGCTCGCCACCGGTACCACCCTCCGACCGTCCGCCGCGGGGCGAGGCGGGCTCAGCGCGCGAGCCGGGCGTCGAGCGCGGCGAGGACGGTGTCGATCGGGTTGACGTACGTCAGCCCGGTCCCATTCTCTCCCCCGGTCTCCGACCCGGCAAAGAGCAGCCCGAGCGCGACGCCGTCCGCGCGGTACACGAGCGACCCCGAGTCGCCGCCGCGCGAGAACGGTCCGGTACCGGTCGACTCGACCTCGATCTGGTCGTCGAAGCGCAAGGCGCCGAGGTCCTCGCCGTAGCCGACCACGACGTCGTCGAGCTCGATCGCGGTGACACGCCCCGCGGTGACGGCGGTCGTCCGGCCGATCTTGCCGACCGTCTCGCCGCCGAGCGCGACGGCCGTGGTCGTGATGAGGCCCACGGGGTAGTCGAGGTCGACGTCGGGGTCGTCCAGCAGGGCGATCGCGGCGTCGACCGTCGCGGTCCGCCCGCGCGCGAGGGGCACGGTCGCGGCGAGCGTGCCGACCTGGTCGGCGGGGGCGCGTCCGCCGTCGGCGGGCCCGGGCTGCACGACGGCGTCCCCGACCTGCGCGCGCGGCGAGCCCGCGAGCACGTGGTAGTTGGACAGGGCGTGCAACGTGTCCCCGACGAGGACGAACGCGCCGAGCGTGCCCGCCGTGACGTCGACGTGCGCGATCGAGACCCCGGGGCGCAACGGCCGCACCCGGCCGGTCTCCCCCGCCGCCAAGGCGGTCACGACCGGCGGACGCGGGCCGGTGCCCGTCGACCGGGAGAGCGCGCGGATCCGCCCCGTCCGACGGACGTCCACGACCGGGCCCGCCTCGGACGCGACGCGTCGGGCGATGCTGCGCACGGCCGGGACCCCCAGGCGGTAGCGGACCGCGATGCCGTACCCGCCGCCCTCGCGCGGCGCCAGCCCGAGCGCGAGCGTGGGAACCCGCGCGTCCCGGCCGTCGGGTGCTTCCTGCTCTCCGTCACCGGCCGGCTGCGCCGCGCTCGCCGTCGCGTCCGTGCCCGCGGCGAGATCGCGCGCGAAGTCCGCGAGCTGGCTCTTGATCTCCCGTGCCTCGTCCCTGTCCATGCGTCGAGAGTGGCACGGTCCACCGACACGCACGTGACGAGCGTCACCGTGTCGCTGAGGCCGTTCGCTTCACAAAACAGACTGTCAGGAAAACTTCTTCCGTGAAGTCGCGTCATGAAGTCCGGGTTCGCCCCTCTTGAGAGGTGTACACAGTTTCTCCGCCGCGAGACCCGCGGCCCTCACCTTGAGAGTGATCATGCACCTCGACCACGCGTTCCGGCCCTCGACCGACGAGCTCCGTTGCGCCATCCTCTGGGCCCTCGACCACGACCGTGCCGCCCTCGTCGAGCACCGGGCCTACGCGCACCTCAACCTGCGCAGCCCGGTGCGCCGGGCCGCGGACGCCCGCCTCGTGCGCCGCTGGCTCGAGGCCTCGGCCGTGTCGTCCGTCATGACCAGCTCCCTGGCCATGGCAGCATGACCGCGTGATCGACTTCGACAACGCCTCGTTCGTCAAGCTCAGCCCCTGGGACCTGACGAGCGCCCAGAAGGACCTCCAGCAGATCCTGCACGCCGACGAGCAGGTCTACCTGGCCTTCAAGGGCATCCGTGACTCCGTGACGTTCACGAGCAAGCGCATCCTCGCGCTCAACGTCCAGGGCATGACGGGCAGGAAGAAGGACTTCACGACGCTGCCGTACAGCAAGATCCAGGCGTACTCCGTCGAGACCGCCGGGACGATCGACCTCGACTCCGAGCTCGTCCTGTGGTTTTCGGGGCTGGGCAGGGTCACGCTCGAGTTCGGGCGCGGCGTCGACATCTACACCGTGAACCGGCTCCTGGGCGACAAGGTCCTCTGACCTCCGCCGTCTACCGGCTGACGTCGACCCACTGCGCCCCGGCGAGCTCCGCGAGCCGTCCGGGCGTGATCGCGAACGCGCTCGTCGGGCTGCCCGCCGCCGGGTAGACCGTCTCGAAGCCCTGCAACGACACGTCGCAGTACACCGTCACGGGCCCGCTGTGCCCGAACGGCCCCACCCCGCCGATCGGCTGCCCCGTCAGAGCGGTCGCACTCTCGGCGTCGAGCATGCGCGGCTTGGTCCCGAACGTCGCCTTGAACTTCGCGTTGTCGACCCGTGCGTCGCCCCGCGTCACGAGCAGGAAGCTGCGCTCGCCGTCGCGCAGCGCGAGCGTCTTCGCGATCTGCCCCGGCTCGACCCCGAGCGTCGCCGCGGCCATCTGGACCGTCGCGGTGTCCTCGCCCGTGTCGAGGACCGTGAGGTCGGGCGCCTGGGCGTCGAAGAAGGCGCGGGTGCGGTCGGTGCTCACGGCAGGTCTCCTCGGGGTCGGCAGGTGGCCATCATCGCGCGGACTCCCGGAACGCGAAACCCTCGACCGTTCAGGCGACGGGCGCCGCGCCCGACGGCGGGGTCCCCACCTCCGCGACCGGCCGCGGCACGTACGTCTCGCCCGTGAGGTCCGCGCGCTCGACACGGTCCAGGCGGAACCAGCGGACGGCGTCCCGGGACCGGCACCAGGCGACGAGGTACCACGCGTCCTCCCTGTGCGCCAGGATCACGGGCTCGACCCGGCGGGCCGACTCGTGGCCGCGCGCGTCGCGGTACCGGATCGCGAGCACGAGCGACCGCGCGAGGGCCTGCTCGACCGCACGCAGGACCTGCAGGTGCACCCGGGCGCGCGGCACGGGTCCGCCCGTCGTGCCGTCGCCGTCGGTCGTCGCGCCGCCGGGCGGGGGGATCGTCCTGTCCGGGGCAGGCCGCGCCCCGGCACCCCGGTCGATCCACACCCTCGCCGCGAGGGCCGCTGCCCGCTCGCGCGCCTGCGGACCGAGCGCGTCCCAGACCTTGCCCTGTGCGGCCGCGGCGTCCACCGCGAACGGGCTGCCGGGCGGGAGGGCGGCGAGCGCGACCGCGACCGCGACCGCCTGCTGCGGCGTGAAGTTGACGGGTGGCAGGGACGCGGACGGGTCGAGCACGTAGCCCCCGCCCGGCCCGGCCTGCGCCCAGATCGGCAGTCCGGCCTGCTGGAGCGCCGAGACGTCGCGCTTGATCGTGCGCTCGCTCACCTCGAGCAGGCGTGCGAGCCGGGGTCCCGTGGTCCCGCCGAGCCCTGCGCGGCGCAGCTCCTCTGCCACGGCGTAGAGCCGCTCGGTCTTGTTCACGTGCCGCCTCCGTCGGGTCCGGGCCGCGGACGCATCTCGCCCGGAACCCCTCGAACAATGGTGACAGACAGGTGTCACCAGCGCCCCGGCAGGCTGGGGGCATGACCACCACACAGCACAGCGAAGACCAGCAGGTCCACGTCGTCCTCGTCCCGGGCTTCTGGCTCGGGGCGTGGGCGTGGGACGACGTCGTCCCCCACCTCGAGGCCGCGGGCCTCGTACCGCACGCCGTGACGCTCCCCGGGCTCGACGACGTCGCGACCGACCGCAGCCACCTCACCCGCGAGGACCACGTCCAGGCCGTGCGCGACGTGATCGCGCCCCTCGACGGGGACGTCGTGCTCGTGGGGCACAGCGGCGGGGGGCCCGTGATCCACGAGGTCGTCGACCGCGACCCCGCGCGCATCCGTCGCACGGTCCACGTCGACACGGGGCCGCTGGTCGACGGCGCGTCGCTCTCCCCGGACCTGCCCGCGGGGACGGTCGAGGTCCCCCTGCCCTCGTGGGACGAGCTCGCGGCCGCGGGGTCGAGCCTCGACGGGATCGACGAGGCCGGGCTCGCCCGGTTCCGCGCACGGGCCGTCCCCCACCCGGGCGGCGTCGCCGGCGGCCGGGTGCACGTGAGCGACCCGGGGCGGCTCGACGTCCCGGCGACCGCGATCTGCACGAGCCTGCCCTCGGAGGTGCTGAAGCAGATGGCGCACCCCGGGCCGCCCCTGCACACCGAGCTCGGCGAGCTCGACGTCACGTACGTCGACCTCCCGACCGGGCACTGGCCCATGTTCTCGCGGCCCGCCGACCTCGCGTCCGAGATCGTCCGGGCGGCGAGGGCGTAGTCCCGAGCCGTTCCGGGGCCGAGCCGTCTCACCGGGTGCAGCACCGCCGAACGGGTGCATCCTGGAAGGGAGGGGTTCCGCCCCGGAGCTCCCCGCTCAGGGAGGAACGTCATGTCCGGTCTCACGCTCGCCGCCAGCGTCGACGCCGCGGTCTACGTGCCCACGGGGTCGGGCCCCGCGAACTGGTTCCTGCTCTTCGGCATCGTGCTCGTCGCGTCCATCATCGTGTTCATGGTCGTCGAGCTGGTCCGTGCCGCGCACGACCGGCGCCTCCCGCCGCACCGGCGCCTGTCGCACTGACCGCGAGGTCGGGTCGCAGACGGCCGGCGCCCCGCCGAGGGAGGACGTGCCGCGCGAGGCAGGGCGCGACGCGCCCTGCCTCGCCCCAGCACGTCCTACCTCGCGCGGCCGCGGGTACCCGGTCAGCCCAGCGTCGACGGGAGCCGGGCCGTACCCTCGCCCGGGGCCTGGCCGAGCACGCGCTCGGCCAGGAACGCCTGCACCACCTGGTACCAGACGATCGAGTGCTGCGGCTGGAGCACCCAGTGGTTCTCGTCGGGGAAGTACAGGAACCGGTGGTCGGTGCTCCCGTCCGCGGCCGCGGGGAGCCCCGACGCCGACAGCAGCTCGTACCAGAGGCGCAGGCCCTCGCCGATCGGGACGCGGTAGTCCTTGTCGCCGTGGATCACGAGCATGGGCGTCACGATGTCCCCGACGTAGCGGTGCGGGGAGTGCTCGGCCGCCATCTCGGGCGTCATCTCCCGCTGCCAGTAGTACGACGCGTCGGTCGTGGGACCGAACTGGTCCAGGGCCCACAGGCTCGCGTGCGTCACGATGGCCTTGAACCGGTCCGTGTGTCCCGCGACCCAGTTCGCCATGTACCCGCCGAACGAGCCGCCCATCGCGGCGGTGCGGGTCTCGTCGACCTCGGGCAGCTCCTCGGCCGCGTCGGTGATCGCGAGCAGGTCCGTGTAGGGCGCCGCACCCCACGACCCCCAGCCGCGCTGCACGAAGTCCTGCCCGTACCCCGTCGACAGCGCGGGGTCCGGCAGCAGGACCGCGTAGCCCTGGGCCACGAGGATCCACGGGTTCCAGCGCCAGCTCCACGCGTTCCACGAGCCGAGCGGCCCGCCGTGGATCCACAGCAGCAGCGGCGCGGGGTTCTCGGCGCTCGCGCCGTGCGGCAGGGCCAGCCAGCCCCGGACGCGCACGTCGTCCGACGCCGCGGTCTCGATCTCGGTGAGCGTGCCGGGCAGGTCCGGGCTCTCCACGGGCCCGCGCAGCGCGGTCGCCGCGACGGGCGTGCGCTCGCCGGCGGGGGCCGCGAGGAAGTCCGCGAGCTCGATCCGCACGGGGTGCGAGGGCTCGAGGTAGCTCGTGCGCTGGGCGTACGCGGCCGAGGCGTCGGGGGCGACGCGGACGTCGGTGAACGTCGCGTCGTCCGAGGTGAGGCGTGACACGGTGCCGTCGGCCCCCGACCCGTCGGGCGTGAACGCGACGTGGAAGACCGGGCCGCGCCCGTCGTCGTCGGCCGTCACGAGGAGGCCCGAGCCGTCCGGCAGCCACGCGGCCGACGTGGGCCAGCGGTCCCAGCTCGCCGCGAGGGAGCGCAGGCCGTGGTTCGCGCCACCGTCGTCGGGGTCGCCGTCCGAGCCGTCGCCCGGGCGCAGCGGCACGACGGCGAGGCCCTGCTCGGGCGCGTCCTGCGGGGTCGAGAGGGTCTCGCGCACGAACACGACCCACGCACCGTCGGGCGAGATCACGGGCGAGGACGCCTCGGCGCCGGGCTCGTCGACGAGCGTGCGGCGCTCCCCGGTCGAGGTGTCGATCGCGACGAGGATCGAGCGCTGGGACGCGCCCGGTCCGGCGACGGTCCAGGTCGTCACGAGCGTGGTCCCGTCCGCGGACAGGTCCGCGGAGTGCTCGCGCAGCGCGGGCCCGACGGCGGAGGTCACGTCGCGCAGCTCGACGCGTCCTGCGGGGAGGTCGGGGGCGGTGTCCTCGGCGGTGCTGTCGTCCGCCGGGAGCGGACGGGCCGGCTCGTCGGTCAGGTGCGAGAGGCCGGCGACGAAGCGGTGCGGCTCGGACGGGCCCAGGTCGTGGTCCCAGTACCGCACGGGGTAGCCCGTGTGGAGGATCGCGGCGACCTTCTTGTCCTTGCGGGCCGTGCGCAGCTCGGCGTCGTGCGCGAGGTCGCGCGCGCTCGGCAGGACGTCGGCCGCGAGCGAGAGGACGGGCGCGCTGCGCGCGACGAGCGGGGCCGACACCCCGGCGGGGGCCGAGGCGACGACGCGCGCCTCGCCACCCGTCGCGGGCAGGAGCCACAGGGCCGACGTGGGGTCGCCCTCGGTCGATGCCGAGGCGTCGCTGTCGGGCCGGGCGGAGGTGAAGAGCAGGTCCCCCTCGGCCGTGAAGGCGGCGCCCGACTCTCCCTTGGTGCTGCGCGTCAGGCGGCGGGCGGGCGACTGACCCGTCGGGTCGACCTCCCACAGCGCCGAGACGTAGGCCGTGCGCTTGGCGTCGAGCGTCGACACGCTCGTCACGAGGCGCCGCCCGTCGGGCGACATCACGAGGCCGCCCGTGCGGGGGATCGCGACGTACCGGTCGAGGTCGTGGAAGGGGGTCGGGACGGAGTCTGCGTCGTCAGTGGTCACTGCACCGTCCTATCACGACGCCCCGCCCTCGGTGCCGAGCAGCGCATACTGGACCCGTGCCCAAGGCTCCCTTCCTCCCCCTGACCGTGAGCGCCGTCGTCGGGCTGCTCCTGACCGGATGCGGGTCCGAGCCCGCGCAGGACCTCGACGACACCGTGCTCGCCGGGATCGCCGCCGCCGGCCGCGCGGACGGCGACCTCGACCTCATCTCCACGACCCACTTCGACTGGCAGAAGGCCGTGATCGTGTGCCCCGGTGACGATCCGACCGAGGTCGCGGAGGCAGCCGGGGCCGACGGCCCCGTGCAGGGCGAGCTCCCGAGCACGGTCGACGTCGGCACGGGCTACCTCGTGTTCGTCAACGACGACGAGGTCGCGCAGGTCGCGGACCTGCGGCTCGCCCAGGCCGACGTGTGCTCCGAGGACCTCTCGATCGCGAACCGCGTCCTGAGCCCGGGCGCGAGCCTGCACGTCGCCCGCGGCACGGGCGACGGCTGGGTCGTCACCCGGGGCTGAGACCCCCGCGCTCCGGGGTGCCGGGTGGGGGTCAGGCGTTGAGGCGCGCCACGAGCTCCGGCAGGTCGGCGACCGAGTCGAGCAGGAAGTCGTGGCGCTCGCGCCCCAGGTCCGCCGCGCCGAGCTTGCCCGTGAGCACCCCGACGACCGCCCCTGCGCGAGCGTTGACCCCCGACCGCAGGTCGAGCACGGTGTCGCCCGCGACGAGGACGCGCGCGACGTCGAGGACGCCCGTGCGCTCCATGTCGCGGTGGACCATGTAGGGCGCCGGGCGGCCCAGCGGCACCTCGTCGGCACACGTCACGGCGTCGAGCGTGACCTCGGGCGAGAGCCACTGCTCGGGGCCGGACGCGACGGTCCAACCGAGCACGTCGAGGATCCCTCGGGTCACGTCGCGCGTGAAGCCCGTGGTCAGCGCGACCTTGACGCCTGCGGCGCGCAGGGCCGCGAAGGCCTCGGGCGCGCCGGGGACCGGGGTCGGCGGGTTCAACCGGTAGGCCTCGTGGAGCAGCGCGGTGAAGCGCGCGAACGCGGCGTCGACCGTCGCGTCGTCGGGAGCGTCCCCCGCCGCGCCGGAGGTGCTGGCACCGATCGCGAGCAGGGCGGTGATCGCCGCGCGCTTCTCGGCCCCCATCCAGTGCTGGATGTCCGACGACGTCGCACGGCTCCCGTGCTCGAGGACCGCCGTGTGCAGCGCGTCGTAGACCGCGCCACCCTCTTCGACGGTCGTGCCCGCGACGTCGAGCGCGACGAGCTCGATCGCGAGGGGCGGGCGCGGGGCGGGCACTGTGCCGGGAGTGCTGGTGCTGCTGCTGGTCATGCGGAGGGCTCCTGGGTCGGTTCGATTTCGGTGGTGCCGGTGGTGGGCGACACGAGGGACGCCGCGGCGACCGACGCCGTCGGGAAGCGGACCATCGAGAGCGACGTGTCCTGGGTGTTGTCGATCGTGAAGGCCGCGAGCTCGGGCAGGTAGCGGTCGTCGGCGTACTCGACGGGGACGCCCGCGGCGTTGCGCGTGGTGCGGCGCTCGCGCAGCAGCGGGGCGCCCGCGGGCACCTCGAGCAGGTCGGCGTCGGTCTCGTCGGCCGCGACGGCGTCGATCACGTGGCGCGCCGCGTGCAGGTCCGCGCCGCGCGAGATGAGGTGGTCGTAGATCGAACCGGTGTCCGGGTCGAACTCGAAGATGAGGCGCCCCACGGGCTCGATGAAGGTGTCGCGCTCGACCATCGCCGGGACCCCGTCGAGCAGGCGCAGGCGCAGCACCTCGACCACGGGCGTGCCCTCCTCGAGCCCCAGGGCGTCGGCCGCGACGCCGTGCACACCGCGTCGTGCGACCTCGACCGTCCGCTGCCCGGGCACGCGCCCCACCCCCGCGGCCCAGCGGCTGAACGACAGGAACGTCTCGAACGGCTGCGGGACCGCGCGCGAGCGCACGACCGGCGGGCGTCCCTGTCCCCCGCCGATGAGCCCCTCGCTGCGCAGCGTCCCGAGCGCCTGGCGGACCGTGCCGCGCGAGATCGAGAACTCGGCGCACAGCGCGGACTCGGACGGCAGGGAGTCGCCGATCGCGTAGGTGCCGGACACGATCCGACGGCGCAGCTCGCCCAGGACGTGCTGGTGCAGCGGGCCGTTCGACGGCTGGGGCGGGTGGGGCGGACGGGCTGACGACGACGGCCGGGCCTGCTGGTTCGGCGGGGACGGAGCGGTACGCGGGGACGACGAGGACGGAGCCATGACTTGACCATACAGGCCGCTCCCGCACCGAGAACGGTGTACCGATGACGGCCGCGTGAACCCCGCGCACGGAGCGTCAACGCCAGGTGAACACTCCGGAAACTTGTCTGGACAAGTCCTGGAATCGCTTGCTCCGTGCTCGTTCTGCACGGCAGTGTCCGTGTCGTGAGCAGCACAGCACCTCGACGCCCGGCCCCGTCCGGCCGCACCCACGCCCTCCCCGCCGGCCACCCCGGCACGCGCAGCCCGTCCACCGGGAACGACCTCCCCGCCCGCGTCGACCTCGTGGTCGTCGGCGCCGGGATCGTCGGCCTCGCGCACGCCGTCGAGGCCGTCGGCCGCGGCCTCTCCGTCCTCGTGGTCGAGCGCGACGACCGCGCCGTCGGCGCCTCGGTCCGCAACTTCGGGCACGGCTGCTTCACCGCGCAGGACGGCACGGCCCTCACGTACGCCTTCGCGGCCCGCGAGCGCTGGCTCCAGCTCGCCCAGGAGGCCGACTTCTGGCTGCGCGAGTCCGGGACCGTCGTCGTGGCCCGCGCGGACGACGAGCGGCAGGTCCTCGAGGACTTCGCCCACGGCCGCGACGGCCACGTCCGGCTGCTCGACCGCGACCAGGTCCTCGACCGCGTCCCGGGCGACCCCGCCGAGGTCGTCGGCGGCGCGTTCCTGTCCCAGGACATCCGCGTCGACCCCCGCGAGGCGGTCCCCGCGATCGCCCGCTGGTACGCCGAGCAGCGCGGCGCGCACCTCGCCTGGTCCACGACCGTCCAGGGCTTCGAGGCAGGCAGCGGCGTGACCCTCGTGCGCACCTCCCGGGGCGACGTCGTCGCGACCAAGGTGATCCTCGCCGTCGGACACGACGTGGACCGGTTCTTCCCCGACACCGCCGCCGCCGCGGGCATCCAGCGGTGCACGCTGCAGATGCTGCGCGTCGACGCCCCCGCGGGCGCAGACGGCGGCCCCCGGGAGATCGACCCCGCGATCTTCACCGGCACCTCGCTGCTGCGCTACGACGGCTTCCGCCACTCCCCCGCGACCGCCGCCGTCCGCGAGCGCCTGAGGGCCCAGCACCCCGCCCTGATCGACGCCGCGGTGAACCTCATGATCACCCAGCGCCCCGACGGGACGCTCACGCTCGGCGACACGCACGCCTACGCGACCACTCCCGGGCCGTTCCACCCCGAGGCCCTCGACGAGCTCCTGCTCACCGAGGCCGCGCGGCTCCTCGGCAGCGGTCCCCTCACGGTCCGCGAGCGCTGGCAGGGCGTCTACGCCTCCGCGCCCGCGCCGTTCCTCGACGTCACGCCCATGCCGGGCGTGCGCGCGGTGTCGGTCACGTCCGGCATCGGCATGACCACCGCGCTCGGGCTCGCCCCGCGCGTGCTCGACGGCTTCCTCTGACAGACGCCCCTCTCTCTCGCCCCTCCGACCAGTCCAGCCTCTCTCGCGAAACCCCCACCCCAGGAGAAGACATGCACCGCAGCCGCACCGGCCAGGCCACCTCGGTCCTCGCCGCCGCACTGCTCCTCGGCGCCCTCAGCGCCTGCTCGACCGGCACGGCCGACGCAGGGACCAGCACCGACGGTGCCGCGTCCGCGACGTGCCCGAACGGCGCGATCCGGTTCGGCATCGAGCCCTACGAGGACCCCGCCAAGCTCGAGCCCGCCTACCAGCACCTCGCCGACGCCCTGTCGGAGAAGCTCGACTGCCCCGTCGAGCTGACGATCGTCGAGGACTACTCGGCCGAGGTCCTCGCCATGGAGAACGGCAAGCTCGAGCTCGCGCAGTTCGGCCCGCTCGGGTTCGTGTTCGCGAGCGAGCGCGCCGACGCCGAGCCCCTCGCCTCGTTCGGCCTCGCCGACGGCTCGCTCTCGAGCTACACCGCGGGCATCTGGGTCCCCGTCGACTCCCCGATCCAGAGCATCGAGGACCTGCCGGGCCACTCGCTCGCGCTCGGCTCGACCGGCTCGACCTCGGGCGACGCGCTGCCGCGCTTCGCGATCCTCGACGCGGGTCTCGCCGAGACCGACGTCGAGATCACCTATGCGGGCGGCCACCCCGAGGCGCTGCTCGCCCTGACCAACGGCCAGGTCGACGCCGCGCAGATCAACTCCCAGACGCTCGCGACCGCCGAGCGCGAGGGCACGTTCGACTCCTCGACGTTCCGCCAGGTGTGGGAGTCCGACGCCATCCCGAACGACCCCATCACGGTCGCCGGGTCGCAGAGCCAGGAGTTCAAGGACGCCGTGCACGAGGCCCTCCTCACGCTCGACACCGCCGACGTCGAGGCCATCGGCGCGTTCCTCGACGTCGATCCGGCGGGCCCGCTCGTCGAGGTCGACGTCGACACGTACCAGCCGCTGTTCGACCTCGCGAAGACGCTGAAGCTGACCGCCGACGACGTCTGACCCCTCGCGGACGGTGCGGGTGGACGCCGGGTCCACCGGGCCCGGCGGCCCACCCCGCTCGTCCCGTCCGGTCGGCCGCGATCCCGGTCGACCGCCCTCTCTCCCTCGCGGGCTCGCGTCCCGCTCCAGCAAGGAGTTGTTCCAGATGGCTTCACACCACGGCGCAGCCGAGGGCGTGCTGCACCTGCCCGACGGCGTCCGCTCACCCGGTCTGCACGTCCGTGACCTGCGGGTCCAGTTCAGCACGCGCTCCGAGACCGGCGACGCCGTGCTGCGCAGCGCGGTCGACGGCATGGACCTCGACGTCGCGGCGGGCGAGCTCGTCGCGATCCTGGGCGCCAACGGCTGCGGCAAGTCGACCACGCTCAAGTCCGTGATCGGGCTCGCGCCCGTGACGTCGGGCGAGGTGTGGGTCGACGGCGAGCAAGTCCTCCCCCACCACCGGACCTCGGCGGCGGAGCAGCACGAGGCCAGGCGCCGGGTCGCGATGATCTTCCAGCAGGTCAACCTCGTGCGGCGACGCACCGTGCTCGACAACGTGTGCGCCGGGGCGCTCGGGCGGCTTCCGCTGCGACGGTCGCTCGTCGCGTCGCTGTTCCCCCGCGAGCTGCGCGCCGAGGCCGTGCTCTGCCTCGACCGCGTCGGCCTCGCCGACCGCGCGCTCGACCGGGTCGGCCAGCTCTCGGGCGGCCAGCAGCAGCGCGTGGCCGTCGCGCGCGCCCTGTGCCAGCGAGCGAGCGTCCTGCTGGCCGACGAGCCCACCTCGGCCCTCGACCCTGCCGCCTCGACCCAGGTCATGGAGCTGCTCGCGACCCTCGCGCACGACGAGGGGCTCGCGGTCGTCGCCGTCCTCCACGACCCCGAGCTCGCACGCGAGCACGCCGACCGTCTCGTCGGGATGGTCGCCGGACGCGAGCGCCTCAACGGTGCGCCGGACGCGGTGACGCGCGACGCCGTCGAGCACCTGTACTCGGCCGAGACGGCGACCGTGACCGTCACCCGGACGACCGTCGGAACGAGGGTCCCCGCATGACCGCCACCGCCCCCACCCGCTCGCCCCGCTCCCCGCGCGGCGGCTCCCCCGCCCGGACCGAGGGGCCGTCGCCCGAGACGCTCGCGCACGTCGTCGTGCCCACGGCCCACCGCTCGGGCCGACAGGTCACGACCTGGGTCACCGCGGGCGCGGTGCTGCTCGGGCTGCACGTCCTCGCCTGGCAGGGCACGGGCTTCTCGATCAGCGCGCTCGTGGGCGGTGGGGAGGGCATGGCCCGGTTCGTCGGCGAGGCGTTCCCGCCCGACCTCGACTGGTCGACCGTCGTGGCCCCCGGCCTCCAGGCCACGCTCGTGACCCTGTGGATCGGGCTGCTCGGGACCACGCTGTCCGTCCCGCTGTCGCTCCTGCTCGCGGTGCTCGCCGCGCGCGGCAGCACGCCGGGGTCGGTCTGGTACCAGGGGTCGCGAGCGATCCTGTCGTTCTTCCGCGCCGTGCCCGACGTCGTGTTCGCCCTGATCTTCGTGACCGCCGTGGGGCTCGGGCCGTTCGCGGGGGTGCTCGCGCTCGTCGTCCACAACACGGGCGTCATGGGCAAGCTGTGGGCCGAGGCCATGGAGGAGATCGACCCCGGGCCCGCCGACGCGCTGCGCACCAACGGTGCGGGCCGCACCCAGGTCGTCACGCACGCGGTGCTGCCCGCGGTCGTGCCGCAGTTCCTGGGGCTGCTGCTCTACCGGTTCGACGTCAACGTGCGGTCCTCGCTCGTGCTGGGGCTCGTGGGCGCGGGCGGGATCGGGTTCCTCATCAACAAGTCGATCAAGCTGTTCCGGTTCGACGAGATGCTGACCTACATCCTCATGGTGCTCGTGCTCGTGTGGGTCGTGGACCGCTTCTCGTCGTGGGCGAGGGCGCGGATCGCGGTCTGAGGCCAGCCGTCGGTGCCGAGCACGGGGTTGAGGTCGTTATCCGTCGGATGGCGGCCTCAACCCCGTTCTGGATCGCACGGAACGTCGTGCTCGGTCCAGGAAGGCGCGGATCTCCAGCCCCACCCGCCCCACGACCGCAAGGTCCCGGGCCGTGAAGCGGAGCAACGCGACGCCTCGTGACGCGACGAGCAGGTTCTGCCGTCGACGGTCGACGAACAGGGCTTCGGGAGCTCCGTGCACCTCGGCCCCGTCGACCTCGGCGATCAACCACCGCTCGTCCGGGAGGCGCCAGCCCAGGTCGCCCCGGGCCAGGAACTGACCCTCGTCGCCCGAGATCACCACCTGGAGCTCGTCGGGCGGGACACCGGCGTCGAGGCAGTCGAGCCGGGCAAGGGTCTCGAGCGGGGACTCGGCGCGCCGGTCGCTGATCTCCCACCACGAATGCGTCCTGGCGACCCCTCGTCGACCTCGGGCCATGTCGTGCGCGCGGTCGAGTCCACGGACGTCGAGCAGGCCGCGGTGCTGCGCACTGTCCATCAGGGCGACCGCGGTGCGACGCCCGACCTCCGGGACGGTCTGGGCGAGCGCCCAGTCCGGGGTGGCGACGTACCGCCCGGCGACGCGCGTGACGGTCATCCCGTCGTCGAACTGCCTCAGCAGGATGCCGTCCCGTGAACCTGTCGCCCGCCCGCCCGGGAGCGCCGCCTGCGCAGTGATCTGCAGCGGGAGTCCCTGGATGCCGAGCAGAGCCACTGCGCACGGGCCGACCGCGATCGCCTCCGGCCCGAAGGCGAGGAGACCTGCCCAGGCGGCGCGTCGACGGCGATGGTCCGGGACCCCCGGCCCTTCCCGGCGGGCCGGTGGCACCGGGTCGATGTCGTAGACACCACGTGTCACCTGCGTCCATCGCCGTTGCTCGACGAGCCGAGAGCGTCGGTGCGAACGGAGTCCGTGCTCTTCGCACTGCGCCGCCGACACGAGCCCCTCCTGACGGCGCGCGACGACGAGCAGCTCCTCAGGTACCGGCGACAGGTGGCGCATCGAGGCATCCCAGCAGGTGACGCCGACCATGCGCCGCCGCCCGGTGGTGCACTGTGGACGGCCCTCTTGGCTGGCCCCCTGTGGACGACCGCCAACACGGGAAACCGCGCGGTCCAGGACGGGGTTGAGGTCGTCATCGAGCGAATGACGACCTCAACCCCGTGCTCGGCACCCGGGCACCGGGCACCTCGAGGGCACCGGGAGAGCGCCGCTCAGGCCTTGTCCTGCTCCGCCATCTTCGCGAGCATCTGGTTGTACTCGTCCATCTCGACGTCGCCGTCCTTGTCCACCCGGCGGTCGCGGCGCTTGGCGTCCTTCTCGTCGGACCGCGCCCACATGACCGCGACGACGATCGCGAGCGACAGCGTCGGCAGCTCCCCGATGCCCCACGCGACGCCGCCGCCGCGCTGCTGGTCGGCGATCGCGGTGATCCCCCAGTCGTGCCCCATGAGCCCGAACCACTCGGGCACGAGGAGCTGCGTCCCGGTCGTGAGGGACACGCCGAAGAAGGCGTGGAACGCCATGGTGACGAGCAGGAGCAGGAGCCGCTGGGGCCAGCCGGGCCGGTGCGGCCCGGGGTCGATCCCGACGAGCGCGTTCGCGAACAGGTACCCGGCGAGCGTGAAGTGCAGGAGCATCGCGAGGTGCCCGATGTACGTCGTCATCGCGAGCTCGAACGCGGGCGTGTAGTAGAAGACGATCATCGACCCTGCGAAGTTGATCGCGGCGACGATCGGGTTGGCGAAGAACTGCCCCCACTTCGAGGTCACGAGCGCGAGCACCCACTCGCGCGGTCCGCGCGAGCCGTCCTTGCGCACGGGCACGGCCCGCAGCAGCAGGGTCACGGGCGCGGCCAGCACGAGGAAGATGGGCACGACCATCGCGAGCACCATGTGCTGGACCATGTGCGCGCTGAACAGCACGTGCCCGTACACCGCGGGCCCACCGTTGGTCACCCAGAACAGGACGACGATGCCGAGCGTCCACGAGATCGTCCGCCCGACGGGCCACCTGTCGCCGCGCTTCGCGAGCCGCCGGACCCAGCGCAGGTACACGACGAGGGCCGCGACGCACGCGAACGCGGGCAGCAGGTCCCAGCGCCACTCGGAGAACCAGCGCCCGAGGTCGGGCTCGGGGGGCAGGGGGTGCCCGGTCACGAGCTCGGCGGGCGTCGGCAGCGCGATCGGCTCGTCGGGCACGGGGGGCGCCGTCGAACCGAGCGCGACGGCCACGCCCGACACCGCGCCCATGACGAGCAGCTCGACCGCGACGAGCCGCCAGAACAGCCACGTCGCGGCCTTCTCGGTGGCGGCCGCCGCACCGCCCTTCCCCGCGGCGGCCGGACGCTTCCCGGCGTCCTCGTGCCCGACGCCGGAGCCTCCCCCCGTCCTGGCCTCGCCCGCCGCGGTGGCCGTCCCGGCGGACGTGGTGGTCGTGCGCGGGCCGCGGGCGGGACCGCCCACGCCCTGGAGCCGTCGGACGACGAGCTCGCGGTGCGCGAACCCGATCGCTCCGAGCACGACGATGAGCCCGACCTTCGTGAGGATGAGCACGCCGTAGTCGGTGCTGAGCCCGGCGACGCCGCCGAGCCGGATCCAGGCGTTGGCGACGCCGGAGACGGCGACCGCGACGAAGGACCAGCCGGCGATCGAGGAGTAGCGGGCGACCGAGGACGCGAAGGCCGTGCGGTCGAGGCCGCCGCGCAGCCGCACGATCGCGAGCACCCCGAGCCCACCGATCCACAGGGCCGCCCCGCCGAGGTGGAGGAACATCGAGGAGATCGCGAGCTCGTGGCTCGCGGCGCCTGCCGTGTGACCGGTGTTGGCCTGGAACGCGAGGGCCGAGATCGCGAGCAGGGCCGTCCACAGGGCTCCGGTCGCGGTGCGGACCGCGAACGCGCACGCCGACGTCAGGGCCGCGACGACGATGACGCCGAGGAGGCTGCGGCCCAGCGAGATCTGCGTGACGAACGCCGCGAGCTGCTCACCGAAGCCGATGCTCGTGACGGGCATGCTCGACAGGACCGAGTAGCGCAGGACCGTCTGGACCACGGTGAGCACGGCCCACACGGCCGACGCGGCCCCGGCGACCCCGAGGGCCTTGCGGAGCGGCGGTCCGGCGGGCAGCACGCAGGCCGCGAGCACGAGCGAGCCGATCGTCAGGGCGATCGCGAGCTCGGTCAAGGTGGTCGAGACCGGCAGCCCCCAGCGAGCGAGCGCCCCCGGGTCGGCGAAACCTGCGAGGGGCTGGAACGCCCCGGAGAAGGCTCCCGCGGCGACGACCGAGAGGATCGCGACGACCACGGCCGCAGGTCCGGCGAGCACGAGCCACCAGGGGTTGCGGGGAGCGTCGGCAGCGCCCCGACCGGGGGGCTGCGCGGCCCGGTCGGGCGCGGTTCCTGAGGTGCTGCGGGGGGCGGTGGCGGTCACCCGACCAGGGTAGGCGGCATGCGGGTCATCGCGGTATTCCCCTCGGGGAGCGGGGTCCCTCGCGGAGCCGTCGGAGCGGCGTCGGGCCGCGCGGTGGGCACCTCTCCCCATGGCTCGGCTGTGGAGAGAGCGGCGTGCCGAGAGGTGCCGCTGGCATACTGGGCCGGGTTCGCACGGCGTCCTCCTCGTGAGGGACGGCCGTGACGACATCTCCGGCAGAACCCGAGCACACGCGAAGGACCTCACCATGGCCACAGGTCACGGCAGCATCTCCACGACCGACCTGGACCGCGCGGGTCACCTGCTCAAGCGTGTCGAGCAGGTGTTCGACCAGCGGGTCGTCGGGCAGGAGGCGCTGCGCACGGCCCTGGTCAGCTCGCTCCTCGCGGGTGGCCACATCCTGCTGGAGTCCGTGCCGGGGCTCGCCAAGACCACCGCCGCACAGACCCTCGCGTCCGCGATCAACGGCTCGTTCCGTCGCATCCAGTGCACGCCGGACCTCATGCCGAACGACATCGTGGGCACGCAGATCTACAACTACGCGACCGGGTCGTTCACGACGCAGCTCGGGCCCGTGCACGCGAACCTCGTGCTGCTCGACGAGATCAACCGGTCGAGCGCCAAGACGCAGTCGGCGATGCTCGAGGCCATGCAGGAGAAGCAGACGTCGATCGGCGGCGAGAACTTCCCGCTGCCCTCGCCGTTCATGGTCCTCGCGACGCAGAACCCCATCGAGGAGGAGGGCACGTACGTGCTGCCCGAGGCCCAGATGGACCGCTTCCTCATGAAGGAGGTGCTCACGTACCCGGCCCCGGCGCAGGAGCTGGAGATCCTCGACCGCATCTCGACGGGCCGCATGACGGCACCCATCACGGCCGAGCCGATCAGCATCGACGACGTGGTCTTCCTCCAGCAACTGGTCGACGACGTGTACGTGGACGAGTCGATCAAGCGGTACATCGTCGACCTGATCAACACGACGCGCCTGTCGGGCCCGCGGCCCGTCCCTGGTCTCGACCAGCACGTGCGCGTCGGCGCGAGCCCGCGCGGCGGTATCGCGCTCATGCGCGTGGGCCAGGCGCTCGCGATCCAGGCCGGGCGCGCGTACGTCGTCCCGGACGACATCAAGGCCGTCCGCTACTCGGTCCTGCGCCACCGCCTGGTGCGCACGTTCGACGCGCTCGCCACGAACGTGCAGCCCGAGCAGCTCATCGACGCCGTGTTCGACGCGGTCCCGACCCCGTAGGCCCGGCCCATGACCGACGTGTCGCGACTGGCCCAGGTCCGGGCCAGGCTCGAGCTCCCGCTGGCCCGGCGGGCCTCGGGGCTGCTCGAGGGGCGGCACCGCTCGATCCTCAAGGGGCACGGGCAGGACTTCGACGACCTCCACCTGTACGCGCCGGGTGAGGACGTGGGCGACATCGACTGGAAGTCGAGCGCCCGCGCGGGCATCCCCGTGGTGCGCCGGTTCGTGCGCGAGTCCAACGTCAACCTGGTCCTCGTCGTGGACACGGGCCGCAACATGGGGGCGACGGCCGCGAGCGGCGAGCCCAAGGCCGACGTCGTGAGCTTCTGCTGCGCGCTCGTGGCCTACCTGGCGCGCGACCGCGGGGACCGGGTCGCGCTCGTCGCGGGGGACGCGCAGCGCCTCGTGCAGCTCCCGCCTCGGGCCAGCACGCAGGACCTCGAGCTCCTGCTCCGCACGGTCGAGCGGCAGCTGCGGGTCGAGGCCCCGCCGAGCGACCTGAACCGGGCGCTCGACCGGGCGCTCAACGCGTTCCGACGCCGCTCGATCATGGTCGTCGTGACGGACGAGGCACGACCGGGGCCCGAGCACGAGGCCCTGCTGCGGCGCCTGCGCGTGCGCCACGAGGTCATGGTCGTCGCGGTCGCGGACCTGTCGCCCGTCGGGGTCCCTACCCCGGCCTCGGCCCCGGGCGGCGCCGCGGCGGCGCACCGCGCCCCCGGGCAGGTCGCGGACGTCGACGGCACGCTCGACCTGCCGCCGTTCCTGCGGGGGCGCGCGGACATCGTGGCGGGCGCGGCGCAGGCCGCCGTGTCCCGGCGGGCGTCGGTCGTGGACCTGCTGCGCGCCCTCCAGGTGGAGGCCGTGAGCGTCACCGGGACCGACGACGTCGTGCCTCGTTTCGTCGAGCTGCTGGGGAGGGCGAAGCGTGCCCGACGATGAGCTCTACGCGCCGGCCCTCTACAGCGGCTGGTGGGCTGCCCTCGGGGTGGTGATCGTGCTGCTGGTCGTGGCGTGGGTCGTGCTCGCGTTCCGCTCGACCCGGGCGTCGGCCGAGGAGAAGGCCCTGCGGTTCAGGCCGTCGTGGGCGACGGGTGCCCTCGACCCGTACGCGGGGCTGCGGACCGAGTTCGAGGCGCACCTCGACGCGGTCGAGGCGGCCTACCTCGCGGGTGGGCTCGACGAGCGCGGGCTGCACCTGGCGCTGTCGAAGGAGGTCCGCGGGTTCGCGTCGGGCCGTCTGGGCGTGGACGCCTCGGTGCTGACCCTGTCCGAGATCGAGCGCATGACGGGCACGGCGCACCTGACGCGCCTGATCGCGCGGTACTACCACCCGTCGTTCGCGGAGGACGAGGCCCTCGACGCGTCGTCCCGGCCGGAGCAGGGCGGCTCGCCCGACGGCCGGGAGTCGATCGACCGCGCCCGCTCGGTGGTGAGGACGTGGTGACGCCGGGGCCGCAGGGCGCCTCGATCCTGTGGCCGTGGCTGCTCGCCGCGGTCGTGGTCCTGGTCCTGGCCGCGGGTGCGGCGGCGTGGTGGCTCGCGCGCCGTCGTCGGGCACGGGCGCTCAAGGCGCAGCCCGACGACGTCACGTGGGTCGCGAACTCTTCCTACCTCGCGCAGGTCCCGGCCTTCGCGGCGTGGGTGCGCCGCTACCGCAGGCTCCAGGTCGCGGGGCTCGCGGGGCTGCTCGTCGCGCTCGTCGGCGTCGGCGCGGTCGCCGCCCGGCCGGTCGAGACGGACCTGGTCGTGGACCGCCTGGGGACGCGGGACATCGTCCTGTGCCTCGACGTGTCCGGGTCCATGACGGCGTACGACGGCGAGATCCTCAAGGTGTACTCGGAGCTCGTCGACAGCTTCGAGGGCGAGCGCATCGCGCTGTCGATCTTCAACTCGACGTCGAGGACCGTGTTCCCCCTGACGGACGACTACACGTTGGTCCAGGAGGAGCTCGCGGCGGGTATCGCGGCGTTCGACAAGGACCCCAGCACGCTCGACTTCAGCAGCGAGCGCGACCAGAAGGACGTCCTGGAGTTCCTCACGTACACCGCGGGGACCCTCGCGAACGAGTCCGCGGCGAGCCTCATCGGCGACGGGCTCGCGAACTGCGCGCTGCAGTTCGACGAGGAGACCACCGACCGGTCGCGCTCGATCATCCTCGCGACGGACAACTACGTCGCGGGCGAGCCCATCTACTCGCTCGAGGAGGCCTCGGCGCTCGTCGCCTCGCGCGACATCACGCTGCACGGCATCTACGGCGGCTCGGAGCTCTACGAGGGCACCCCCGAGGAGACGCAGTACCGCGAGGTCGTCGAGGCCGGCGGCGGGCTGTACTTCCTCGCGGGCGACCCGCGGGCCGTCGAGGGCATGGTCGAGGACGTGGTCGCGCAGCAGGCCGTCGAGCTCGACGCGAGCCCGGAGGTCGTCGTGACGGACCTGCCCACGATCTGGTTCCTCGTGGCGACCGCCGGTGCCGCCCTGCTCGTCGTCGTCGCCTGGAGGCTGCGCGAATGACCTTCCAGCCGTTGATCCCGCTGTGGGCGTGGGCCGTCGTGTTCGTCCCGCTGCTCGGCCTCGCCGGGTGGCAGCTCGTCGTCGCGCTCCGTGGTCCGTCGCGCGGCGCAGCCGGTCAGGGCGTGCCCGTCGGGCCGCGCGGTGCGTGGGTCCGGCGCACGGCCCTCGTCGCGGTCCTCGCCGTGATCGGGCTCGGCCCCTCGGTCCCTGTGACGGACCGCGACACGTCGGTCGCGAACGTGGACATGTTCTTCGTGGTCGACCGCACGGGCTCCATGGCGGCCGAGGACTTCGACGGCACGGACGAGCGCCTCGTGGGCGTCCGGCACGACGTCGCGAGCCTCACGGCCGACATCCCGGGCGCACGCTACTCGATCATCTCGTTCGACTCCCAGGCCAGTCGCCAGGTCCCGCTCACGACCGACGCCCGGGCCGTCACGTCCTGGGCCGACACCTTCAAGCGCGAGATCACGCTCTACTCGAAGGGGTCGCTCACCGACCGGCCCCTCGATGCGCTCCGCTCCGCGCTCGAGGGCGCAGCGACCGACCACCCGTCGAACGTCCGGCTCGTCTTCTTCCTGTCGGACGGCGAGCAGACCGCAGACGGCGAGCCCCGCTCGTACGAGGACCTCGCGCCCTTCGTCGACGGTGGCGCCGTCCTCGGCTACGGCACCCCGGAGGGTGGACGCATGAAGGAGTACGCGCCCGACGAGGACCCGGCCGACGCCGCCTACCTCAAGGACCCGTCCCGGGCGACCCTCGACGACCCCGAGTCGCCCGACGCGCTCTCGGTGATCGACGAGGACAACCTGCGCGCGGTCGCCACCCAGCTCGGCGTGCCGTACGTGCACCGCGAGACCACGGGCCCGACGGCGGAGCTCGTCGCGGGCGTGGACCCGCAGCAGGTCGCGGCGGACGGCAGGCGCCTGGTCACGGCGTACCGTCCGGTCGTGTGGCCTCTCGCGCTCGTGGGCGCCGCCCTGCTCGGGTTCGAGGCGTGGGCCGCGGGCCGGTCGGCGTCGCGCCGGGTGGGGGTGCGCGCATGACCGACAAGAGCCTGCCCCCGCGGCCCGGCGAACGCTCTGCCCAGGCCGCGGCGTTGCGCGGACGGCGGCTGCGCCGTCGGGCACTGATGCTCCTGCTGCCCCTGCCCCTGCTGGTCGCCGCGCTCGTGCTCGGCACCAAGCTGGCCTTCCTCCCCGTGATCGCGTCCTACGCGTCCGGCCGGTACGAGGCGAGCGACTTCTCGGAGGCCGCCACGAACTTCGGCCTCCAGAAGACGATGAACGTCGTCGACCCGTGGAAGGCGTGGTTCAACACGGGGACCTCGAACCACCGGGCGGGCGACGACACCGCCGCCATCTCCGAGCTCCACCGCGCCTACGACCTCGCCGAGCGCGAGGCGCCCATGGTCCGCTGCGAGATCCAGGTCAACCTGTCGATCTCCTACGAGACCGCGGGCGACTACGAGTCGACCACGGGCGAGGACTACCTGTCGCAGAAGGCCGCGCTCGAGGAGGCGCTCGCCGCGCGGGCGGCGGGCCAGGACTACAACTCCTACCTCATCGACCCGTACGGCACGGGCGAGGAGCTCGTCCCCCAGGACCTCCAGGACCAGGCCGCCCAGTGGTTCTCGTACGCCGAGCGTTCCTACGCGACGGCCGAGCAGGTCCGCGGGTGGCCGGGCTGCGAGGAGCAGCCGCCCCCGGAGAAGGAGCAGAACGAGGCGTCGGTCCAGCGCCTGCAGGACAAGCAGCAGCAGGCGAAGGACGCACAGCCGCAGCAGCCCCAGGACCCGCAGGGCGGCACCGAGGGTGCGGAGCCGCCGCCCGAGACCGACCAGAGCGAGCAGGAGCGGGCCGAGGCCGAGCGGCAGGAGATGCTCCAGCAGCAGAACTCCGAGGCCCGCGACGACGAGGACCAGAGCCGGCAGGAGTACCAGGAGTTCTTCGGCGACGACCCGGCCGGCGGGCCGGGCGACTCCGGAGGGTCCACCAAGAACTGGTGAGGGTCTCGCGGCGTAGGTCGTCGGGTGGTCAGTCGTCGAGCGCCTCGACGAGCAGGGTCCGTGGACCGGGGCCCTCCTCCGCGAGCACGTCGTGCGGGTTGGCCAGGACGCACTTGCGCAGCGACAGGCACCCGCACCCGATGCAGTCCGTGAGGTGGTCACGCAGGCGCACGAGCTGTTCGATCCGGGCGTCGAGGTCGGCGTGCCACATCCGCGACAGGCGTCGCCAGTCCTTGGCGGTCGGCGTGCGGTTCTGCGGGAGCGTGCCGAGGGCCTCGCGGACCAGGGCGAGCGGGATCCCGACGCGCTGCGAGACGCGGATGAACGAGACGCGGCGCAAGGTCTCCCGGGGGTAGCGACGCTGGTTGCCGGGCGTGCGGCGGGACGTGAGCAGGCCTTCGCGCTCGTAGAAGTGCAGGGCGGACACCGAGACGCCGCTGCGGCGTGCGAGCTCGCCGACCGTGAGCTCGTCGTCGGGGTGCGGCCCGTCGTCAGGCATGATTGCTCCAGGCATTCGTCAATCCGTCCATCGACGAGACGAACAGCACTTGACCTCGACAATGGTTGAGGTTCGAGACTAGTCGAAGCGCTCGTTCGAGCACACCCCACCGCGCAGCCCCCACGGGGCCGCGCCCACCCCTGCGAGGAAACATGGAACCGCCACGCCCCGAGGCCCCCGAGGCCGAGGTCGCCGCCGCGATCGGCGACGCCCGCACGCCGACCGCTCCCCCGTCGACCGCAGGGACGTCCGCACCGACCGAACCGTCCACCGCCACCTCTGCGGCACAGGCCCCCGCCGGCGCGGGCCTGTCGCCCGCGACCCAGCGCACCGTCCTCGTCGGGATGGTGGCCCTGGTGCTGCTCGGGGCGTTCGAGGCCCTCGCGGTGGCGACCGCGATGCACACGGTCGCCACGGCCCTCGACGGCATGGCGCTCTACGCCGTCGCGTTCGCGGGCTCGATCGCGGCGAGCGTCGTCGGCATGGTCGCAGCAGGCCGCTGGAGCGACCGGTTCGGACCGAGCCCGTCGCTGTGGGGCGGCGTGGGCATGTTCCTCGCGGGCCTGGTCGTCTCGGGGCTCGCCCCGACCATGGAGGTCTTCGTCGCGGGTCGCGTGGTGCAGGGGCTCGGCACCGGCATGTACATCGTGGCGCTGTACGTGCTCGTCGCCCGCGTCTTCCCCGAGGCCCGTCGGCCCGCGGTGTTCGCTGCCTTCGCCGCGGCGTGGGTCGTGCCCTCGCTCGTCGGCCCGGTGATCTCGGGGCTCATGGTCCAGCACCTCGGGTGGCGCTGGGTCTTCCTCGCCGTCCCCGTGCTCGCCGTCCCGGCAGTGCTCATGATGCGCCCGGGACTACGCGCCGTCGACCAGGACCGCCGCGAGGTCGCCCCCGACACGTCCGGGAACGCCGCCCTGTGGTGGGCGGTCGCCGCTGCCGTGGGCATCGGGCTGCTGCACTTCGCCGGTCAGCAGGAGGGGGCGCGACTGTACGTCCCGCTCGTCGTGGCGCTCGCGCTCGTCGTCGTCGCCGTCCCGCGCCTGCTCCCGCGCGGCACGGCCCGTGCCGCCCGAGGCCTCCCGTCGGTCATCGCGATCCGCGGCCTGGTCGCCGCGGCGTTCACCGGGACCGAGGTCCTGCTGCCCCTGCTCCTCCAGTCCGAGAGAGCCCTGTCCCCGACCCAGGCCGGCGGGATCCTCACCTTCGGGGCGATCGGCTGGTCGGTCGGCGCGTGGCTGCGCGGCAAGGCGCACTGGGGCTGGTCGCACGCGCGGTTCGTCCTCGTCGGGTCATTGTTCGTCGCGGGCGGCATCTCCGGCACGGTGCTGCTCGCCTGGGCCGCGGTGCCGCCGATCGTCGGCATGCTCGCCTGGACGTTCGCGGGCCTGGGCATGGGCCTGGTCCATCCGACGCTCTCGGTGCTCACGCTCGCACTGTCCCCCGAGGACCAGCAGGGCGCGAACAGCTCGGCGCTCCAGGTGTCCGACGCACTGTCCGCGGCCATCGCCCTCGCCGTGGCCGGGTCGATGCTCGTCGTGCTGCGCGAGCCCCTGGGGCTCGGGGCGTACGTCGTGTGCTTCGGGGTCATGGTCGTGATCGCGCTGCTCGCGGCGTTCGTGTCACCGCGGACCCGGGTCCCGGCCTGAGCCGACCGGCTTCTCGACGCCCTGCCGGGTCAGCGCGGGTCGTCGACACCGCCCGCGAGCGCCGCGGCGCCCTCGGCGTAGCGGTCGAGCACGATCGCCGCCAGGCGCGCGTCGGGCGCGAGCGGGGCCGTGACGAGGTCGGCACCGGTCTCGAGGAGGCGGTCGTGGAAGAAGCCGGGGGCGAGCAGGTAGGCGGCGACGACCACGCGCGGGACGTCGGTCGGCTCGCTGCCCGACGACGCCGCGAGGTCGTCGTCGACGGGCTCGCCCGGGGCGGTGGTCGTCCGACCCCGGGGAGGCGTCGCGGCGAGCGTCTCGCGGGCGGACGCGACGGCCTCGCGCACGGACGGGGTGGCCATGGCGCCGAACCCGACCGTGACGGGGCCGTCGTGGTGCGCGCGCAGGAGCTCGGCGACGTCCTCGACGTCGCGCGCGGCGCCCGCCTTGCTCGACCCGGCCGCTGCCAGGACCACGGCGTCGTGCGGGCGGACCCCGGCCTCGGCCAGGCGGTCGGCGAGGATCTCGGCGAGGCGCGGGTCGGGGCCGAGCGCACGGGCCGCGGTCGCGGGTCCGTGCTGGGGGCCGCGACCGGAGTGCGCGGGCGAGACGGCCTCGGTGATGTCGACGTCCACGTGGAAGCCCGTGGACAGCAGCAGCGGCACGACCACGGCCGCCCCGCCGGGGCCCGCGCCCGTGGCGGGCGGCGCGACGGCCTGCGTGACGACGTCGGCGACCTCGGGCTGCTGGACGTCGACGAACGCCTCGCGGACGTCGAGGTCGGGGCGGGTCGCGCGGACGTCCGCGAGGATCGCGCGGATCGCGGCCTGACCGTCCGGGTTGTTGGTGCCGTGCGAGCAGCCGACGAGCACGGCTGCGCCCACGCCGCTCGCACCGCTGCCCGCGGCTGCGGACGGCGCGCTCCCCTCGGTCGCGTCGGAGGGGAAACCCAGGATCTCCGTGCTCATGCCAGCTCCAGTCGATAGCCACGTTTGACGACGGTCTTGACGAGGGTGCGGTCACCGACCGCCTCGCGCAGCCGGGCGACCGCGACCTCGGCGGCGTGCGGGTCGCGCGAGTCGCCGGGCAGGGCCGCGAGGACCTGGTCCCGCGTCACGATGTCCCCGGCACGGGCGGCCAGCAGGCGCAGTACGTCGAGGCCCGTGGGCGAGAGCGGCAGGACGCGGCCGTCGAGCACCGCGACGCGCGAGCGGATCTGCAGGTTGCCCGCGACGGTCACGAGCGCCAGGGTCTCGGCGTGCTCGTAGTGCCCGACGAGCGTGCGGACCAGCGCCCCGAGGCGGCCGCGGTCCGGCTGGAGCGTCGGGATGCCGCGGTGCGCGAGGGGTCGGGCCGTGATGGGGCCGACCGCGGCCGCGATCATGGCGCCGCGCGTGAACCGCGCCACGACCGCGTCGCCGACGCCCGCGGACTCGGCCGCCGCGAGCCATGCCTCGGCGCCCGGGGCCGACGTGAAGACGACCGCGTCGATCTCGCCGCCCGCTGCCGCGTGGACCGACGACCGGAGCGCGGTCTCGTCCGGCGGCGGCCCCCAGCGGTACACGATGAGGCTCGCGACGTCGGCCCCCGCCTGTGCGAAGACCACGTCGAGGCCGTCGGCCCCCGCCCCGTGGTGCTGGACCGCGATCCGCAGCCCGTCGACCCCTTCCCCGAGCAGCACGTCGGCGATCTCGCCCGACGTCTCCGACTCGGCGACCCAGTCGGCCTGGAGTCCTGCGGCCTGGATCGCGCCGCGCGCCTTGGGACCGCGCGCGACCAG
This sequence comes from Oerskovia sp. PE-21s, assembly GCF_056158145.1. NCBI lineage: Bacteria > Bacillati > Actinomycetota > Actinomycetes > Micrococcales > Cellulomonadaceae > Oerskovia > Oerskovia sp. PE-21s. The sequence goes on from NZ_JBUXJM010000007.1 coordinate 224,472, forward strand.
TCGGGCGCGGCTCATGACGTCGAGCAGCTCGTCGGCCAGGCCGTGCGCGTCGGCGGCCTCGATCCAGCCGCGGAAACCGATGCCCGTGGTCACGACCACGACGTCGGGCGGGCGTGCGATCAGGTCGCGCGTACCCGCGAGCAACGCCTCGTCGTCCTCGTTGGGCACCATGCTCAGGGCCGGCGCGTGCCGCACCTCGGCGCCCCGGCGGGACAGGGCCGCGGCGAGCTCGGCCGAACGGCGGTCGGCCGTGACGAGGACCGTGCAGCCGGCCATGACCTGGCCCAGCGCGGGCCGGTGCTCGCCGGTGGGCTCGTCCGTGGCATCGGCGACATCCGTGACCTGCCCCGTCACAGGGCGGGCTCCGGCACGAGCACGGACAGGCCGGGCAGGGGCGTCGTCGCGTCCGGGACGAGCAGCCCCTCGGCCGCGACGTCGCCCACGACGACGACCGCCGGCGCGCGGATCCCGGCGTCGGCCGCGCGGCGGACGAGCGTCCCGAGGGTGGCGCGCGTGACCCGCTGGTGCTGCGTGGAACCGGACTCGACCACGGCGACGGGCGTGGCGACGTCGGCCCCGGCGGTGACCGCCTGGTCCGTGATCTCGCTCAGCATCGACACTCCCATGAGGATCACCAGGGTAGCCGTGCGGTCGCGCACCGCGGCCAGCGCGACCACGCCCAGGGGCTCATGACCGTTGACGACCTGCCGGCGCTCGCGGGCATCCCGCTCACGCACCGCGGGACGGTCGGCGCGCACCGTGACCAAACCGTCAGGTGATATCCGGGCCGTCCGGCGTTTCATCCTGCCCGAGCCCGACCGACCCGGTTTAGACTCGCGCCAGTCCCTTCGACGGCGGCCGGGCTGGGCGCGCTCCGACCGCTGCACGACGGGGCGAACCGCTGGACCCACGTCCAGGGGTTGAGATTCGAGAAAAGGATCCACGCATGCCGCGACAGAGCACCGCTGCATCCGGAGCGGTCAACCCGCTGCGCGCGCTCGCCGCGCTCGTCCGCCTGACGAGTGCGTCCGCACCGAAGGACGTCGATCACAGCGCGGCCCTGTGCCGCGTGTGCGCCTGGTACCTCGACGAGCCGGGCTGGACGCTCGACGGCCCCACCCACACGATCTGCGACTGCTGCGGGTCCGAGAGCGGGATCGACGACACGACCCCCGAGCGCATCATCGACTACCGCCGCCGCTGGACCCGTGGGGGCCACGTCTGGTTCGACCCCACGCGACGACCCGCCGGCTGGACCTACGACGACGGCCTGCCGTCGGACACGCAGGACCGCTGGAGCGCCGCGCGTCACTGACGCCTCCCCGCACCACCTGCCACACCCGGCCGCTCCCGGCCACCGTGAGGTCCTACCCCTGGCCGGGTGCTCCCCACGTCCCTCCGCCAGGGGGCGGGGCACAGGGGCCGGAGGCGACGAGCGCCGCGATCTCGGCCCGCACCGCCACGCCGTCGCCTGTCCTCATGACGGTGTAGACGACTCCTTCGTGCGAGCTCGACGCAGGCGCGTTGCCGACCATCGCGGAGTCGACCGGCGGATCGTCGGGCACGGGCGCCCAGGCTGTCGTGACCAGGTCAGCGGTCGGGTTCTCCCTCAGCCAGTTGGCCGTCTCGCTGACGGTCGCACCAGGGATCTTCCAGAACGCCTCGAGCTCTTCGACCGGGCCGCACGACCAGCCGGTGAAGGAGGTGAAGGTGGCGACGCTGGAGTCGGACCGGATCGCTCCGGGCGGCACGACCGCCGCGTCCAGCCAGGCCTGGGCCCGCTCGCGTGCTGCTGCACCGTCGACCCCCGGTGCGGAGGTCGCTTCACCGCTCGACGTGACGGCGACGGGGCCCGGGGTCGCCGGCCCGCCGTCGCCGTCGTCACCGGCGGCGGGGGCAGGGGCGGGGGCGGGGGCGGCACAGCCGGTCATCGTGAGGGCCACGAACAACGCACCGATCACCAGGCCTGAGCGACTTAGCATGCGCACACCCTAGCGGCGGGGGGCGGCCCGACGGCACACCGATCGTCGTGCATCCGCTGAGGCGTCGGCGGTCTCTCCGCAACGCCCGGCGGGGCCGTCAGCCCCAGACGAGCGCCTGCGCCGGGTCCTCGAGGATCTTCGCGACGTCGCTCAGCACGTACGCTCCGAGCGCGCCGTCGACCAGGCGGTGGTCGAAGCTCAGCGCGAGCTGCGTGACCCAGCGCTTCTTGATCTTGCCCTTGTGGACCCAGGGCTGCTCGCGGATCGCGCCGAACGCGAGGATCGCGGCCTCGCCCGGGTTGAGGATCGGGGTGCCCGTGTCGATCCCGAACACGCCCACGTTGGTGATCGTGATGGTCCCGTCGGACATGTCGGCGGGCGACGTGCGACCCGCGCGGGCCGTGGCCGTGAGGTCGGAGAGCCCTTGGGCGAGACCCTTGAGGTCGAGGCGGTGCGCGTCCTTGATGTTCGGCACGACGAGCCCGCGGGGCGTCGCGGCCGCGATCCCCAGGTTCACGTAGTGCTTGTAGACGATCTCCTGCGCGGCCTCGTCCCAGCTCGCGTTGATGTCGGGGTGGCGGCGCACCGCGAGCAGCAGCGCGCGGGCCGTGATGAGCAGGGGTGTGACGCGCACGTCCTTGAACTCGCGGTCCTCGCGGAGCCTCGCGACGAGCTTCATGGTCTTGGTGACGTCGACCGTGTGGAACTCGGTCACGTGCGGTGCCGTGAACGCGCTCTGGACCATCGCTTCGGCCGTGCGCTTGCGGACGGACTTCACGGGCACGCGGGTCTGGCGTCCGTCGGGGGTCACGGACGACCCGGTGCCCGCGTCGTTGAGCCAGGGCGAGTCGTCGCCCGCGTAGGTCGCGAGCGTGCGCGGCTCGGAGCGCGCGTTGTAGGCGAGCACGTCCTCGCGCGTGATGATCCCGCCGGGCCCGGTCGCGGGCACGGACGCGAGCTCGACGCCCAGGTCGCGCGCGAGCTTGCGCACGGGGGGCTTGGCGAGGACGGTCCGTCCGGCGGTCGCGGCGGAGACCAGGGCACGGATGGGGCCCGACGGCGCCGGTCGCGTCGCCTGCGCGGGTGCGCCGGGCGCCGGGGTCGCCGGAGCGGAGGGCGCGGCGGCGGGAGCGGGGCGCTGCGCCGTCGGGCCTGCGGCGGAGGCCGTCGCGGCGCCGCGGCGCGGGCGACGCGCGCTCGCCTGCTCGGCGACTCCGTAGCCGACCAGGACCGCACCGCTGCCCTCGGCAGCGGGGGCTTGCTCCGCGGGGGCGGCGGGAGCCGACGGCCCGCCCGTCGGGTCGGTGTCGACCACGATGATCGGCACGCCGACCTCGACCGTGTCGCCCTCGGCCGCGAGGAGCTCGGTCACGACGCCCGTGTAGGGCGAAGGGAGCTCGACGAGCGACTTGGCGGTCTCGATCTCCACGATCGTCTGGTTGACCGTGACCTCGTCGCCGACGGCGACGTGCCACTGCACGATCTCCGCCTCGGTGAGTCCCTCGCCGGCGTCGGGGAGCTTGAACTGCTCGAAGGTGGGCACTGCCTGCTCCTCGTGTGAACTGGTCTGCGGGTCGGAAGGTCGGGTGCGGCGCGGGGCCGTCAGAACGCCATGGCGCGGTCGACCGCGTCGAGCACCCGGTCGAGGCTCGGCAGGTACTCGTGCTCGAGCTTCGCGACGGGGTACGGCGTGTGGAAGCCGCCGACGCGCAGCACGGGCGACTCGAGCTCGTAGAAGCACTCCTCGGTCACGCGGGCCGCGATCTCGGCGCCCGAGCCGAGGAACGTCGCGGCCTCGTGCACGACGACGCAGCGCCCGGTCTTGCGCACCGACGCGACGACCGCCGCGGTGTCGAGCGGGGAGATGGCGCGCAGGTCCACGACCTCGATCGACCGGCCCTCGGCCGCTGCCGCGGCGGCGACCTTGAGCGCGGTCGGCACCGTGGGGCCGTACGCCACGAGCGTGAGGTCCGTGCCCTCGCGCACCACGACCGCGGAGTTGAGGGTCGAGTCGCCGACGGGAGCGTCGAGCACGACGTCGCCCTTGTCCCAGTAGCGACCCTTGGGCTCGAAGAACAGCACGGGGTCCGGGGACGCGATGGCCTCGCGGATCATCGTGTACGCGTCCTGCGGCGTCGACGGCGAGACGACGCGCAGCCCGGGGGTGTGCGCGAACAGCGCCTCGGGGCTCTCGCTGTGGTGCTCGACCGCGCCGATCCCGCCGCCGAAGGGCACCCGGATGACCACGGGCAGGTTCAGGCGACCGCGCGAGCGGTAGTGCATCTTGGCGAGCTGCGTCGTGATCTGGTCGTAGGCCGGGAAGATGAAGCCGTCGAACTGGATCTCGCACACGGGCCGGTAGCCGCGCAGGGCCAGACCGATCGCGGTCCCGACGATGCCCGACTCGGCGAGCGGCGTGTCGACCACGCGGTCCTCGCCGAAGCTCGCCTGGAGCCCGTCGGTCACGCGGAAGACGCCGCCGAGCTTGCCGATGTCCTCGCCCATGAGCAGGACCTTGGGGTCGCTCGCGAGCGAGGCGCGCATGCCCTCGTTGATGGCCTTGCCCAGCGTGAGGCGGGCCGTGCCGGTCGCCGTGGCCGGTGCGGGGGTGGTCGGCGCGCTCATCGTGCTCCTCCGTGCTGGTCGTGCGTCCTCGAGGCTCCCTCGTCCGCGAAGGACGCCTCGTACTCCTCGAACCACCGGCGCTCGGTCGTGACGACCGCGTGCTCGGTCGCGTACACGTGCTCGAACATCGACTCGGTCGACGGGCGGCCCAGGCCGCGCACGAACGTCCGCAGGCGCTCGCCGAGCGCGTCGCCCTCGGCCTCGAGGTCTGCGGCCCACTGCTCGTCCCACGCACCCTCGGCCTCCAGGAGGAGGCGCAGGCGGTCGATCGGGTCCCGACGGCGCCACAGCTCCTCCTGCTCGGAGGTGCGGTAACGGGTGGGGTCGTCCGAGGTCGTGTGCGCGCCCATGCGGTACGTGTAGGCCTCGATGAACGTGGGGCCGCCGCCCGAGTGCGCGCGCTCGAGCGCCTCGGCCGTCGCGGCGTAGCACGCGAGGACGTCGTTGCCGTCGACCCGCAGGCTCGGGATGCCGAAGCCGTGGGCCCGCTGGTGGATCGGCACGCGCGACTGCTTGGTCGTGGGCTCGGAGATGGCCCACTGGTTGTTCTGGCAGAAGAACACGACCGGGGACTCGTTGACCGCGGCGAAGACGAGGGCCTCGCTCACGTCGCCCTGGGACGTCGCGCCGTCGCCGAAGTACGTCACGACCGCGGTGTCCTTGGCCGGGTCGCCCGTGCCGACGAGCCCGTCGCGCTGGACGCCCATCGCATAGCCCGTCGCGTGCAGCGTGTGCGAGCCGATCACGAGCGTGTAGAGGTGGAAGTTGTGCTCCTCCGGGTCCCAGCCGCCGTGGTCGATGCCGCGGAACTGGCGCAGGATGTCGGCGACGTCCACGCCGCGCGTGTACGCGACCCCGTGCTCGCGGTAAGACGGGAAGACGTAGTCCTGCGGGGCGAGCGCCCGACCCGAGCCGATCTGCGCGGCCTCCTGGCCGAGCGCCTGGGGAAAGAGCCCGAGCTCGCCCTGCCGCTGGAGCGACGTCGACTCGTCGTCGAAGCGGCGGGTCAGGACCATGTCGCGGTACAGGCCGCGCAGGGCGTCGGCGTCCAGGTGGGCGACGCGCTCGCGGTAGGCCGCGTTCTCCGGGGTCTCGACCCGCACACCGGTCGGGGTCAGGAGCTGGAGCAGGTCCGCGTCGACGGGGAGGGTCGCCCCGGTGTCCGTCGTACCGGGGTCCGTCGAGGCCGCCAGGGGACCGCCGGCAGGCTCGGCTGCGAGGTCGGCCGCAGGGGCCGTGTGCTGCTGGTTCACGCGTTCTCCTTCGGTGCGGCCCGAGGCGTGAGCCCGGGTCGCTCGGGGGCGGTCCTCGGCCGTTCCCGACCGAACCTACGACACCGTAGCTTACGCAAGCGTAGGCTACGAGCGGGTGGCCTCCTGCGCCATTGGAGGACAAACCTTCCCCGGTCGTCTTTGGAGGTTCCCTCCAACTGCACGTCCACGTCTCGCCAGGAACCAGGGCGTCGCGGACGGATCCGTTGGCGCAACCCCTCAGAACAGGCGAGCCCCGCAGCACGACGGCCACCGCAAGCGCCGCCCGCACCGCGCGTCCGCACGACGGGACTCGGGGGTCAGCCCTGCGGATACGGTCCGGTGTACCCCGCCCTCGCGCGGAGGGCGTCCCGCTCCCGGACGACCGGCCACGTCGAGAACGCGAACACCAGGAACATCACGACGTTCAGCAGCGGCACGATCCCCACCAGGACCCACCAGCCCGAGTAGCCGGCCTTTCGGATGATCTGGATGTAGGCGATCAGGAAGATGATCGCGACGGCCGCCCAGACGATCAGCGCCGCCGTGCCGAAGAGCCAGCCGTAGTCGTCCTGGAGCTGGTCGTACGAGGGAGTGTCCATACCGGGAGTCTTCTCCCAGGGGCCCGCTCCGGCAACAGGTACCGGTGCCGCTACCTCCAGCCGGCCGCGACCCTCAGGAACGCCTCGGTCGCCTCCTCCTCACCCACGCTCACCCGGATGCCCTCGCCCGCGAACGGGCGCACCAGGAGACCTGCCGCTGAAGCGCCCGCGGCGAGCTCCGCCGTCGGGCCGCCGAGCGGGAACCACACGAAGTTCGCCTGCGTCTCCGGCAGGTCCCAGCCCTGGTCCCGCAGCCCCTCGACCAGGCGCTCGCGCCGCGCGACCAGGTGCTCGACGCGCTCCAGCAGCTCGCCCTTGACTGACAAGGCCGCGAGCGCCGCGCGCTGCGCGACGTGCGAGACGCCGAACGGCGTCGAGACCGCGCGGACGCCCGCCGCGAGCGCGGGCTCGGCGACCGCGTATCCGACCCGCAGCCCGGCCAGCCCGTACGCCTTGGACAGCGTGCGCAGCAGGACCACGTTGGGGTGCGCCGCGAGGACCGCGAGGCCGTCGGGCGCCTGCGGGTCGCGCACGAACTCGAGGTAGGCCTCGTCGAGGACCACCAGGACGTCGGTCGGGACCGCCGCGAGGAACGCGTCGAGCTCGCCCGCGTGCACCACGGGGCCCGTCGGGTTGTTGGGCGTGCAGACCAGGACGACGCGCGTGCGGTCGCTGATCGCCGCGGCCATCGCGGGCAGGTCGAGGCGACCGTCCCGGGTCACCGGGACGCGCACCGACGTGCCGCCCGCGACCGCGACCGCGATCGGGTACGCCTCGAACGAGCGCCACGGGTAGACGACCTCGTCCCCCGCGTCCACGACGGCCGACAGGATGTGCGCGAGCACGGCCACCGACCCGTTGCCCACGACGACCTGCGCCGCGTCCACGCCCAGGTCGGTCGCGAGCGCCTCGGTCAGGTCCGTCGCATACATGTCCGGGTAGCGGTTGGTGTCCGCGGCAGCGTCGACGATGGCCGCGACGACCGCGGCGGGCGGCGGGTACGGGTTCTCGTTGGACGACAGCTTGAACGCGCTCGACCCGGGAGCGAGGCGCGCGCCCGGCACGTAGGCGGGCAGCGCGGCGACGGCGGGACGGAGGGGGACGCCTGCGGCGGGGGGCGTGGGCACGGAGGGCGCGGGGCTGGTCACGCCCACCAGGATGCCACCGTCCCTCGCCGCCCGACGGCGTCGCTCACGTCGTGGGCCGGGTGCGCGCTTCGCACGGAGACCGCGTGTGTGGATGCCGACCCACGCCAGCCGGTGGCAGGATGACACGCATGAGCTTCGTCATCCGCGTCATCGTCACCGGCATCGCGATCTGGCTCACGAGCCTGTTCATCGACGACCACTTCTCGATCGTCGGCTCCGACACCGTCGGCGGCCAGATCGTGATCGTCCTGGCCGTGGCCCTCATCTACTCGCTGGTCAACGCGATCATCAAGCCGATCGTGGCGATCATCTCGATCCCGCTCTACATCCTCACCCTGGGACTGTTCACGCTCGTCGTGAACGCCCTCATGCTGATGCTCACGGCGTGGATCACCGAGCAGACGGACTGGGGCATCCGGATCGAGGGTGGGTTCTGGTGGGCGCTGCTGGCCGCGCTCATCATCGGCGTCCTGAACTTCGCGATCTCCGCGGTGGTCGCACCCAAGTCGCGGGTCTGACCCGGAGCGGTCCTGCGCGCCGTCGTCGACCGCAGGCAGGCCGCGGTCAGTCGGTGCGCGTCCGCACGAGCCCTGACTCGTAGGCCAGCACGACTGCCTGCAGGCGGTCCCGGACGCCCAGCTTGGCCAGTATCCGCCCGACGTGCGTCTTGACCGTCGTCTCCGACAGGAAGAGCAGCTCGGCGATCTCGGCGTTCGACCGGCCCTCCGCGATGCTGTGCAGCACGTCCGTCTCACGCGGCGTGAGATCCCCCAGCAACGGGTGCGGTGCGTCGATCTCGGGGGCGGCGCCGGACTCCGGGAACCTCCCCGCGAACAGGTCGAGCATGCGCCGCGTCACGCGCGGCGAGACCACGGCGTCGCCCGACGCCACGGTGCGGACCGCCGCCACGAGCTCGGCGGGACCCGCGTCCTTGAGGAGAAAGCCGCTCGCCCCCGCGCGCAGTGCCGCGAAAGCGTACTCGTCGAGGTCGAAGGTCGTCAGGACGAGGACCCGGACGGCCGGGTGCTCGGCGACGATGTCGCGCGTCGCGTCGATACCGTTGACACCAGGCATGCGCACGTCCATGACGACGACGTCCGGACGCAGGGCACGCACCTGGTCGATCGCGGTGCCCCCGTCCGCAGCCTCCCCGACGACCTCGATGCCGTCCGCGCTCTCGAGCAAGAGCCGAAACCCCATGCGGACCAGCGCCTGGTCGTCGACCAGCAGGACCTTCGTCATACGTCTCCCTCGTTCAGCGGCAGGACCGCCCGGACCTGCCACCCTGCCCCCTGCTGCCCCGTCTCGACCGTCCCCCCGAAGACCGCCGCACGCTCGCGCATGCCGACGAGCCCCCGTCCCGACCCGTAGGTCGCCTCGACCGGGACCGTGGGACCACCGTCGGTCACCACGACCTCGACCTGACGAGTGCGGCGAAGCACGGACACCTCGACCGACGGCGTGCCCGGTGCGTGGCGCAGCACGTTGGTCAGCGCCTCCTGGACGATCCGGTAGACCGTGAGTTGCATGCTCGCAGAGAGGTCGCCGAGCCCGTCGTCCGACTGCCCCGTGGTCGTCACCGGCAACCCTGCGGCGCGGAAGCGGTCGACGAGCGCAGCCAGGTCGAGGGTGCCGGGCTGGGGCCCGAGGGGCGCTGCTCCGGTGACCTCCTCCGCCCCCGCCGTACGCGGTCCGTCGCCCAGGTCCTCGCCGCCGCCGTCGTCGAGCACCCCGAGGACGCGCCGCATGTCGCCGAGCGCCGAGCGCCCCGTCGAGACCAGCTCGCCGAGCGCCGCGCGGGACCGGTCCGGTGCCCAGTCGATCGCGGCCGCCGCGCCGCCGCCCAGGGCGACCATGACGGAGATGGAGTGGGCGACGACGTCGTGCATCTCCCGGGCGATGCGCGCTCGCTCGGCCGCCTGCGCCAGGCGCTCGCGCTGCTCCAGGTCCCGTGCGAGCGCGTTGGCCGCGTCGACGAACGCCGCGACGTGCAGCCTGCGGTTGCGCACGTTCGTACCCAGCGCCACCGCGACGAGAGACAGCACGAGGACCGGCACCGCGGTCTGGTACCAGACCGCGCTCTGGAGGAAGCCCCCGGCGCCCGCGACAGCCGCGAGGTCGTCCGCGTCCGCCGGACCGAGCCCCAGGCTGATGCTGCCCACGGTCGCCACCAGCGGGAAGACCCGCGCGCCGACCAGCAGGACAGCGACCGTCCCGGCGCACACCGCCCACGTCACGGCCGGTCGCTCGGTCCGGGCGACCGCGTACAGCGCGATCGCGAGCCCGACGTCGAAACCTGACGTCGCCCCCGTGGTCGCGAGCGCGACGACCCCCAGGAGACCCATGACCAGCGCGACCAGGACCGGACGTCGCCGACGCCAGAAGAGGGCCACCGCCCCGCCGACCGTCAACGCAAGAGACGCGTACTGCATCTGCAGGACCTGCTCCCCGCCCAGGTAGGCGTGGAGCGCGTACATGGAGTCGGCCCCCGCCCCCATGAGCACCGCCCATCCCGTGAAGCCGGCGACGAGCAACGCGTCCATGATCACCGGGCGCCGGGCGAGGTATCGCCGGACAGGTCCGACCCGGCGCGCGGACAGCTCGGTGAAGACCGGGGCGGGGCTCGGTGGCTCGCTGCTCATGCTTCCTCCTCGTCGGCGCTCCCGGCTGGACGCGTCAGGGCCGTCCTCACGCGTCCCGGCGACGCAGCAGCACCGCCCCGACCACGAGCACCGCGACCACCCATGCGAGCAGTACACCGTAGCCGCCCCAGGGCGAGAGGCCCGTGCCGCTCGACGTCGTGATCACGGAACCGACCGCGTCGGACTGCAGCAACCGGCTGCCGGCGCTCGACGGCAGGTACGTGACGAACGTCTGGACAGGCTCCCAGGGGATGGCACCGAGGCCGTTCTCCACGACCAGCAGGAGGCCGAGCACGATCGCGATGCCTGCGGCCGAGCTGCGCACGATCGTGCCGATGCCGAACGCGAGAGCCGTGACGGCCGCCAGGTAGAGCGGGGCCCCCAGGACGATGCGGGCGTCCTCGGCCCGTGCGAGATCGATCGACATCCCCGTGCGCTCGAACCACGCCGCACTCCCGGCCCACGCCATCGCCAGCCCGACGAACGAGGCCAGCACCACGGACCCCACGGTCACCAGGAGCTTCGCCCCCAGTGCCGACGTGCGTGCGGGGGCGGCCGCGAGCGTCGACCGGATCTGGCCTGTCCCGTACTCTCCCGTGACGGCCAGGACGCCGAGGGTGCAGAAGGCCAGCTGTGTCAGCGCGACGCCCGACGTGACGTAGACGGCGGCCACCATCCCCGGGCTCCCGACGGCCTCCGGGACCTGGGCGATGCTCATCATCCTCGACACCGCGAGCGCGGGCAGGAACAGCAGGCCGATCCCGAGGACCCACCAGCTCGACCGGAGCGAGCGGAACTTGGTCCACTCGGCCGCGACGAGCCGGCCGAAGGTCACGGGCCGGACGTCCACCCGTCGGTGCGCCGCGACGGCGGGCGAGCTCGTACCGACCGCGGGCACGACGGAAGAGGTGGCTGGTGTGGTCATCGGGGGCCTCCGACAGTGAAGTGGTCGGACGTGGACGCGCCCGGGACCGGGGTCGAGCGGTACTCGACCGCATCCGAGGTCAATCGCATGTAGGCGTCCTCGAGCGAGGTCCGCACGGGGGCCAGCTCGTGGATGACGACCCCGGCCACGCTCGCGGCGGTGGCGATCTCCGGCGCCGTGCAGCCGGACACGTCGAGCACGTCGTGCTCCACGGTCGTGACGCTCACCCCGGCTCGGCGACGCAGCTCCTGCGTGAGCTCCGCGCTCATGGGCGTCCTGACCCTGACGGAGGACGTCTGGGCGCGGGCCACGATCTCCGTCAGAGGTGCATCCGCGATCACGCGGCCCCGACCGAGGACGATGAGGTGGTCGGCCGTGAGCGCCATCTCGCTCATGAGATGGGAGGAGAGGAGCACGGTCCGCCCTTCCGCTGCCAGGCCCCGGAGCATGGTCCGCACCCACACGACACCCTCGGGGTCGAGCCCGTTGACCGGTTCGTCGAGGATCAGCGTGCGGGGGTCACCGAGCAGGGCCGACGCGATGCCGAGTCGTTGCCCCATGCCGAGCGAGAACGTTCCCGCACGCCGACGGGCGGCCGTTCCGAGCCCGGTGGCCTCGATGACCTCGTCGACCCGGCGGCGGCCGAGGCCGTGCGTCCTCGCCTGCGCCAGCAGGTGGTCACGGGCCGACCGGCCCGGGTGGACGGCCCGCGCGTCGAGGAGGCTGCCCACCTCGCCCAGCGGGGCGCGGTGCCGCACGTACGGTGCACCGTTCACCGTGACCGTGCCTGCGGTCGGCCGGTCCAGCCCGACGATCATCCGCATGGTCGTCGACTTCCCCGCACCGTTGGGTCCCAAGAACCCCGTGACCACCCCGGGGTGGACGGTGAACGAGACGCCGTCGACGGCCGTCGTGTCCCCGTACCTCTTCGTCAGGCCTGCTGCCTGGATCATGTGTGTCCTCCTTCGTGACGTCCTCAACGTAGGAGCGGAGACGTCACCTCAGGGACGTCCACAGGGACGAGATCCGGGGCGACGCGGGGTCCTCCGAAGGGAGGACACGTGCCGACGCTCCCTGCCCTCGCTGGCCCCGGCCGGCAGGTCATCGCGGCGCGACCGGCAGCGGGTCGAGCGCCCCACGGAAGTAGCGCGCCTCGACGCGGTCACCCGAGACGGCCTTCTCGAGCGCGTCGAGGTTGTCCATGAGGCCTGGGTGGCCGATCTCCCGGGCGCGGCTCAGGACGTCGACGTGGTGCGGCACGCCGTGCGGGATGCCGTCCTGCCTCCTGGGCGCGCCCGGGGCGTCGAGGTCCGCGCGGACTGTGACCTGGTGCGGACCGACCGGGTTGTCGGTGCCGTCGAGCTGCGAGACCACCTCCTGCTCGTTCTCGACGTGCGTGGCGCGGACGCCTGAGGGCAAGGCCGCCAGCCCGACCGGCGCCCCGGCGGTCAGGACCTGACGGACGTCGTAGCGGGGCACGGCCCCTGCCGAGCCCGCAGCCCCCCTCGCACCGGTCGCCGCCGCCGCGACGGCCATCGCGACCATGCCACCCTGCGAGTGGCCCACCAGGACGACCTCCTCCCCCTCGGGGATCTCGGCCTGGCGCATCGCGTCGAGGACGTGCGCGGTGCTGTCGGCGGGCTCCCCCTGCACCAGGTCGAAGTTCGACGTCATGCTGAACGGGGTCGTCAGCCTGCCGAGCTGCGTCCCGGGAACCGTCACCACCCACGTCGCCCGCTGGTCGTCACCGACGTACTTCTCGACCGAGACGACCGAGTCCGGGAGGTCGTTGCCCTTGCCGTAGACCACGTCGATCCCGGACAGGAGATCCTCCGCGCTGCGCGCGGCGGGCTTGCTGAAGCCGTCGGGCAGGGTGTCCTCCGTCAGCTCGGTCGTGACGACCTCCGCGGCGAAGTTCCGCCGGTAGGCGTCGGACACACCGCGCAGCATGCCCGCGGCCTCTCCCACGTCCGAGCGCCCCGCGAGGTCCGGCACAGGACTCAGGACCGTGAGGACGGTGCCCAGGTCACGGACGGCCTCGTCGTGATACGCCCCGGATCCGCTGACGAACCGGTCCCAGCGGACGCCGCGCCCCGCGGCCGCCCACACCGCGACGTCCGCGAGCCCTGCTCCCACCGTCAGCCCGACCCCGGTCCCGGGGATGCCCGCGAGCCACGAGAGGAAGCCCTCCGTGCCCGACTCGCCCTCCTCGTAGATCCCGGCGGCCTTCCGGAGCCGGTCGCACAGCCCCAGGAGCACCTCCTGCGCCCGGAGCAGCGCGTCGGTGTAGGCCACGGTCTCGTCGAGCAGCGCGGAGCGGGCGGCGACGACCTCGGGCGGGACGGGCACCCACGCCGACGAGGTCCCCGTACCGAGCGTGCTGTAGCACGCCGCGATCCCACCGACCCACCGCACCGACGACGACGGCCCGTCCACGAGACCGCTGACGAGCCCGTACGCGCGCCGGCTCTCGTCGGCGGCGGCCTCGACGTGCAGCGCCGCCTCGAGGACGGTGGCGGCGGCCTCGACCAGGTGGGCTGTCTCGACCCGGGTCACTCCTCCGGAGACGACGATGCCCGCGGTCGGGTCCGGCGGCCTGCTCATCGCAGGCTCGCCTCGGCGTTGGCTGCCTCGACCGTCCTGACGTAGCGCGCCGCGGCCCCCACGGCCCGGTCGGCGGCGAGGTCCGTCCGGTACAGCTCGTGGACCGCGTCGACGACGAGGTCTCGGTACCCGTCCGAAGCCCGCCCTTCCCACGCGATGCCCGCGGTCCGGCGGACGATCGCGATCGCCTCCGCGGCGAGGTCGGCGGCGCGGCGCAGCTCGGGTCGTGGATCGACCACGTCGAGGGCGGGTGACCCGCCCGACGCGGCGCCGGCGAGGGCGAAGGAGGTCGACATGCGCACGACCGTAGGGAAGGTCCGCGAGGTCCCGCCCGGCCCGCGCGCGCGGCTGTGGGCAGCCGTCCGCGGGCCGTGCCTGTGCACGGCCAGGACTCCTGCGCCGCGCAGGTGCCGGAGACGAGCCGGGCCGCCCCACCCCCGACCCCTCCGAGCGACGCGACGACCGCGAGACGCCCGCTCCGCCGTCGGGCGCCCGTGGGAGAATGGCGCCATGCCTACGGACTCCGCCGACTCCGCCGCGCCTGTGACCACCACCCAGCGCGCCACGCTCGCCGACATCACCCCGCCCATCGCCCTGGGGCCGCTCGACGGGCGCTACCGCGGCGCCGTCGCGCCCCTCGTCGACCACCTGAGCGAGGCCGCGCTCAACCGCGAGCGTCTCCACGTCGAGGTCGAGTGGCTCATCCGTCTCACCGAGGGCCCCGTGGTCCCGGGCGCGCCCTCGCTGAGCGACGCCGAGAAGGCGTACCTGCGCGCGATCGTCACGGACTTCGACGCCGCGGGCATCGCCGAGCTGGGCGAGATCGAGCGCGTCACGGTGCACGACGTCAAGGCGATCGAGTACTACATCAAGCGTCGCCTCGAGGCCGCCCCGAGCGTCCTGGGCGAGGGCACGGTCCTGCCGTCGGCGGGCGAGCTGGTGCACTTCGCGTGCACGAGCGAGGACATCAACAACCTGTCGTACGCGCTCATGGTGCAGGGTGCGGTGCGTGACGTGTGGCTGCCCGCCGCGACGGCCCTCGCGGACCAGCTCGCCGAGATGGCTCGCGAGCACGCGGCCGTCCCGCTGCTGAGCCGCACCCACGGCCAGCCCGCGACGCCGTCGACGCTCGGCAAGGAGCTTGCCGTGCTCGCGCACCGCCTGCGCCGCCAGCTGCGCCGCATCGAGGGCGCCGAGTACCTCGGCAAGCTCAACGGCGCGACGGGCACCTACGGGGCGCACACGGTCGCGGTCCCCGGCGTCGACTGGCCCGCGGTCTCGAGGTCCTTCGTCGAGAGCCTCGGCCTCACGTGGAACCCGCTGACGACGCAGATCGAGTCGCACGACTGGCAGGCCGAGCTCTACAGCGACATGGCCCGCTTCAACCGCATCCTCCACAACCTCAGCACCGACGTGTGGACGTACATCTCGCTGGGCTTCTTCAAGCAGATCCCGGTGCCGGGCGCGACGGGGTCCTCGACCATGCCGCACAAGGTCAACCCGATCCGCTTCGAGAACGCCGAGGCGAACCTCGAGATCTCCTGCGCGCTGCTCGACACGCTCGCCTCGACGCTCGTGACCTCGCGCCTGCAGCGCGACCTCACGGACTCGACGACGCAGCGCAACATCGGCCCGGCGTTCGGCCACTCGCTGCTCGCGGTGGACAACGTCTCGCGCGGCCTGCGCGCCCTCGCGGTCAACGCGGACCTGCTCGCCGCGGACCTCGACGCCAACTGGGAGGTGCTCGGCGAGCCCATCCAGTCGGCCATGCGTGCGGCGTCGGTCGCGGGCGTCCCCGGCATGGAGAACCCGTACGAGCGCCTCAAGGACCTCACGCGCGGGCACCGCCTGACGGGCGAGGAGATGCGGGAGTTCGTCCAGGGCCTCGGCCTGCCCGACGACGTCACGCGCCGCCTCACCGACCTCACCCCGGGCACGTACACGGGCATCGCGGAGCAGCTCGTGGGCGACTACCTGGACTGAGCCTCGGCTCGTTCGCCGAGAAGTGAGTAGATGCCCCTGATCCCGCCGGATCAGGGGCATCTACTCACTTCTCGACGGGGCTGGTGCTGACCCGCAGCGTCAGGCCGGGGTGGGGCCGGTCGACCGTCCAGCGCAGTGCCAGGAACGTCGCGGCCGCGACCAGCAGCAGGACGACGACGTCCACGCGCTCGTACCCGTAGAAGGGGTAGGTGCGCGACCCGAAGATCCCCACGCGCCCGATCATGAACGCCGCGAAGATCCCACCGAGCAACGGCACCGCGTCGCGCGTCGCCGGGATCACCACGAGCACGACCAGCCCCACGACCACCGGCACGACGATCGTGCCCGTCGTGAGGTGCCAGAACGGTGAGACGTATCGCCACGACGGCCCGGCCCCCGTGAACTCGCCCCAGGTCAGCGCGGCGAGCAGCGCGGCGATACAGGCTGGAGCGATGCACCAGCGCCACCCGTACGGCCGTTCGCCCGTCCGGGTCCGTTCGACCAGGGCGAGCGCGAACGCCGCCATGCCCACGACCCAGACGGCCTCGACATAGGCCGCCTGCAACGCGTCCTGCCAGATCATCACACCCAGCGCGACCGTCGAGACGACGGTTCCCGCGACGACGAGGGTCCGGCCGGTACGGACGAGACCGCACAGCACCAGGACGAGGCCCGCCCCCCACAGGACCCACCCCGGCGCGAACGGGTGGCTGGACACGGCGAGCCACGGGCCGCGGTATTCGAACGTGACGGCGGCCGCCACGAAGGTCTTGGCGGCCGGAACCATCAGCAGGAGCGGCAGCACGAGCACGAGGAACGTCGCGGCCGATCGTCGGCGTCCCGGGGTCGGTCCGAGCGGGACGACCGCCCACTCGCGCACAGCGGCCAGCACCAGGTCGCGGCGCTCGGCCGACGACGGACGCGACTGCCCGGGGCGCGCACCGTCGAGCAGGTGCCCGAGCATCTCGGCCTCGTGCTCGCGGCGGTAGGCGAACGGGAAGAGTCGCACGAGGCGGCGGTAGTCGCGGACGAGCACGGGCACGACGGGCAGAGCCTCGTCGGCGGATCCCGCCTGCTGCGGGCCGTCGGCGGTCATGCGGGCACCGGACCGGCACCCAGGCCTGACGGCGCCGCTCCGGTCGAGCGACCGGGCGCGCTCGCGCGCGGCTCCCGGGCGGCCAGTCGTGCGAGGGCGCGTCGTGCCTGCGCCTCGGCCCGGTGCGCCTCGGCCTCGAGCCGCACGCCGCCCTCGGCCGTGAGCCGGTAGTACCGGCGCAGTCGGGAGTCGACGACCTGTTCGTGGTCGACCTCGACGAGACCCGCCGCGACGAGCCGGTCGATCGCGCCGTAGAGGGTGCCGACGCGCAGCGTGATGCGACCGTCCGAGCTGGCCTCGACGTCCTTGGCGATGCCGTAGCCGTGCAGCGGGCCGGCAGCGAGCGCCGACAGGATGAGGAACGCCGGTTCCTGGAGAGGTTTGGATGCCATGCCGAGGAACATACTCTCGTCACGAACCTATGAACGCCGACACTCCGATGGCGCCGAGCGCCGAGAAGTGAGCAGACGCCCCCGATCCCGTCGGATCAGGGGCGTCTGCTCACTTCTCGACACAGCCTCACGCGGTAGATTCCTTCACAATCAAGCGGAACTGTGAAATTCTCTTCCATGCATCGGACCCGTACCAACGGAGGCATGGACATGACGCACCACCCGAGCGACCCCACCGCGGTCGCCCCCGCTCCCACCACCCCCTCGCCCGAGACCCCGGGCCTCGGCCGCCGCGGTTTCCTCACGCTCGCGACCGCCGGCGTCGCGGCCAGCACGCTGAGCGTGACGATCGGCTCCTTCTCCCCCGCCGCGGCCGCACCCGTCCCTGCGACGGGAGCGACGCCGTCGGGCCCCGTGCCGCGCAAGCGCGAGCTGCGCGCCATGTGGATATCGAGCGTCGTCAACATCGACTGGCCCTCGGCCCCCGGGCTGAGCGCCGAGCAGCAGAAGGCCGAGTACCTGCACTGGCTCGACGTCGCCGAGCAGTACCGGCTCAACGCCGTGTTCGTGCAGGTCAGGCCGACGGCCGACGCGTTCTGGCCCAGCCCCTACGAACCGTGGTCGCAGTACCTCACGGGCACCCAGGGCAAGGACCCCGGCTACGACCCGCTCGCGTTCGTCGTCGAGGAGTCGCACAAGCGCAACATCGAGATCCACGCCTGGTACAACCCGTACCGCGTCTCGATGCAGGCAGACCCTGCCCAGCTCGTCCCCGAGCACCCCGCCCGCCAGCACCCCGAGTGGGTGTGGGCCTACGGCGGCAAGCTCTACTTCGACCCGGGCCTGCCCGAGGCCCAGGAGCACATCCAGCGCGCGATCCTGCACTCGGTCGAGAACTACGACCTCGACGGCGTGCACTTCGACGACTACTTCTACCCCTACGCGGTCGCGGGGCAGACCATCCCCGACGCGCACACCTATGCGACGCACGGCACGGGTTTCGCGACGGTCGAGGAGTGGCGCCGCCACAACGTCGACACGTTCGTGCAGTCCATCTCGCAGCGCATCAAGCAGGTCAAGCCGTGGGTCAAGTTCGGGATCAGCCCGTTCGGGATCTGGCGCAACGCCTCGACCGACCCGCGGGGCTCGGCGACCAGCGGCTCGCAGTCGTACGACATGCAGTTCGCCGACACGCGCAAGTGGGTCACCGAGGGGTGGCTCGACTACATCAACCCGCAGATCTACTGGCAGATCGGTCTCGCGGTCGCGGACTACGCGAAGCTCGTGCCGTGGTGGGCCGAGGTCGCGGCGCAGTCCGGCACGCAGCTCTTCGTCGGCGAGGCGCTCTACAAGGTCACGTCGGGCGTCTTCACCGACCCCGCCGAGATGTCGAACCACCTGACGTTCAGCCAGCAGGTCGACGCCGAGGTCGGCCCCGTGCTCGGGAACGTCTACTTCTCGGCCAAGCACGTGCCCGCCGACCCGCAGGGCTCCATGAGCCGCGTGCTCGAGGACCACTACCGCCACCCCGCGCTCGTGCCCGCCTCCCCCAGGCTGCCCGCGCAGCCGCTGCGCACCCCCGTGCTCGCATGGGCCGGGTGGCGCGACGACGGCGTCCGCGTCCACTGGACCGACGCCGGGGGCCGCCGCTTCCCCGCGACCTCGTTCGCGATCTACCGCGTCGACGGATGGGTCAAGAAGGTCGACGTCGAGAACCCCGCGCACCTGGTCGCGACGCAGCGCGCCGAGGGGCGGATCCTGCAGGACTACCTCGACGAGACCGCGCTGCGCGGCAAGAAGTACACCTACGTGGTCACGGCGCTCGACCGGCTGTGGAACGAGTCGCGGCCGAGCGAGGTCCGCTGGTCGGTCTGACCCTGGCGTCCCGCTCCACGATGCCGAGGGAGCACGGTGCTCCCTCGGCATCGGGGCGGGTCACGCCGCCTCAGGCGGGCAGCGCGAACCTCCCGTCGGGGTCGAGCTCGCGGCGCACGGTCGCCAGGTGCGCCTGGTCCGCCGGGGACCACAGGTCGATCGGCGCGGCCTCGCTGATCGCGCCGGCGAAGTTCGCCTGGGTGCGCCCCAGCGACCAGGGCTGCGCCGCCTCGAGCAGGCCGTTGATCGCTGCCGGGACGGCCGTCTCGAAGAGCTCGGGGACGGGGAGCCCGATCGTGAAGAGCGCGAACGCGGCGTCGCGCCCCGTGACCGAGTCGGCGCCGTGCGACCCGTCGGCGAGCGCCCCGCCGAGCTGGCGGATCTCGGTCATCATGAGCGGGGCCTGCGACTGCGGCCCCGCGACCGTGAGCACGGCCTCGGCGGTCTGCGGACCGAACGTGTGCAGCAGGGTGGACCCGTCGAGGATCGGCATGGGGTCGGTCGGGTCGGCGTGCACTCCCCCGATCGCCGCGTAGGGGATCTCGGCGATCGAGTCCAGGAGGATCGGCACCGCGGTGCGCAAGGGCGCGATGGCCCGCTCGACCTCGGCCAGAGGCCGGGTCGAGGCGACGCGGAGGTTCGCCGCGTACTGGCCGCGCAGCGGCTCGGGCAGGAAGTCGAGCGGAGGCAGGCGCAGCAGCGCGATAGACGTCGTGATGTCCGACGGCGCGCTCTGGACCCAGTCGGCGTAGGTCCGGAAGAGCGTCGCGGCGTCGTCCCCGAGGGCGAAGAAGCTCCCGCCGGTGACGGTCTCGAGGTTCAGCAGGCGCACCGTCACCGAGGTCACGACGCCCAGCCCCCACTTGCCGCCACGCAGCGCCCGCAGGATCTCGGGGTGGTGCTCGTCGTCGACGTGGAGCAGGGAGCCGTCGCCCGTGACGAGGTCGGCCGCGACGAGGTAGTTCGACCCGAAACCGACCTCGCGCGCGAGCGGCCCGATCCCGCCGCCGAGGAGGAACCCGACGGCTCCCACGTCGGGGGACGACCCCGTGACGGCCGCGAGACCGAGCGGCGTGACGGCGTCGAGCACGTCCCTCCATCTCGATCCTGCGGCGATGCGGGCCGTGCGAGCCGGTTCGTCGACCTCGACGCCGGTCAGGCCTGCGGTACTCAGGGCGATGCCGCCGTCGATCCCGCGCGCGAAGCCGTGACCCGTGCTGAAGACGGTCACCGGCAGGCCGAAGCGCTGGGCGGTGCGGACGGTCGCCTGGACGTCGTCGGCGGACGTGGCGTGGACGACGTAGTCGGGGCGGTGCTCGACCGCGACGTTCATCCCGGAGAGCCGCGCGTCGGGGTCGGTGCCGGCGAGGACCCGGCCGGTCACGCCCTGTGCGAGCGCGGCGAGCACGACGTCCTGCGTGGTCTCGTGGGCAGTCATGGAAGTCCCTCTCGGACGATGGGAGCGCGGAGCAGCGCTACCCCAGAGAGAGGGTTGGGAGCGCTCCCGGTGACATGTCCGCCGAGGGTGACGGAAATGTCCGCCGAGGGTGACGGAAATGTCCGCCGAGGTGACGCCCGCCTGCGCCCAGGGTGCCCGAAACGTCCGCCGACGGTGACGCTCCCCCGCGCCCAGGGTGACCGCGCGCACGGTGACCCCGCGCGCCATGATGAGCGAGGGCGCACCGCACGCCCCGGACCCGAGGAGCGACGATGCCCCACCCCGCGACGGACCAGCCCCCCACCCAGCCCACCCCCCAGCCCCCCACCCGGCCCGACGGCCGCCCGCCCCTGCGGGGCACGCCGTCCCCCGAGCAGCGCAAGGAAGAGGGCCGCGCCGCTCGCGCGCTCCTGCACCGCCGCGGGACCGCTTCCTGGGAGCCTGCCGCCGACCGTCGCGACCCCGTCGCGATCCTCCAGGCCCAGAACGCCAGCCGCGTCCCCGAGCTCGTCCCGCTGCGCATGGGTCGCATGGCCGCGACGCCGTTCTCGTTCTACCGCGGGGCCGCGGCGGTCATGGCGGCCGACCTCGGGGTCGGGCCCAGGACGGGACTGACCGTCCAGCTGTGCGGCGACGCGCACCTCGCGAACTTCGGCGGCTTCGCGTCGCCCGAGCGTTCGCTCGTGTTCGACATCAACGACTTCGACGAGACGCACCGCGGCCCCTTCGAGTGGGACGTGCAACGGCTCGTCGCGAGCCTCGAGATCGCGGGCCGTCACCGCGGCATGTCGCACCACGAGCGCGAGCGGATCGTGCTGGGCGCGGGGCGCGCCTACCGCGAGACCCTGCGGTCCTTCGCGGACCTGGGCCACCTCGACCTGTGGCACGTGCAGTTGCGTGGCGACGAGATCGTCGACAGGTGGCGCGGCTCGGTCCCGCCGGCCGTCATGGAGAACCTCCGCAAGGCCCTGCGGAAGGCGCGCACGAAGGACCGGCAGAAGGCCCGCCGTCGGCTCACGGTCCTCCACGACGACGGCGAGCTGCGCTTCCAGAGCAACCCGCCCCTGCTCGTGCCCGTGCGCGAGCTCTTCGACGCCGACGAGCAGGCCCGTCTCCTCGGCGTCGTGACCACGGCCCTCGCGACGTACGGCGATTCGCTCACGGGAGCCCGCCGCATCCTGCTCGAGCGCTACCGCCTGGTCGACCTGGCGCGGCGCGTGGTCGGGGTGGGGAGCGTCGGGACGCGCTGCTGGGTCGCGCTGCTCGTGGGCCGGGACAACGACGACCCGCTGTTCCTGCAGGTCAAGGAGGCCGAGCCGTCGGTGCTCGAGCCGTACACCTTGGCGAGCCCCTACCCCGAGAACGGGCGGCGCGTGGTCGAGGGGCAGCGCCTCCTGCAGGCGACGAGCGACGCCCTGCTGGGCTGGAACACCGTGCACGGCGCCGACGACCGTCGCCACGACTACTACTTCCGCCAGCTCTGGGACTGGAAGGTCTCGGCCGACCTCGAGACCATGCTCCCGGTCGCCATGGCCGCGTACGCGCAGATGTGCGCGTGGGTCCTCGCGCGCGGGCACGCCCGCTCGGGCGACGCCCTCGCGATCAGCGCGTACCTCGGCAAGGGCGACGTCGCGGACCGCTCGTTCGCCGAGTTCGCGAAGCGCTACGCGGACCAGAACGCCCTGGACCACCGGGCGCTCGTGGACGCGATCGCCGCGGGCGACGTGGAGGCGGTCCTGGGCGTCTGACGCCAGGGCTCTCTTCCAGGCCCGACGGCGCCGCTCGCCCCGGGCGGCACCGTCGCCAGGACGCGGGGGCGACTCGCCGCGGTGGGGTCAGATCTGGTCGAGGCGGCGCAGGATCGCGCCCTCGCGCAGGGCCCACGGGCAGATCTCGACCTCGGCGACCTTGAGCGCCTTCATGGTCTCCTCCGCGACGACGCCTCCGGCCACGATCTGGTAGGTCCTCTCGGCCGTGATGCCCGGCAGCTCGGTGCGGCCCGTGGCGGGGATGCGCGCGAGGCGCGGAACCCAGTCGGAGAGCTGCGAGCGCTCCATGCGCCAGCGCTCCTCCGGCCCGACGACCGCGACCTTCATGCCCGCGAGCCGCGCGAGCGACCGGAACGTCTTGGACGTCGCGACCACGTGGTCCGGGCGCGGCAGCCGCTTGACCTCGCCGAGCGCCCCGGCCAGCACCTCCCGGACATGAGCCCGGAGCGCGGCGACCTGCTTGGCCGAGGGCGGGTCGTCCGGCAGGAACTCGATCGTCATCCGGCCGGCGCCGAGCGGCACCGAGACCGCGACGTCCGGCTCCTCGTCGAGGCCCGACGCGATCTCGAGCGAGCCCCCACCGATGTCCAGGACCATGAGCCGACCCGACGCCCAGCCGTGCCAGCGGCGCGCGGCGAGGAACGTCAGGCGCGCTTCCTCGGGCCCTGAGAGGACCTCGATCGGCACGCCCACGCGCTCCTCGATCGCGGCCAGCACCTCGGCGCCGTTGCTCGCCTCGCGCAGCGCCGACGTGGCGAGCGCCAACGACTCCTCGACCTCGTACTCGCGGGCCAGGGCCGCAGCCTTGTCGGCCGCCTCCAGGAGGGCGTCGACCCCCTCGGCCGAGATCGAGCCGTCGGGCTGGAGGTACCGCATGAGGCGGACCACGGACCTGCCAGACGCCGCCGGGTCCGGACGCGCACCCCGCTCGGCGTCCACGACGAGCATGTGGACCGTGTTGGAACCGATGTCGAGCACTCCCAGTCGCATCCGCCCACGGTAGCCGCCCCCCGCCTGGGGCACGCGGGAGCCCGCACCGCGGCTGCCGCCCCACATGGGGAGTTCTCTCCCTGTCGACGCCTACGCCCCGTCCGCTAGGGTGTGGCCCGCCATCCAGCACCGAGAGACGAAGTAGGCATGCCCGACATCCAGCTCGACCTCGCCGCCATGGCGGACACCGCGACCCTCCTGCGCAGGCTGCGCGAGGAGTTCCTCGCCGCCGAGGAGTTCAACCGCGGCCTCGCCGACGCCGCAGGACACTGGCACCTGAGCGGCGCGATCGGCGACTTCGCGAGCGCGTGGAACGTGCGACGCGAGCAGCTCGGCGAGGAGATCCAGGCCGTCGCCGACCTGACGCAAGCGGTGTGCGACACGTTCCACGAGGTCGACGCCGCCATGGCCGCCCAGCTGCGCACCGTGGAGCTCTGACATGGTCCACGCCTCAGCCGTCCACCTCATGCCGCCGCTCACAGGAGAGCCCGACACGCTTGCCCTGGCAGCGGACCGCTACCTGTCGGTCGCGGAACAGATCCGGGCGGTGAGCCGCGGGCTCGCCGACCTCGCCGACCGCAGCGAGTCCTTCGGTCGGGCGGCGGACGCCCTCGACGACCGGGCCCTCGATCTCGCCGACGACATCGACGCGACCGTCCCCCGCTACGAGACCACCGCGCACGCGATGAAGGAGTACGCGGTCGTGCTCCGCGACTCCCAGGCCCAGGCCGACGCCTCGCTCGTCGTCGTCGAGGACGCCCGCACCCAGCTGTGGCCCCTGTACACGAAGCGCGACGAGGCCGAGTCGGACCTTCGCGACGCAACGGCCTCCGGCGCCCCCGCGCACGTCGTGGACGCCCTGTACGACGCCCTTCGCGGGCTCACCCTCCAGATCCAGGAGCACGAGGCGTCGCTCGACGTCGCGCTCCACGCCTTCGCGGAGGCCGAGGAGACGAAGGACCTCGCGGCCCGCCGCGCCGCCGACGCGATCCGGCCCGTCCTCGACCAGCTCAACGACAGCTTCGCGGACAAGGTCGGGGCGTTCTTCGCCCCCGTCGGGGACTTCCTCGCGATGATCGACACGTGGATAGACAGCGTCCTGGAGCAGGTGCTGCAGTGGCTGTCCGACCTGGTGATCGTCGTCCTCGCCCTCACCGTCCTGGTGACCGCGTTCGTCCTGTACTCGCTCTCGGTCCTGTTCGGGGTGATGACCTGGGACCAGGTCCTCGACGCCGGGATCGGCGCCACGATGCTCTTCCTCAAGGGGCTCGCGCCGATCCTCGTGCCCGTGCTGCAGACCGAGGTGGGCAAGCCGACGCCGGAGATGCGGCTCACGGGGGCGACGGCGAAGTCGCCCACGAACGACCCGTACTACCGCGCCTTCGAGGACGCCGCGACCGTGGACGAACTCGGCGAAGCCGACACGACGGTCGTTCAGATCGTCAGAGTCGGGACTGGGCCAGACGGCCTGCCCATCTGGCGGGTGATCCCGCCCAGCACGCAGGACTGGGAGTTGGGCAGCGACACGGGGGCCGCGAACGACCTGGGGTCCAACCTGACCCTCATGCTGGCTCCTGACCAGAAGGCTGCGTACGAGCGCATGGTGCTGCAGGCCATGGAGAAGGCCGGTATCGGGCCGGAGGACCACGTCATGATGGTCGGCTTCAGCCAGGGCGGCATCCTGGCCGGCAAGTTCGCCGCTGATCCGGACCTCCCGTACAACATCGAGGCCATCGTCGTGGCGGGAGCGCCGATCGACGCCATGGGCATCCCCTCGGACGTCTCTGTCGTCTCGCTCCAGCACCGGGGCGACCCGGTTCACCGACTGGACGGGATGGCACCGCCCCCACCGCACGACAACTGGGCCACAGTAGAGACGGACACGTGGGCGGGACCCACCGCACCTGCATCCAGCCCGTTCTTCGACGCAGGTCGCCACGACGCCGCGAAGTACTCCACCACTGCCGAGCATCTCTCCAACGGGTCGCTTCACGATGGCGGCTACGTCTCGTCCGCCACCCAGTCGACCTTCGAGGCCATCAGGGCGGACCAGGCGATGTTCTTCGCCGACACCGAGACCTACTACACCTACGAAGGACGCGAACAGTGACTTTCTCACCTCGGCGTCGCACCGCGACCGGTGTCGCCCTTGCCGCACTCCTGCTCCTGACCGGCTGCTCGGGCTCCTCCGAGAAGGACGCCGAGAAGATCCGCGAAGCCGTCCTCGACAACGCCCCCGGCGTCGAGGACGCCATCGTGCGCTACAACACCGACATCTTCACCAACAACCTCAGCATCCAGCTCTCCATGCCCACGACAAGCAGCACAGACGACGAAGCCCTGACCACCGCCATCGTCGAAACCCTTGAACAGGCCTGGAACACCTCACCCTCGGAACCCTCGAACATCCGCGTCCGTGTCAGCGTCGTCCCCTTCGCCGAAGGCGACCGCATCGGAGATCCAACTGCCGTCACCTTGAACGGCCGAGGAGTCGACGAGGCGCTAGGCCTCTACTCCGACGTGTCCTGGGACGTCCTGACCGTCTCAACGGAAGAGCTGACCGAGCGCTTCGGGCCACGGGACGGCTCGTGAGCGTCAACCAGTCAAGCCGCCCAAGCCTGCCTCGCAGTGTTCGTCCAGGTCACGCACATCTCATCCATGGCACCGGTCGCAGCGACGTCCGTCGTGACCAGCAGCGTCGCACCACGACCGGTGTCGTCCTCGCCGCGCTCCTGCTCCTGACCGGGTGTTCAGGCTCCTCCGAGAAGGACGCCGAGACGATCCGGGAAGCCCTCATCGACGACGCCCCCGGCGTCGAGGACGCCATGGTGCGATACAGCGCCGACGTTTTCGTCAACAACCTCCGCATCCGGCTCGAAGGCAGAGCACTCGACACGTCCCTCGGACTCGAGAACGACGCCTACAGGTTCACCCTGTCCGTTCCCACACACGAACTCGCGCAACGCTACGGACCGCAGGTGGCCCCGTGACCCACCACGCGCTGAGCGTCCGCACCACGACCCGAGACGAGGCAGACCCACGATGAGCGCCGCGACGACCGGCCCGTCCGCCCCGCACGAGCCTCTTGTGCCCGCTCCCCTCCCGCGGCTTCGCCTGCGCCTGCCGGGGAACTGGTGGCAGGTCCCGTTGCACGACCGCACCGAGGCGCGCGCCTCGGTGCGACGCCTGGTCGCCGCCACGGTGGGCCCCGCCGACGACCGTGCCGCCCTGAGGATCGAGCTCGAACGGCGCGTCCTGGGAGCGCTCGACGACGCCATCGACGGGGACGGACAGGCGTTCCACGTGGCCCTGTCGATCGTCCCGGGGGCGCCGATCCCCGTGACCGCGATGGTCTCGCTCCCCGCGCAGCAGCTCACACCCGCGGTCGGCACGAGCGCGACCGCGACCATGGCGATCCTCGAACGCGGCCTCGCGGACCTCACCCCGGGCGGGGCCGGGGCGCTTCACCGCTTCACGGCGGGTCCCTCCGAGGTCGCCCGGCGGACGCGCAGGCACGTCCTCGTCGACCCGGACAGCGACGAGACCCTCCCGACGGTCGCCGTCGAGTACTGGATGACGGTCCCCGGCACCAAGCGGTTCGTCCTCGTGGCCTTCAGCACTCCGGCCGGCGAGCTCGAGGAACCGCTCACGGGGCTCTTCGACCAGATCGTGCGCGTCAGCTCCTGGGAATGACACCAGCCGCGCGCCGGCGTCGCCGGGCCTGGTCCTCCCCGTCGCACGAGCCACCAGTGCCGCCAGTGCCGCCGGAGCGGCTGGTGGCGGCGTCTACGTCAGGTGGTTGGCGTCGTTCATCGAGCTGTTCGACCGGCCGGTGACGCGCCTGACGTGCGCATCCGACCCGCGCTCGTCGAGCGTGACGGACTTGGTGTCCCGGCGGTGGTCGTGCCGCTTGCCCGTGTTGCGGTACCGCGCCCACGTGAACCAGTAGAACAGCGGCCCTGCGAGCAGCAGCACCACCACGACGACGGCCTTCACGGCCTCCTCCTCCCCGGAGGAGGAGGCGACGGTGAGCGCGTCCAGGGCGAGCGCGTGCATCAGAACCCGATCATGACGAAGAGGGCCGCGACGGCCGCCACGGCCTCGACGACGACGGACACCGCCAGCAGGCGGCGGTGGTTGACCGGGACAGACCCCATGGTCTCGCCCGTGCGGCCGTTGACCGCGACGTAGTGCAGCAGCGACGACCCGTTCTTGCGGACCTCGTGGTACGAGTACAACCACACGGGCAGGTAGGCGGCGACCCACCGCTGCCCGACGACGTCGAGCCGTTCGCGGTCCCACCGCACCCCGCGGTCGTAGAAGTCGATCATGTCGCGCGCCCGGAACCGGGCAATCTCCTTCGCCTGCGCGAACGCGGGATCGCGCAGGTCGTCGACGTCGCTGTCGCGGCGCTCGGCCGTGAACCCCGACAGGTAGTTCGAGTCGTAGCGCACCGCGTTCTCGACGTCGAACGGCAGGATCGTGTTGATGACGTTGTTCGTCCGGGCCTTGCCGCCGTGGTCTCGCCGGTCGGCCGAGGACTCGATCGTGAGGTCGTCGACGTGCAGGTCGAACTCGCGCACGACGTCGTACAGGTCGTAGTCGTAGCGGGTCTCCGTCGTGTCCTTGCCGTCGGAGCCCCGGACGGTGACGGTGTACCTGCGCACGAGGTGCTCACCCTGCCCCTCGAGGCGCGCCTTCGCATTGAGGTCCGCGACGAGGTACGGAAGGTAGACGCCGACGACGTTCTCCGGGCTGAACTCCGCCCGGAACCGGGGGTGCGCGTAGAACTGGCGTCGGCCGACGAACTGCCGGATGCCCGCGACCGCGTCCTCCTTGGGGAGGCGGAACGGCAGCAGGACGTCGGGCACGGCCCCGTTGGGGACCTGCTGGTTCACCGACAGGACGTTGCGGCACCAGTGGCAGCGGGCCTGGGTGCCGTGCGCGGTGTCGACGACGACGTCGGCCCCGCAGCCCGCGCAGCGGAACGTCAGGATCTCCTCGGCGGACGGCACGATGTCGGCGCTGCCCGAGCCCAGGACGACGCCCTCGAGCCCGCCGATGTTCCCGTCGAGCCCGAGGTCGGCGAGCGTCACCGTGCTCACCCACTCGTAGCGGCAGAACCCGCACCGCAGCGTCGCCTTGGCGACGTCGTACGCGATCTCGGTCGCGCCGCACCGGATGCACTTGACGAGGCCGTCGGTCGCGCCGGTGTCGGTCCGCACGACGGTCGGGCCACCCGCCGGGCCGCCAGCCGACGGAGGCCCGGCGGTCGCCGTCGGGCCGGCTCCCGGCGGGGGCGGGCCGTCGGGGACGGGAGCCGACTGCGGCTCGTGAACGGTCATGGCCTCAGAACCCGAGGATCTTGGCCTTGGCGGCGTCGTAGTCGGCCTGGGTGATGAGGCCCTGGTCGAGCAACGACTTGAACTGGGTGAGCTTCGCGACCGGGTCCTCGGCGGGCGCGGCCGGGGCGGGCGCGGCCGGCGCCGCCGCCTGCTGGACCGGGACCTGCTGGACCGGCACGACGGGCTGCTGCAGACCGGACAGGGCGCCGCCGGCGGCGTTCATCCCCATGCCGAGGATCGCCATGTTCGCGGCGCCGCCCGGGTTCTCCCCCGCGGCTTGGATGCCGCGCGCGGCGGCCTGCTGCAGGAACGAGTTCCCACGGGCCCCTGCGAGCGCGTCGGCCTTCTTGACGTCACTCAGCAGCGCGCGCGTGTCGTCGTCGTACTCGATCGCGGCGAGGGCGACCTTGACGATCGACAGTCCGCGGTAGGACGTCCACTGGTAGCCCTCCTCGACGGCCCCCGCCAAGGAGAGCGCAAAGCCGACCGAGTCGCTCTGGATCCGGGTGATCCGGTTCCCTTTGTCGGGGTCGTTGGTGTAGCTCGAGAAGGCCGCCGCGAGCGAGCCGACGACCTCGGTGAAGAGCTGGCTCGCGGCGTCGTTGTCGAGGTCGGAGAAGTCGAAGACCTTCGCGCTCGCCCCGAGGTACGTGAGCGGCACGAACTGCTTGACGAAGAGGATCGGGTCGACGATGCGCAGGGAGTACGTGCCGCGCGTGATCGCGCCGACCTGGGCGCCGAGGTAGGCGTCGTCCCAGTAGATCTCGGACTGCGTGCCGAACCTGTTGTTCGGCAGCTCCTTGAGGTTCACGTAGAAGCCGAGCTGCTGCGACCCGGGCTGCCCGCCGAACTTGAACCGCTCCCACGTGGTCTTGATCAGGGGGCTCAGGAAGCCGTTGTCGGCGAAGATCGACTGGGAGTTCTGGTCGTCGGACGTGTACAGGTACCCGCCCGGCTCGGCCACGAAGCCCGTGAGGGCACCGTCCTGGAAGGTCAGGAGCCCGTACCCCTCGGGGACGACGAAGCGGCTCCCGTTGGTGATGATGTTCGCCGAGCCCTTGGTGTTCGCCCCGCGCCCGGCGTTGCGCCCCTGCGCGACGGCCGGGAAGAGCGCGGCGGTCGGCGCGAGGTTCGTCGGCGGCGTCAGGAAGTCCTTCCACTGGTCCGCGAGCGTGCCTCCGAGGGCACCAGCAAAGGCCTTGATGAATCCCATCGAGCTCTCCGTCCGATCGGGCGGACGGCGCCGCGCGTGACCTGTGTTCGTCGCGTCGGGCCGTGGGGGCCCGCCCGCGACCCGCACAGTATCGGAGTTCTGCCCCGGAACGGAACGATCGCGTGGATACGGGACCACTCGTCCCGTGCTGCGGTCGAAGGGTGACGCACGGGACCGCCGACGGTGACGCGCCCGACCGCCGATGGTGACCGACCAGCCCGCCGACGGTGACGCGCCGGATGACAGGATGTTCCCCGTGACCTCCCCCTCCCCCCTCGCAGAACCCCTGAAGACCGTCGGCTGGATCCACGTCGTGGACGGTCGGCTGCTCGTCGTCCGCAGCCGGGACAACGACCTGTTCTTCATGCCGGGCGGAAAGATCGATCCCGGCGAGAGCGACGAGCAGGCACTGGTCCGGGAGATCGAGGAGGAGCTCGGCGTGCTGCTCGACCCGGCCACGGTGCGGTCCGGGTTCGTCGCCGAGGCGCCCGGTCACGGCCTGGGCGGACGGCTCGTGCACATGCACTGCCTCTACGCCGAGCCGCTGCCCGGGTCCCCCGAGCCGGCACCCCGTGCCGAGGTCGGCGAGCTCACCTGGGTCGGTGCGCAGGACGCGCACCGGGTGCCGCCCGCGGGCCGGATCGTCCTGGAGCGCCTGGCGGCGACCGGCGAGCTCGCGGCCTGACCCTGCGGGCCAGCCGAGCCGGCCAGCCGAGCGGGCCAGCCGAGCCGGCCAGTCGAGCGGCCAGCCGAGCGGGCCAGCCGAGCGGGCCTGCGGCGAACATGCGGTTGCCGTTCGCCGAGCATGCGGTCAGCGTCCGGATCCGGCCCGATCGCGACGCCGACCGCATGTTCGGCACCGAGAGGTCGGCTCAGCGGCCGGCGCGCACCTCGTCGCGGCCCGACACGTCCGCACCCAGGATCGCCGCCTCGGCGTCGGCCACCACGGCCGAGGCCTCCTCGCGGGCCGCGGCCAGCGCCGACGCCCGTGCCGCGACGATCGCGTCGTGCAACTCGGCGTGCACGCGTCGCCGGACGGAGCGGGCGAGCGCCTCGGTGTCTGCATCGTCGACCTCGCCGCCCGCGGCCCGACGCTCGGCCACACGTTCGGCGACCTCGGCCGCGATGCGCCGGTCGGCGTCGTCGAGCAGCGCGACCACGGCCGTGTCGGCCGCGCGCCCCAGGCGGGTCTCCTCGAAGTCCTGCGTCGCACGGTCCACGATCGTCCGCGCCTGCCCGACGACGAGCGACCCCAGGGCGGGTGAGTGCGCCTTGAGGGAGGCCAGGTCGTAGAGCAGGACGCCGTCGAGGTCCGCGACCCGCGGGTCCACGTCGCGGTGAAGGGCCAGGTCGAGGACGACCATGGGCCGGTGCGGCGCCTCGTCGCCGGCGGCCTCCGCGGCGCGGGACCGGGCGCGGACGACCGCGGCGGCGTCGAGCACGTGGCCCAGCGCGTCACCCTCGGCACCCACCCCGGTCACCGTCGGCGCACCAGCAACACCACCAGCACCAGCCAGCGCCCGTCCCCGCGCACCGCTGCACGACACGACGAGGTCGGCGTCCTCGAGGGCCGCCACGAGGTCGGTCACGGCGGCGACGCCGCGGTCGGCCGCGAACTGCTCGGCGCGCCCCGAACCCGAGTACACGCGCACGTCGTCGCAGCCGCGGGCCCGCAGCGCCGCGAGCGACGCCCCGGCGTAGGACCCGGTGCCGATGAGCACGGCGCGGACCTGGCGCCACGGCGGCAGCTCGGCGCTCGCGAGGTCGAGCCCGAGGGACACGACGGACCGGCCGTTGCCCCCGAGCGTCGTCTCGTTGCTGATCTTCTTGGAGGTCCGCGACGCGGTCTGGAAGAGGAGCTCGAGCGTGGACGAGGTCACGCCGCCCTCGCGTGCTTCCTCCAGGGCGCGCTTGACCTGCCCGGCGATCTCCCGCTCGCCCACGACCATCGAGTCGAGGCCCGCGGCGACCTCGAAGAGGTGGGCGGCGACGTCGGGCCCGGTGCGGGTCGAGAACGCGCGGACCGCGACGTCCTCGCTGACGCCCGACGCCGCGGCGACCAGGCGCGCGACCTCGTGCGACGCGTGCTGCACGCCCCAGCCGTCGACGGGCGACTCGACGTCCAGGTACACCTCGAACCGGTTGCACGTCGAGACGACGACGGCACCGGTGATCGCTTCGCAGGTCGCGACGGCTGCCCGTCCGACCGACCCGGCTCCGGTGGACAGGAGCTCGAGGGTGGACATGTCCAGCTCGTGGTGACTTGCAGTCATCGACAGGAGAACCACAGTGCTCCGATTCAATCACCGCGTCGGGCACAAGGCAGAATCGGTTCTTGTGACGTTCACCGCGCTTTCCGACAACCACCCTCTCGTCGACGGTCGGACGACGAATTCTCCGCTCGTGCGCGCATTGCGCGGCGAGCGCCCGGAGACCACTCCCGTGTGGTTCATGCGACAGGCCGGGAGGTCGCTGCCCGAGTACCGCGAGCTGCGCCAGGGCATCGGGATGCTGGACTCGTGCCTGCGCCCCGACATGGCGAGCGAGATCACGCTCCAGCCGGTGCGCCGGCACGGCGTGGACGCGGGGATCTTCTTCTCGGACATCGTGATCCCGCTCAAGCTCGCGGGGGTCGAGGTGGACATCGTCCCGGGCGTGGGCCCGGTCATGGGCCAGGCGTACCGGACGCCCGACGACGTCGCGCGCCTCGTGGAGCACGAGCTCACCCCGGAGTCGCTCGCCCCGGTGACGGAGGCGGTCGCGCTCACGGTCGCGGCGCTCGGGTCGACTCCTCTCATCGGTTTCGCGGGGGCGCCGTTCACGCTCGCGGCGTACCTGGTCGAGGGGCGGCCGTCGCGCGACCACCTCGCGGCGCGCACCCTCATGCACGCGGACCCCGAGTCGTGGGCGCGGCTCACGGCGTGGACGGCGCAGATCACGGGCGCGTTCCTGCGCGCTCAGGTCCTCGCGGGGGCCAGCGCGGCCCAGCTGTTCGACTCGTGGGCCGGGAGCCTGTCCCTGGAGGACTACCTCGCGGGCGCCAAGCCGGGGAGCACGGTCGCGTTGTCGCAGGTCAGCGACCTGGGCGTGCCCGCGATCCACTTCGGGACGGGCACGGGGCACCTGTTGGGCGCCATGCGTGACTCGCTCACGGAGGCGGGCGTGACGCACCCGACCGTGGGCGTCGACTACCGCACGCCGCTCGACGAGGCCGCGGCCACGCTCGGCGGGTACGTGCCGGTCCAGGGCAACATCGACCCGGCGCTGCTCGCGGCGCCGTGGCCCGTGCTCGAGGCGCACGTGCGCGACGTGCTGCGTCGTGGCAGCGCGGCTCCGGGGCACGTCGTGAACCTCGGTCACGGCGTGCCGCCCGAGACGGACCCGACGGTCCTGACCCGCGTGGTCGAGCTGGTCCATTCCGTCCGGAACGTGTCAGAACCTGCGTGACCTCAGGGTCACGCACGGTCTGACACACCCTCGCAGCGGGGGCACACTTGACGTGTGCACCCCGTTGCTGATGGATCGTCCGGCCCTTCCCCGTCGTCCGACGCCACGTCTGACGCCTCGTCCCACGGCTCGTTCGACGCCGTGGTCGTCGGCGCCGGCATCGCCGGTCTGACCGCTGCGCGCACCCTGCGCCGTCGCGGCCTGCGGGTCCTCGTCCTGGAGGCGGCCGACCGGCCGGGCGGGCCCGTGCACGGCGACAAGCTCGGCTCGACCGGCCTGTCCGTCGACGTGGGAGCCGAGTCGTTCGCGGCGCGCGGCTCCGCGGTGGGCGACCTGGTCACCGGCCTGGGTCTGACGGTCGTCGAGCCCGCTCCGCTCAGCGCGTGGGGTTACGCCGCGAGTCGCGCGTTCCCGCTGCCGAAGGCCGGGATCATGGGCATCCCGGCCCACCCGTTCGCGGCGGACGTGCGGCGCGCGGTGGGTTGGCCCGGTGCTCTGCGGGCCGGGCTGGACCGGGTCAAGCCGCGCCGCTGGGTCGACGAGGAGAACCTCGAGACGTTCGCGCGCTCGCGCCTGGGGCGCCGTGTCGCGGAGCGCCTGGTGGCCCCGGTCGCCGCGGGGGTGCACTCGGCTCCGCTCGAGCGGCTCGACGTCGACGCGGTCGCCCCGGGCCTGCGCGAGGCGTACGCCCGGGAGGGTTCGCTGACGCGCGCGGTCGCGGCGATGCGCGCGCAGGCGCCGGCCGGCTCGGCGGTGCGCGGCATCGAGGGCGGCATGCACCGCCTGGTCGAGGAGCTCGTGCTCGCCGTGACGAGCGAGGGCCCCGACGGCGCCGCACCGGCCGGGAGCACCGGCCCTGCCGGGGTGCTGCTCACGCGCCACGAGGTGGTGGACCTGAGCCGCGCCGTGGGCGGGGGCTGGAACGTCCAGGCAGAGACCCCCAGCGGCCCGGTGACGTTCCGTGCCCCGCGTCTGCTCGTGACGACCCCCGCGGTCGTGGACCTCGTGTCCCCGCTCGCGGGCCGCACTGCCGACCCGGTCCCGGACCCCGAGCCGGGCGCCGACATCCGGCTCGTGACGCTGCTGCTCGAGGCCCCCGCGCTCGACGCGGCCCCGCGCGGGAGCGGCCTCCTGGTCGCCCCGAAGCCGCGCACGTGGTCGACGCGCGACGAGAACCACCGGGCGGGCGCGCACGACCCGGTCCAGGCCAAGGCCCTGACCCACTCGACCGCGAAGTGGCCGTGGCTGGCCGCCCGGGTGGCGGACGCCGTCGGGCCGGGGAACCACGTGGTGCGCCTGAGCTACGGGCGCATCGGGGAGACGGTCGAGCCGACCGTCGACCAGGTGGTCCGCGACGCGTCGGTGCTGCTGGGCGTGGACCTGGAGGGCAAGGTGCGCGAGCACCTGTCGACGCGGTGGAACGGGTCGCTCCCGCCGCCCACGCCCGTGTACCGGCGCGAGGTCGCGGCGTTCGTGGAGCGGGTGTCGCACGTCGACGGCCTGGGGGTCACGGGAGGCTGGATCGCGGGCACGGGGCTCGCGGCGATCGTGGGCCACGCGCAGGAGTCCGCCGAGCAGCTCTGAGCATTTGTCGCGTCGGCGACATTTCCCGACGTGCTGACAATTCGTCGCTTTGTCATGACTTCATGTCAGGTCGATGTCACTCGGTGGACAATTCCCCGGAAATCCGCACCGGACGGGTTGGTGCGCATTTCGACATCACCGCCCGGCAGAGGACACTGGAAGCGTGAGCATTCGTGTCGGAACCCGTGGCAGCGCCCTCGCGACGACCCAGACGGGTCTGGTCGCCAGGCGCATCGAGACCCTGACCGGACGGCCGGTCGAGATCGTGCGCGTCCGCACCGAGGGTGACGTCCGCACCGGCTCGCTCGCCCAGATGGGCGGCACCGGGGTGTTCGTGACCGCGCTGCGCGAGGCTCTGCTCGACGGCCGCTGCGACGTCGCCGTGCACTCCCTCAAGGACCTCCCGACCGGCGCGGCCGAGGGCCTGACCCTCGTGACGCCCGAGCGGGAGAACCCGCGCGACGTGCTGTGCGCACGCAACGGCTGGACGCTGGAGACCCTTCCCCGCGGTGCCAAGGTCGGCACAGGCTCGCCCCGCCGCGCGGCCCAGCTCCTCGCGGTGCGCCCCGACCTCGACGTGCTCGACATCCGCGGCAACGTCGACACGCGTCTCGCACGGGCGCTCGGCCCTGACGCCGACCTCGACGCGGTCGTCCTCGCCTACGCCGGGCTCTCGCGCCTCGGCCGCCTCGACGCGGTCTCCGAGGTCATCGACGTGCGGGTCATGGCGCCGGCCCCCGGCCAGGGGGCGCTGGGCGTCGAGGTCCGGACCGCGGACCTCTCGCCGCTGTCCTCGTTCGACCTCCGGCCCGACGGCGCCACGGACCGTCCGCTCGACCTCGCCGACGTCGTCGCGGGCCTCGACCACCTCCCGACCCGCCTCGCGGTGCTCGCCGAACGCGCTCTCCTCGCACGCCTCGAAGCGGGCTGCGCGGCCCCCGTCGGAGCGCACGCCGTGGTCGAGGACGACGAGATCCGGCTCTCGGCCGTCGTCGCCCGGCTCGACGGCGGGCAGGTCCTCACGCACTCGGCGCGGGTCGCGCTGCCGTCACCTGCGGGCGTCGCAGGCAGGGCCGCTGGGGCTGGGGGTCCGTCCGCCGAGGGGCGCGACGTCACCGACGCGCTCGCGAGGGGGCTCGGGGTCCAGGTCGCCGACGCGCTGCTGGCCGCCGGAGCCGCCGAGCTCGCGCCGCTGCGCGCGACCGGGCCAGGAGGTGGCTCGCTCCCCCAGGCCGAGGCGCCTGCGCTCTGGGCCCCTGGCACCGCGCCCTCGGACGACGCCCACGGCTCGGACGACGAGCCCACGGTCGGCGGCACCGACGCCCCCGTGCGCTCGGAGCGGCGCTGATGCCAGGCCGACTGCGCGACCCGCAGCGCGGTCGCGCCCTGCCGCCAGCAGGCCCGGCCCCGGCCGCCGCGAACACCGCGACCTCCGGGCCGCTGACCGGGACCACCGTCCTCCTGCCGCGCTCCCCCGAGCGTGCCGCTCCCCTCGCGGCGCGGCTGCGCGCCCAAGGCGCGACCGTCCTCGTGAGCCCCGCGATCGAGCGCGCCCCCATCGAGGACACCGCGGCGATGGACACCGCCGTGGCAGACCTCGCGGGCTTCGCGTGGGTCGTGGTCACGAGCGTCAACGCGATCGACGAGCTGATCGCGAGCGCCGCACGCCGGGGCAGCACGCTCGCCGAGCTGTCAGAGCGAGCGAGGACCGGAGCGCGCGCTGGTTCTGGCACGAGGTGGGCCGCGGTCGGGCCCGCGACTCGGCGAGCGCTCGAGGCCGCGGGGGTCCAGGTGGATCTCGAGGCGGGCGTGAACTCGGCGCGCGGGCTGCTCGCGGCGTTCGACGCGCTCACCGAGGCCCCCGACCACGGGCCCGAGGCCCGGACCACGCTCGACCACCCGGCCGCCGACGCGACGCGGCACGTCCTGCTCCCGCAGGGCGACCTCGCGAAGCCCACCATGGCCGACGGCCTGCGGGAGCGCGGCTGGGTCCCGCACGTCGTGACCGCGTACCGGACGGTCGCGCACCCGCTCTCCCCGGAGGTCGCGGACGCGTGGCGCGCGGGCGAGGTCGACGTGGTCGTGCTGACGTCGGGCAGCGTCGCGCGCGAGGTCGCGACCCAGCTCGGTGCGGACCCGCACGTCGCGGGCGTCGCGATCGGCGAGCCGACGGCGGAGGCCGCGCACGCCGTCGGGCTGCGGATCGACGCCGTCGCCGCCCAGGCGACCGACGACTCCCTGGCGGAGGCCGTGCTGCGCGTCGCCGCCCACCCGTCAGAACCTCGTCCTGACGACTCATCCCCGACAGAAGGCAGGAACCACCCGTGATCCGTCCCCGCCGCCTGCGCTCGACCCCGCAGATGCGCCGGCTCGTCGCCGAGACCCGGCTGCACGCCGCCGACCTGGTCCTCCCCCTGTTCGTCAAGGAGGGCCTGACCGAGCCCAAGCCGCTCGGGTCCATGCCCGGCATCGTGCAGCACACCGAGGAGAGCCTCGCAGGCGCCGTCGCGCAGGCGACCGCGGCCGGGCTGGGCGGCGTCATGCTGTTCGGCATCCCCGCGCACCGCGACGCGACCGGCTCGCAGGCGGACGCCCCCGACGGCATCCTCAACCGTGCGATCCGCATCGCACGCGACGCCGCCCGGGACGCCGCCGCGGGCACGGGCCGTCCCGCCCCCGTCGTCATGGCCGACCTGTGCCTCGACGAGTTCACCGACCACGGGCACTGCGGCGTCCTCTCGCCGGGCCCGGACGGCGACGTGATCGTCGACAACGACGCGACCCTCGTCCGCTACGCGTCGATGGCACTCACCCAGGCCGAGGCGGGCGCGGAGGTCGTGGCGCCGTCGGGCATGATGGACGGCCAGGTCGCCGTGATCCGCGAGGCGCTCGACGACGCCGGGCACACGGGCGTGAGCATCCTGGCGTACAGCGCCAAGTACGCGAGCGCGTTCTACGGGCCGTTCCGCGAGGCCGTCGACTCGACGCTCCAGGGGGACCGCCGCACCTACCAGATGGACTCGGCGAACTTCCGCGAGGGCCTGCGCGAAGCGGACCTGGACCTGGCCGAGGGCGCCGACATGGTCATGGTCAAGCCCGCGGGCTCGTACCTCGACGTGCTCGCGGCCGTCGCCGAGCGCAGCGACGTCCCCGTGGCGGCGTACCAGGTGTCGGGCGAGTACGCGATGATCGAGGCGGCCGCCGCGAACGGCTGGATCGACCGGCGCGGCGCCGTCCTGGAGTCCGTGCTCGGCATCAAGCGCGCGGGCGCCGACATCGTCCTGACCTACTGGGCCCTCGAGATCGCAGAATGGATTCGGTGACACCGATGACCATCCACCCGACCGGTTCGCCGCTGCGCGCGACCACCCTCCACGACAACCACGAGGCGTTCGTGCGCGCCCAGGGCGCGATCCCGGGCGGCGTGAACTCGCCCGTGCGGGCCTACGGCTCGGTCGGGGGCGACCCGCGCTTCATCGCGAGCGCGCGCGGCGCGTACGTCACCGACGTGACGGGCCGCGAGTACGTCGACCTCGTGTGCTCGTGGGGCCCAGCGCTGCTGGGGCACGCTCACCCCGCGGTCGTCGCGGCGGTGCAGGACGCCGCGGCGCGCGGCCTGTCGTTCGGCGCACCGACGCTCGGCGAGGTCGACCTCGCCGAGGAGGTCCGCCGCCGGGTCCCCGCGGCCGAGCGCGTCCGCCTGGTCTCGACGGGCACCGAGGCGACCATGACCGCGGTGCGCCTCGCGCGCGGCGTCACGGGTCGCAACCTGCTGGTGAAGTTCGCCGGCTGCTACCACGGGCACGTCGACGCGCTGCTCGCCGAGGCGGGCTCGGGCGTCGCGACGCTCGCCCTGCCCGGCTCGGCCGGCGTGACCGAGGCCAGCGCGGCCGAGACCCTGGTCCTGCCGTACAACGACCTCGAGGCCGTCGAGCGTGCGTTCACCGAGCGCGGCTCGGAGATCGCCGCGGTCATCACCGAGGCGGCACCGGCGAACATGGGCATCGTGCCGCCCGGCCCGGGCTTCAACGAGGGCCTGCGCCGCATCACGGCCGAGCACGGCGCCCTGCTGATCCTCGACGAGGTCCTCACGGGCTTCCGCGTGGGGCCGAGCGGCTGGTGGGGCCTGGAGTCGGGTGCAGCGGCGGGCGTGACCGCGGGCGAGCAGCCCTCGTACACGCCGGACCTGTTCACGTTCGGCAAGGTCGTCGGCGGTGGCATGCC
This sequence comes from Oerskovia sp. PE-21s, assembly GCF_056158145.1. Taxonomy (NCBI): domain Bacteria; kingdom Bacillati; phylum Actinomycetota; class Actinomycetes; order Micrococcales; family Cellulomonadaceae; genus Oerskovia; species Oerskovia sp. PE-21s. The sequence continues at coordinate 263,606 of NZ_JBUXJM010000007.1, forward strand.
CGTCGCGGCCCTGGGTGGTCCGGCCGCGATCATGGACCAGCTCGCGCCGCTCGGCCCGGTCTACCAGGCAGGCACCCTGTCCGGTAACCCGGTCGCGGTCGCGGCGGGCCTCGCGACGCTGCGCCTGGCCGACGACGCCGTGTACGCCCGCGTCGACCACGTCGCCCAGGTCGTGGGGGACGCCGCGAGCGCGGCCCTCGCCGCCGAGGGGGTGCCGCACGCCCTGCAGCGCTCGGGGAACCTGTTCTCGATCATGTTCGGCGACTTCGCCGCCGCGGCCGGGGTGCGCACCTACGCGCAGGCCCAGGCGCAGGACGTGTTCCGCTACAAGGCGTTCTTCCACGCGATGCTGGAGGCGGGGGTCAACCTGCCGCCGTCGGTCTTCGAGGCGTGGTTCGTGTCGTCCGCGCACGACGACGACGCGGTCGAGCGCATCCTCGCCGCGCTCCCGGCCGGGGCGAGGGCTGCGGCACGCGCCCAGCGCTAGACCTCGCACGGGGCGAGGTGCCCGGCGGGGTGAGCTGCGCCGTCGGGCACCTTCCTCCGTGCCCGACGGCGCCGCTCACCTCACGCCCGACCGCGCCGTCGTGAACGGCTCGGCAGGCGGCTCCGGCTCGGTCAGTAGCCGATCTGGCCGACCTTCTTGCCCAGGCTGCGGATCTGGAAGCCGAACGCGATGAGCGCGACGCCCCAGACCAGGGCGACGATCGCGAGGATCCACACGATCGACACGACGCCTGCGCCCACGTTGAACAGGACCAGGACACCGAAGACGAGGGACAGCAGACCCGCGAAGACTCCCCAGCCCCAGCCGCTGCCGGGGACCTTGCGGAGCTCGACGCTCGCGATCGTCTGGAAGATGCCCAGGACGACGGCCCACAGACCGATGATCCACACGAGGACCTCGGCGGTCTTGCCGGGCCACACGAGCAGCACGATGCCGACCGCGACGCTCACGAGGCCGATCGTGACCAGGGCCGCCGTGCCGCCGGTCCCTCGACGGCGGATGCCCTCGACGATCTCGAACAGGCCGTCGACGAGCGTGAAGATCGCGACGATCCAGATGAAGACGACGGCCGTGATCTCGGGCCACACGAGCGCGACGATGCCGAAGAGGATCGCGACGACGCCGCGGATCACTGGCCAGTACCAGACCTGCTTGGCGGTGGTGGAGAAGGCGGTGAGGATCGGGTCCTGCGTGGTCATGGCGGGCTCCTGACGTCGTGTCGTGTCCCGCCAGGAACGCTGGAGCACCGTCCGTGCGGGCTGTTCGACTCTCATCGAACACCCGAAACGGCCGCATGTCGTGGCGAACCGCGCATTCGTCGCGGAGGGACCTTCGCCCCCTTGACAAGGCGATACCCCGCCGGGGTACCTTGGAGGGTTGGTACCCAGTAGGGGTATCCGAGCGAGTGACACGGAGGCCCAGCATGAGCGACACGACCACCCAGCGCCCGGTCGAGCCGGGCCCTGCCCCCGCCCACACCGGCCCCCACGGGTACGCCTCCGACAAGGAGGCCTACCTCAAGCGCATGCGCCGCATCGAGGGCCAGGTCCGCGGCATCGCCCGCATGATCGACGAGGACGTCTACTGCATCGACATCCTCACCCAGGTCTCCGCGGTGACCAAGGCTCTCCAGGCGGTGTCCATCGGACTCGTCGAGGACCACCTCGGCCACTGCGTCGTCGACGCCGCCCGGTCCTCCGAGGCCGAGGGCGCCGCCAAGGTCCGCGAGGCGTCCGACGCCATCGCCCGTCTCGTCCGCAGCTGACACCCCACCCCTCCCCAAGGAGCACCATGAGCACCGTCACCACCCTCGGCGTCACCGGCATGACCTGTGGCAACTGCGTCTCGCACGTCACCAAGGACGTGGGCGCCGTCCCCGGCGTGGAGAACATCAGCGTCGACCTGAACGTCGGCGGCGCCTCCGAGGTCACCGTCTTCTCGGACGACCCGCTCGACGAGGCCGCGCTGCGCGAGGCCGTCGACGAGGCCGGCTACGAGGTCGTGAGCTACGACGTCCAGCTCGACGCCCAGGCCGCGCAGTCGGCCGAGCAGGCCGCCGACCGCAAGGCCCACAACTGCGGCTGCGGCTGCGGCACGGACTCCGCCGCGGACGCCGCGCCCGCCCAGAAGACGTACGACCTCCAGGTCCCCCAGGCCTGACCGCTCGACCCGCCCGACGACGGAGCACCGGCCGGACTCCCGGCCGCCGCTCCGTCGTCGGGCACCGCTCGGACCGCACCCACCGCCCGCCGACCGCGGGCCGCGGGCCGCGGGCGCGACGGAGCACCCCACCCGGCGAGAACCGCCGGTCGCACCACACTGTCGAGGAGCACCGATGACCACCCCCACCGGCCTGACCGCCGGCCCGACGCTCGTCGAGGTCGACCTCGCGATCGAGGGCATGACGTGCGCGTCGTGCGTCGCGCGCGTCGAGAAGCGGCTCAACCGCGTCGACGGCGTCGAGGCCACCGTGAACCTGCCGCTCGAGAGCGCGCACGTCGTGCTCCCCGAGGGCGTGACGGACGCCGAGCTCGTCGCTGCCGTCGAGAAGGCCGGCTACCAGGCGCGGGTCACGGGGCGTCGCGCGGCTGCGCCTGCGGTCGGGGCGGTACCCGCGGTCGGGGCGGCGCTTGCGCCCGAACCTGTCGCCGTCGTGTCAGAACCAGCGAGTCCCCCGGCTCACGCTGGTTCTGACGACCCGGCTTCGGACGACCCGGCTTCCGACGACCCGGCGGCGGCCGGGACCGCGCCCACCGCGACCGACACCTCGGCCCCCACGCGCGACCGCGGCGCCGACCTCGGGCGCCGCCTCAAGGTCGCCGCGGTCCTCACGCTGCCGGTCGTGCTGCTGTCGATGGTCCCTGCCCTGCAGTTCCCGGGCTGGCAGTGGGTCGTCACGGCCCTCGCGCTGCCCGTCGTCACGTGGGGTGCGTGGCCCTTCCACACCGCCGCCTTCCGCGCGGCCCGCCACGGCGCCTCGACCATGGACACGCTCGTGTCGATCGGCGTGGTCGCCGCGACCCTGTGGTCCCTGTGGGCCCTGCTGCTGGGCGGCGCGGGCGAGATCGGCATGCGCATGTCGGTGTCGCTCGTACCGGAGCGCTCACACAGTGCCCTCGGCGCCATGCCCGAGCTCTACTTCGAGGTCGCGGCCGTCGTCACGACGTTCCTCCTCGCGGGCCGCTGGTCCGAGCACCGCTCGCGCCGCAAGGCCGGCGACGCGCTGCGCTCCCTGCTCGCGATGGGCGCCAAGGACGCCGAGCGCGTCAGGACCGGCCCCGACGGCCAGCGCGTGACCGAGCGTGTGCCCGTCGCAGCCCTGCGCGAGGGCGACCTGTTCACGGTCCGTCCGGGCGAGAAGGTCGCGACCGACGGCGTCGTGGTCGAGGGCAGCTCTGCCGTCGACACCTCGCTCCTGACGGGCGAGCCCGTGCCCGTCGACGTGACGCCCGGCGACGACGTCACGGGCGCGACCGTCAACACCTCGGGCCACCTGCTCGTCAGGGCGACGCGCGTGGGCGAGGAGACGACGCTCGCGCAGATCGGGCGCCTCGTGAGCCAGGCGCAGACGGGCAAGGCTCCCGTGCAGCGCCTCGCGGACCGGATCTCGGCGGTGTTCGTGCCGATCGTCCTGGTCCTGGCCGTGCTCACCCTGGGCGGTTGGCTGCTCGCGGGGGCGAGCACGCAGTTCGCGTTCACGGCCGCTGTGGCCGTGCTGATCATCGCGTGCCCGTGCGCCCTGGGCCTCGCGACGCCGACCGCCCTGCTCGTCGGCACGGGACGTGGCGCCCAGCTCGGGATCCTCATCAAGGGCCCCGAGGTCCTCGAGTCCACGCGCCGCGTCGAGGTGATCGTGCTCGACAAGACCGGCACCGTGACGCAGGGGCGCATGGCCCTCGAGCGCGTGGTCACGCGCGAGGGCACGCTCGACCTGTCCTCGGACGCGGCGAGGGCTGGCGCCGGTTCGCCGAGCGAACGGCCCGACGGCGCCGCTCACCACGCCCTGCGCCTCGCCGGCGCGGTGGAGGGGTTGAGCGAGCACCCGATCGCGCAGGCGATCGCCTCTGCTGCGACGCGAGTCTCAGGGAGCGTCGACGACACCCCGTCCGGTGCGCCCGTCGAGACCGGGGCCGACGGCGTCGTCATCGGTTCCGCGCAGGTCTTCGACTTCGTGAGCTCCCCTGGCGGCGGCGTGAGCGGCCTGGTCCGCACCGCGCACTCGGGCCTGTCCCCCGCAGGCGCGCTCAACGCGCAGCGGGTCCTGGTCGGGCGCCCGGCGTGGCTCGCCGAGCAGGGCGTCGCGTTCGACGTGCCAGAACCAGCGAGGCCTCAGGGCCACACCCGCACTGACGACGCGGGGACCGACCTGCGCCGCGCGTTCGACGAGGCCGAGGCCACGGGCGCGACCGCCGTCGTCGTCGCCTGGAACGGCACGGCCCAGGGCGTCCTCGTCCTGCGCGACCCCGTCAAGGAGACCTCGGCCCAGGCCGTGGCCGAGCTCCGCGAGCTGGGCCTGCGTCCGATCCTCCTCACGGGCGACAACGCGGGCGCGGCGCGGGTCGCCGCCCGGCAGGTCGGCATCGCGGAGGAGGACGTGATCGCGCAGGTCCTGCCGCAGGACAAGGTCGACGTCGTCGCACGCCTGCGCGCCGAAGGTCGGGTCGTCGCGATGGTCGGGGACGGCGTGAACGACGCCGCCGCGCTCGCCGGGGCCGACCTCGGCCTGGCCATGGGCACGGGCACCGACGTCGCGATCGAGGCGAGCGACATCACGCTGGTCCGCGGCGACCTGCGCGCGACCGCGACGGCGATCCGGCTCTCTCGCCAGACGCTGCGCGTCATCAAGCAGAACCTGTTCTGGGCCTTCGCCTACAACGTGGCCGCGATCCCGCTCGCCGCCGCCGGGCTGCTCAACCCGATGATCGCGGGGGCCGCGATGGCGATGAGCTCGGTCCTGGTCGTCGGCAACTCGCTGCGCCTGCGCCGAGCGGGCTGAACCCGGCTGCCCCCGGCTGCCCCCGGCTGCCCCCGGCTGCCCCCGGCTGCCGAGAACGAGGTTGAGGTCGTCATCGTGAGGATGGCGACCTCAACCTCGTTCTCGGCACCGGAGAGGGAAGGCGGAGGGTTCGGGTGTCAGGACCGCGACGCCCAACCGACCACGATCGTCACGACCGCCCCCACCATGAAGACCGCCGTGCAGGACCCGCCGACGATCCGGGCTACGCGCATCGCCGGAGGTGTCGGCCCCTCCCCCGGGTCCAGGAGTCCCAGACGGGCAGGACCGGCGTAGGACGGACGGACGGGGACGTGGAACTGGCGGACGTCGTGGTCGGTCAGGGCCGGAGGGGGCTCGTGCGCCAGGGCCGCAGCCGTCCGCCGTTCCCGCAGCCGACCGACCTGCAGGGTGTAGAAGGCCAGGACCCCGTACTGGCTCAGGTAGAACAGGCCGAGGGCCAGGACCGTCACGCCGAGGCAGACCGTCACCCCCGACCGTGCGGACCAGAGCACGGCAGCGCCCACGACCGTGACGGCCGACCCGAGCAGCAGCCACAGGGGCAGCGTCGCCCAGCTGCGCGAGTGATCTGTCGTGTACCGCGAGGCCGGGCTCGTCGGCCGGCTCGTGTCAGCGAGCTGGTCGGCCAGGCTCGGCTTCTCGTCCTCCCACCACGCCACGGGAACCACCTCTCGTCGTGGCAGTCCGACGACCACCGCCTGGGAACCCTAGTAGTCGTGCCCCCGACGGCTCAACGGGGAGGACTCCCCATCCGGCCCGGCTCCCGGTCCCGAGCATGCTCGGCAGCGAGTGCCGGTCAGTCCGCCGACGGGCGGCCCGGGCGGCGCGGCGGACGCACGTCTCGTGGGAGCCGCCCCTCGGCGTCGAGTGCCCGGCGCAGCACCATGTCGATCTGCGCGTTGACGCTCCGCAGCTCGTCCGACGCCCAGCGCGCGAGCGCGTCGTGAACCGCCGGGTCGAGGCGCAGCAGGACCTGCTTCCGGTCGGTCCGGGGGCGTCGCGGCGCACCCTCACGCCCGGCGTCCGCTCCGGCGTCGGGCCCACCCACGCGCGGCGCACCCTCACGCCCGACGTCCGCTCCGCCGTCGGGCTCCTGCGCGCCGCCCCCCGGCGACCCGCCGGGGGCGGGTGCCGGGACCTCGGGGGTCACGAGTAGAGCGACCCGGCGTTGACGACGGGGGTCGCGCGGCTGTCGCTGCACAGCACGACGAGGAGGTTCGACACCATGGCGGCGCGGCGCTCGTCGTCGAGCGTGACGATCGACTCGGCCTCGAGGCGCTGGAGCGCGTCCTCGACCATGGACACGGCACCCTCGACGATCCTCGACCGGGCCGCGATGATCGCCCCGGCCTGCTGGCGCTGCAGCATGGCCTGCGCGATCTCGGGGGCGTACGCGAGGTTGGAGATGCGGGCCTCGATGACCTCGACGCCCGCCACCACGACACGTGCGGCGACCTCCGCGGCGATCTCCGCCGACACGACCTCCGTCGCGCCGCGCAGCGACTGCTCGCCGGCCTCGGCGTCGTCGTACGGGTGGGACATGGCCACGTGACGCAGCGCCGACTCGGCCTGGACGCGGACGAAGTCGGTGTAGTCCTCGACGGCGAAGCTCGCCTTCGCGGTGTCGGCCACCTGCCACACGACGATCGCTGCGATGTTGATCGGGTTGCCGTCGGCGTCGTTGACCTTGAGCTCGCTCGTCTCGAAGTTGCGGACGCGGACGGACACGCGCTTGCGTGTCGAGAGCGGCACGGTGGCGACGAGCCCGGTACGGCGGATCGTCCCGAGGTACCGGCCGAAGAACTGGACGACGAGCGTCTGGCCCGGGTTGATGACCTTGACGGCGGTGAGCGCGAGGAGGCCGAGCACGATCGCGACCACGCCGAGCAGGGTGCCGACCGGGGTGCTGCTCATGAACAGGGGGACCGACCCGCCGAGAAGGGCGAGGACGAGGAGGATCGCGAGGCCACCTCCGCCGGCGCCGAGCGACCACGCGGGTTGCTCGGTGACGTCCACGCGGGTGCCGTCGTGCCCGACGGGGCGTCCGCTCGGCTCTCCGCCCAGGGACTCCTGCGGGGGGACGGTGGTGTCGGTCATGACGTGTTCCTCTCGTCGCTGACGGGTGCCGGGCGCCCCGCGTCTATCAAAGTGATATCACATTAACGCGGCGGACGGAATCGAGGTGCGCATCGCCGTCGGCGCCGAACATGCGGTTACCGCTGCGCGAGCATGCGGTGGGCGTCGCGAATCACGGGATTCACGACGCCCACCGCATGCTCGGCGCCCGGAGGGGGCGGACGCGGGGCCTACTTGAAGCGGCGGCCCTCGTCACGGCGGTAAGCCCACACCGCCAGGACCGCGAACACCACGGTCCACCCCAGCAGCACGACCCACGCGAGCGCGTACGCCGGCTCGCCCGTGAGCGCCTGGACCAGCAGGTCGCGGCCGGCGCGCGTCGGGGTGGCCATCGAGATCGCGTCGAGCCACGGCGGGAACAGGAACGGCGGCAGGAACAGCCCGCCCGCGAACGCGAGCGGGAACAGGATGACCTGCACCACGGGCAGCGCGGCCTTGGCCGAGAGCGAGTACCCGATCGCGATGCCCAGCAGCACGAACGGCACCGACACGAGCAGCACCGTCCCCACGCCCGCGAGCAGCTGGGGCCACGTGACGCTCGCAGCGGTCAGGAGCCACCCGATGAGGATGAGCGGCACGAGCCCGAACAGCGAGAAGACCCCGCCGTTGAGGATGCGCGCGACCATGCGCGGCGCGGGGCCCGCGGGCAGCGAGCGCAGGAACGGGTCGAACGGCAGCGCCCGGTCCTCCGCGACGCCCAGCCCGTAGGTGAACAGGCTCGCGGAGCAGATCGCGAACAGCCCGAGCGACGCGACGGCCGTGGTCGCCGCGACGGGGTCGCCCGCGACCTCCTTCTGCGGCACGACGAAGAAGAACATCGCGAGCGCAGGGAACAGCAGGTTCCCGAGGACCGCGATGGGCACGCGCACGGTCTCGAGGAACTGGTACTTGAGGTGGATCCAGGTGAGGGTCGCGGCGCTGGGCGGGCGCCCGCTCACGCCCGGGGTCGTGGTGGCTGCGTGGGTGCTCATCGCGCGCTCTCCTCCTCGGAGGTCTGCTGGTCCGGGGCGCCCGACGGCGTCGCGCCCGCAGGGCTCCCGGCCTCGCCGTGGTCGGTGGGTGCTGCGCGCGAGACCATCTGCTCGAACGCCTCCTCGAGGCTCGCGCCCCGGATCTCGAGCCCGTGGAACGGCAGGCCCGACGTCACGAGCGTGCGGACCAGCTCGTCGGCGTCGGCCGTGTACAGCTCGTAGCGCCAGGCGCCGGACTCCCCCGCGTCCTTGTCTGCGGCGCGCTCGGATCGCACCACGCCCGGCAGGTCGGTCCCCAGGTCGGCGGTGCTGCGCACGACCACGCGCCGCAGCCCGACGCGGCGCAGGATCGCGTCGAGCGTGTCGTCGGCCTTGACCACGCCCTGGTCGATCACGACGACGCGCTGCGCGAGCGCCTGCACCTCCTCGAGGTAGTGGCTCGTGAGGAGCACGGTCCCGCCGCCCGCGTGGTACTCGCGGATCGCGGCCCACAGCGCCTGGCGTGCGCCGACGTCGAGGCCCGTGGTGGGCTCGTCGAGCAGCACGACCCGCGGGCGCCCGACGAGCGAGAGCGCGACCGCGAGGCGTCGCTTCTGCCCGCCGGACATGGCCCCGGTCTGGCGCCCGGCGAGGTCCCACAGCCCGAACTGCTCGAGCAGCTCGCCCGTGGGCACGGGGTTCGCGTAGTGCTTGCCGACGAAGTCGACGACCTCGCGCACCTTGAGCGTCGCGGGCAGGCCTGTCTCCTGCGGCGTGAGGCCCAGGCCTTGGCGGGACGAGGCGTCGCGCGGGTCGCCGCCGAAGAGGCGCACGACGCCCGAGTCCGGCTTGCGCTGCCCGCTCACGAGCGAGAGCAGCGTCGACTTCCCGGCGCCGTTGGGGCCCAGGAGCCCGACGAGCTCCCCGGCCCCGACCTCGAGGGTCACGTCGTCGAGCGCGACGACCTCGCCGAAGCGGCGGGTCACGTGCTGCGCGGACACGAGGGACCCGTGCGGCACGGCCGGGCCTCCTCGTGTCGCGGCGGCAGCCCGCCCCGGACTGACGGCTGAGTGCTGGCTGGTCACGATCCGGCTCCTCTCAGGAGCATGCTCAGGGACTCGGTGTAGACCTCGAAGGCGCGGCGCCCGCGGGGGGTGAGGCTGATGTAGGTGGCCGGGGTGCGGCCCTCGTGGGTCTTGGTGACGGTCACGTACTCGGCGTCCTCGAGTTTGCGCAGGTGCGTCGAGAGGTTGCCTGCGGTCATGTCGAGGAGCTTGCGGAGCTTGGGGAACGCGATCTGGTCGCCCGCGCCCAGCGCCGAGAGCGTCGCGACGACGCGAAGCCGCGCCTGGGCGTGGATGACCGGGTCGAGCTCGACGTCAGGCACGAGCCCCTCCCGCGATCCGGCGCCGGGTCCGTAGGCGCAGGACCTGTTCGACGAGCGCGATGAGCAGGAACCCGCCGCCGCCCGCGGCGGCCATGACGAGGTAGAGGCCGGGCAGGCCCACGATCGTCGCGGCCCCGGCGACGAGCAGGATCCAGACGCCCAGGACGTACAGGCGCGTCTCCTGCCACATGGCCCCGCCTGCGAGGTACATGATCCCGACGACCAGGCACGACAGGGAGTTGCTCGTGAGGGACATGACCTCGGGGTTCGCCCCGGCGCGGGCGAGCCCGCCCAGGACCATGCTCATGGCTGCGAACGAGATGAACCAGGCCCAGCCGTAGAGCGCGCCCGAGCGGGCGCTCGCGCCGCGCACGCCGCTCACGCGGGTCATGATGTGCACGATCGTGATCGCCACGGCGCCCACGATGAGGAAGGTGAAGGCGAGGAGGGCCCAGGGCTCGGGCTGCCCGACGACGTCGCTCGCCCCGATCTCCAGGGTCGCCGTGGCGGGAGGGGCGGCCGAGCGCAGCGAGCTGACGTAGAGCGTCGTGTAGCCCAGGAGCCAGGCCAGCCCCCAGACGCCGTAGAGGACCCGGCCGTCGGGTTCGACGTCCTTGGCCTTCTCCTGCTGGGCCGCGATGAGGCGCAGGCTCGCGGCGGGGTCGAGCGGCTGGTCGTCGTCGGGCCCCTGGGCGGGTCCGGCGGGCCGGTCGGACGTCTGGTCGGGCATCTGGTCCGGCACAGGGGCTCCTCCTCCACGAGGATCGTGGTTTGTGCTGCAAACTACTTTGTAGCCTGCCAGGAGTACGGCCTGCGCGCAAGAGCCTCCCTACGCCGAGAAGTGAGTTGAGGCCCCTGATCCACGTGGATCAGGGGAGGCAACCC
>NZ_JBUXJM010000008.1:0-219429 GCF_056158145.1 Oerskovia sp. PE-21s
AAGGGGTACCGCGCAGCACGGCGGGGCGCCGGGGCGTGGGGGGACGGGAACGTCTCGATCGTCATCGGCCTCCTTGCCGTTCGGGTGCTCCGTCGTGCTCCTCGGTGACGGGGCGCACGGACGACGTGTCGCCCGTGCGCCCGGTCCGGACGCCGCCCCGCACGTGCGGGCGGCCGTCCTCGTCATGGGGGTCGTGAGTACTGCGGCGCCGCCTCCCCGTCCGGGAGTGGCGTCGTCGGAAGTCAAGCACCCCCCGGCGGCCCACCGCCCCGCTGTGCACAACCTGTCGATCAGGACGCATGATCTGTCGTCCGAGGCGCCAGCGGCCGGCGCCCGCCCCGGCCCCGACGCGGTCGTGGGAGCCTCCCGGCGGTGCGCTCAGCAGGGCGCTACATGCTGCAGTCCTTCGAGCTCGTCGGCGCCCGTGACCTCGATCCCGAGACTCCCGGTGAGGTTCCCGGGCCGCACGGGCGCCCCTCGACGCAGGTGCGCCGAGCGACGTGACGGCCGGTTCAGCTGGGAGCATGATGACGGATCTCGTGGTGGTGGGAGCAGGCTTCTTCGGCCTGACCGTGGCGGAGCGCCTCGCGACGCAGCGCGGGCTCAAGGTCCTCGTGATCGACCGCCGGTCGCACATCGGGGGCAACGCGTACAGCGCGACCGAGCCGGAGACCGGCATCGAGGTGCACCAGTACGGGGCACACCTCTTCCACACCTCGAACGAGCGGGTGTGGGAGTACGTCAACCGGTTCACGCGGTTCACGTCGTACGTGCACCGCGTCTACAGCACGCACCGCGGCGAGGTGTACCCCCTGCCGATCAACCTGGGGACCATCAACCAGTTCTTCCGCAGCGCCCTGGGGCCCGACGCGGCGCGCGCCCTGATCCGCGAGCAGGCGGCCGAGCTCGGCGGGAGGACCCCGCAGAACCTGGACGAGCAGGGCGTGAGCCTCATCGGCCGCCCGCTCTACGAGGCGTTCGTCCGTGACTACACGGCCAAGCAGTGGCAGACGGACCCTCGGGACCTCCCGGCGTCGGTCATCTCCCGCCTCCCGGTCCGGTACACGTACGACAACCGCTACTTCGCCGACACCCACGAGGGCCTTCCCGTCGACGGGTACACGGCGTGGCTCGAGCGCATGGCCGACCACCCGAACATCACCGTGCAGCTCGACACCGACTTCTTCGACGTCTCGCAGCCCGTGAACAAGCAAGCGGTCGTCGGCCACGTCCCGGTCGTGTACACCGGGCCTGTGGACCGCTACTTCGACCACGCCGAGGGCGAGCTCTCGTGGCGGACGCTCGACTTCGAGCAGGAGGTCCTGCCCGTGGGCGACTTCCGACGTCCCCTACACCCGGATCCACGAGTTCCGGCACTTCCACCCGGAGCGCGACTACCCGACCGACAGGACCGTCATCATGCGGGAGTTCTCCCGCTTCGCCGAGCGGACCGACGAGCCCTACTACCCGGTCAGCACCGCCGTCGACCGCGAGCGGCTCGCGGCCTACCGCCGCCTCGCGGAGGGCGAGCCCGAGGTCTTCTTCGGCGGTCGACTGGGCACCTACCAGTACCTCGACATGCACATGGCGATCGGGTCGGCGCTCTCGACCGTCGACAACCGGCTCGACCCGCTGTTCTCCTGACCCCGGCCAGGTGGCCGGGGCACGTCAGTCGGCCAGGGCACGCCAGGTGGCCCGGGCACGTCAGGCGACGGGCTGCTCGTCGCGCTCCTTGAGGGCCTGAGCCACGGCCTCGGCGACCTTGCGCTCGTCACGGACGCGACGCCGTCGGGCAGCGCGACGCCACAGGACGACGGCCGCCACGAGCAGGACCAGCAGCGCGAGGGCGGCCCACGGCACCGCGAGCGTCGACGCCGAGGCCGACGCGGGGGCCACGACCGGGGCCTCGCCGTCGGCCGCGCCGATCGCCGTGACGACCTCCGCGGTCACCCGCACGTCCGCCGAGACCCGGCCGAGCGGCCACACGCCGTCGACCGTCACGGTGCGCGTCACGGACGTCCCGGGGAGCAGCTCGGGGAGCTCGACGCGCGGGGTGCTCTGCGCACCGGTGCCCCACGGCCCCGCGACCCGCACGACCTGACCGGCGGCCAGGCGCGTGTTGCCGTCGTTCGTGACGGTGAACGTCACGGTCGCGTCGCCCGCCGCGAAGGGGTTGAGCGTGCCGTCGTAGGTGACCGAGACGTCGTCGAGCACGACGGCGGGGACCAGGTCGCCCGCGACGCGCAGGTGCATGCGCGATCCCAGCCGGCGGTCGACGCTCACGCCCTCGGCGTTCTCGACCAGCAGCGAGGACACGACGCCCGCCGCGTAGTCGCCGGGCGTCGCGTCGGTCGGGACGGTCAGGGTGAACGGGACGACCACGCTGTCGCCGCCCTCGACCGTGACCTCCTCCCCCGCGAAGGACACCCACGCACCGAGAGCGGAGGACTCCTCGCCCGCGGGCAGCAGGTCGAGCTCGCCCGCCTCGGTCATGAACCCGTCGGCCGCGTAGACGCGGAACGTCAGGGGACCCTGCGTGTAGTTGGAGACGATGATCCCGTCGTCCAGGCTCGCGCCCGGCTCGAGGGCGTAGGCGTAGTTGGGGCGCTCGGTGCCGTGCACGGTGTCGGCGGGGCGCACGCCCCAGGTCACGGGCGCCGCAGCGGGCGCGGCGCCGTCGCTCGCCGCAGGATCCTCCGGCCCGACGGCGGCGCTCACCACGTGCGGGAGCGCGGCGGACCGCGAGGACAGCGCGAGGGCGGACGCACCCGGGGCCACCAGCGAGACGAGCAGGCCCACGACGAGCGTCACCGCGAGGACCGCGAGGATCCACAGGGCGTGGCTGTGGCCGTTCACCCGCTGGTGCGCGCGCGCGTTGGTCAGCGCGGACCGCCCGTCGGTGTCCCGCTCGGGCCGGAGGAAGAGCTGCTGCATGGCCATGGTCGTGCCTGCTTTCGTGATGCCCGGCCGGGACGGCCAGGTCGTTCGCCCCGTCCGGCGGCTGTCCGGGCCGGTGGGACGGGCTGTCGAGCGGTGGCGCCGGCCGGCCTGTGGAGGGACGGGCCGGCCGGCACCACGGTCACGGCGTGACTAGCTGAGCGCGGTCAGCGTCATCGTCGCGTTGTAGGTCCCCTCGTTCACCGAGAGCGGGAGCTTGAGGTCCAGCTCCGCCCCGATGACCGCGGAGCCGCGGGCGTGCCCGGCCTCCGCGCTGCCCAGGGTGCGGGCGACGGACAGGCCGTCACCCTCGACGAAGCCCGAGGCGACGGCCGCACCCGCGACCGCTCCGCCGTCGTTCTCCAGGAGCTCGGGCGTCCACCCGAGGTACTTGCCGGACACCGTCTCGCCGCCCGCGACGAAGTCGCTGACCTGCGCCGAGACCGACCAGGCCGGGGCGTTGATGCGGGTGTCCGTGACGCGGACCGGCACCAGGTCGCCCGAGGCCGCGAAGTGGTCGCCCTGCTCCTCGGCCACACCCAGGTCGACGAGACCCGTCGAGCCTTCGAGGCTCCACGTGAGCTCGCCCGGCCGGGGCTCGGGGATCACGACCGCGACCGACTGGTCGCCCGCCGCGAGCGCGCCGGGGGCCGTGCCGGTGAGGTCGCCCTCGACCGAGCCCGCGGTGTTGCCCGGACCGAAGTTCGCCGCCGGGGTGTTGTCCGCGAGGCGCACGGCCCCGTGGACCGTGGTGCCCGCGACCTGGAGGTTCGCGGTGTTGCCGGTCAGGACGAGGTCCCCACCCACCGTGTTGCCCCACCGGTCGGCGGTCCCGTCGGCGTTCGCGCCGATCAGCGCGTCGCGCGAGGTACCCGTCACGGACAGGCTGCCCCCCACCACCGCGCCCCCGAGGCTGACGCCGAAGTCGCTGTCGCCGAGCGTCGCGTCGCCGCCCACGCTCGTGCGCAGCACGTCGACGTAGGTCGCGGCCTGCGTCGTGAGGTTGCCTGTGATCTTGGTGTCCGAGATCTCGACGTCGACCCCGCCCGTCGCGACGCTGCCACCCACGCGCAGGTCGTACAGGTAGAGGAACCCGGTGCGTGACCCCGCGGTGTACGAGCTGATGTCGCCGCCCACGCTCGCGCCGTCGATCAGGACGCCGTACGCGTCGGTCGCGACGACGTCGCCCTCGATGACCGCCTCGGTCGCGTCGAGCCATGCGTCGTCACCGACCGTGATCGACCCCTGGACCGTCGTGCCGCCGAGGACACAGGTCGCCCCCGCGGGGACCACCAGGTCGCCCGCGACGACCGTGTCGTCGAGCTCGGTCGTGCAGTTCGTGACCGCGGCGTGCGCCGACGGTGCGGCGACCGCGAGCAGCGCGAACGCTGCGGCAGCGGCTGCTGAAACCTTCCACTTCATGTCGATTCTCCTGTGATCTCGGTGGGTCAGCCGCGAAGGCCGTAGATGGAGGTGTAGCTGCGTCGTGCGTTGCCCAGCGAGTTCAAGGGGTTCGGCGGCTCGGCGACCGAGCTCGCGTTGTCCTGCTCGTACAGGCCGTAGTGCTGGCCGCGCGTGCGGAGCTGCGAGAGGAAGGACTGGTAGTCGATGCTGCCGGCGCCGAACTCGATGATGTCGTAGCCGTTGGCGCTGCTCGGGTTGGCCTTGCCGTCCTTGAGGTGCAGCATCGGGAAGCGCCGCGGGTCGCGCTTGATGTACTCGATGGGCTCGAACCCGGGGTACTTGTACTGCCCGACGTGCGCCCAGTAGACGTCCATCTCGAAGTAGACGAGCGACGGGTCGAACTCGTCCCACAGCAGGTCGTACACGCGACGGTTCGGGTCGTCGGACGTGAAGCGGAACTCGCCGTCGTGGTTGTGCGCGTAGAGCTTGAGGCCCGCCGCCTTGGCCTTCTCCCCCATGGCGTTCCACGTCTGCGCCGCGGCCGTCCACGCCGCGACCGTGTTGGTGCCGTTGATCGGACCGCCCTGGCCGAGGTGCGGCATGCCGAGGGTCAGCGCCTTCTCGATCTCGGCGTCGATGTTGTTCGGGTTGAGGTTGACGTGAGACCCCACGGCCCGCAGACCGTTGTCGTCGAGGAGCTGGCGGATCTGCGCGGGGGTGATCGCGCCGATCTGCCCCTGCGTGTACCCGGCGAACTCGACCTCGGAGTAGCCGATGTCCGCGAGCTCCTCGAACACGGCCCGGAAGCCGAGCGAGCTGACCTTGTCGCGGATCGTGAAGAGCTGGATGCCGATCCGGTTGACCGGGACCAGCCGGTTGCGTCCGCTGCTGGGGGCCGCGGCCACGCCGCCGAGCGCGGACGCCGCCGTCGGGCCCAGGGCCGCGCCGACGCCCACGGCGACCGTCGACGCAGCGAGGGCCTTGAGCAGGTTCCGCCGGCTCATCGGCCGAGCCGGGATGGACTCGTGGTAGTGCTCGTGTGAACTCATGTCTCTCCTTCGAGGTGAGGTTCGGTGGCCCGGGGCGCGAGCCCCGGGCCACCACGTGCCTAGTTGCGGACGGTGAGGTTGAGCGACGTCGCGCTCTTGGTGACGCCGGTCGAGCCCTGGTAGGCGATCTCGACCTTGTAGGTGCCCACCTCGGGGAGCTTCGGGAGCGTCACGACGACGTTGCCCTCGGCGTCGAGCGTCCCGGTGCGGGTCGCGACCGTGGCGTTGTTGCGCTTGACCGTCACCGTGACGTCGCCCGTGGCGACGACGCCCGTCGAGCTCTCGACCGAGATGTTCGCCTTGGCGGCGATCGAGGGCTTGACCGGGTTGGGCGAGACCGAGCCCGAGACGGTCGACGAGGCCGCGGCCACCGTGAGGCGCACGGTCGACGAGGACTTCTTGAAGACCTGGTCGGCCTGGTAGCTCGCCTTGAGGGTGTGCGTCCCGACGGCGAGCGACGGGTCGAGCGCGATCGTCGCGACGCCGCCCGCGAGGGTCCCGCGACCGACCTCGGTGTCGCCCGAGGTGAGGACGACGTCGCCCGTGGGCGTACCGCCCTCGCCCGTGACGGTGACCGTGGCCTCGCCCGGAGCCCCGTAGGAGACGCGGGCCGAGGACACGGCGACCTTGGTGACCGACGAGACCGTGGGCTCGTTCGGTGCGGCGAGGTCGATCGTGAAGGAGACCGAGCCGACCGTCGAGACGTTGCCGCCCGTGTCGGTCGCGCGGTACTGGAGGGTGCGCGCACCGTTGGTCGTGAAGCTCACGCCGTACGCGCCGCCGGCCGCAGCCACGTTCGTCCAGGTCTGACCGTTGTTGGTCGAGTACTGGACGCTCGCGAGCGCGCCGTCGTCCTTGACGTCGAGGTTCATGCGCACGGCCTTGTTGTAGACACCGCCCACGCCCGTGGGCGCCGCCGGGTCGAGCGAGTGCGTGATGGTCGGCGCCTTGACGTCGCCGACGCCCACGCCCTGGAAGTCGAACGAGTCGACGGCCAGCTCGTTGGCCGAGGTCACGAAGAGCGTGCCCGAACCCTGCGGGGCGTTCGTGAACGGCACCGTGACCTCCTTCCAGCCTGCGCCGGAGGGGATCTGCGCGGTCGCGAACGGTGCCGCGTCGGCCGCACCCCAGCGGAGCTGGAGCTGACCGCCACCGTTGGCGACGACCTTGACGCCCGTGATCCCGGCGAAGTTCACCGGGCTGTAGGACAGGTGGTCACCGGTGCCGAGCCCGCGGATCGCCTGACCGGCACCCGCCGTCTCGTCCTCGTAGGCCACGACGCCCTTGCTCTTGGCGTGCTCGGCCTGCTGGACGAACGGGTTGAGCTGGACGGTCGCCTCGCCGGGAGCGGCGGGCAGGCCGTTGTGCCCGTTGTCGGTGTAGGACACGACGACGGCGCCGTAGATGTGCGCGCCCTCACCGTGCTGCGGCGAGTCGGGGGACGTCTTCCACGCCCCCGTGCAACCCGTGCCCGAGACCTCGGGGTGGGCGTGCTCGTCGTGGCCCAGACCGTAGGTCCACGCCACGCGGTTGCACGCGGTCGCGGTCCCGTCCTCGGCGTCGTTCGTCGAGACCTTGAACGGCACGGCCTGGCCCCAGCTGAAGAACGAGCCGTCGCCGGGGTAGTCGACCGTGACCGTCGGTGCCTGGTTGCCGACCGAGACGACCTTGGAGGTCAGCGTGAACTTGCCCTTGGCGTCGGTCACGCGCAGGCGGGCGTTGTACTGGCCGAGCGTCGTGTAGGTGTGGCTCGCCGTGACGCCCGTGGCGTCGAACGATCCGTTGCCGTCGAAGTCCCACTGGTAGGTGAGGGCGTCGCCGTCGGGGTCGCTCGAGGTGCCCGCGTCGAAGGCCACCGTGAGCGGCGCCTCGGAGGACGAGGTCGGGTTCGCGGTGAACCGCGCCTGCGGCGCCTTGTTCCCCTCGGCGTAGGACACCTTGTACAGGCCGGCGTCCGGGTTGGCGCGGAAGAATCCGTCGCCGTAGTCGAGCACGTAGAGCGAGCCGTCGGGGCCGAACTCCATGTCGATCATGTTGTCGTTCAGCGGCTGCGCGTTCTTCGCGAGCTGCGCGTTGGGCGTGAAGTCCTCGATGTGCGTGACCTCGTAGGAGTCCCAGTCGACCGTGAAGGCCGCCAGGTAGTCCTGCGAGAACTCACCGAAGAACGCCTTGTTGTCCCAGTACTCCGGGAGCTTGGACGTCGAGGGGTTCTCGGCGTCGTAGTGGTAGACGGGGGCGCCCATGGGCGCCTGGCCGCTGCCTGCCCCGAAGTTCACGAGCTCGTCCCAGGGCTGGTCGCCGGGGCGGTCGCCGTAGTAGAGCGTCGCCTCACGGGCCGGCGGCAGGTCGACGAGGCCCGTGTTCCAGCGCGAGTTGTTCTTGAGCGCGGCCGGGTCGAAGAACGCCCCGGGCGTGCTCGTCGCGAAGTTCCACTCGTTGTAGGCCGCGTTGGGCCCGTGCACGTAGGGCCAGCCCGCGTTGTGCGGGTCGTCGAGGCTCACGGTGTTCCACTCGACATAGCCCATGGGGCCACGGTTCGGGTCGGCGTTGGCCGCGTCCGGTCCGTAGTCGCCCCACGAGAGGCTGTTCGTCTCGGGGTCGACGTCGATGCGGAACGGGTTGCGGACACCCATCACGAAGATCTCGGGCCGGGTCTTCTCGGTACCGACCGGGAAGAGGTTGCCCTCGGGGATCGTGTAGGTGCCGTCCGGCTGGACCGTGATGCGCAGGATCTTGCCGCGCAGGTCGTTGGTGTTGCCGGCGCCGCGACGCGAGTCCAGACCGGGGTTCATCCCGGGAGCGTCGTTGTTGGGGGCGAAGCCGTTGGCTCCGGGCGCGCTGGCGGGGGTGTTGTCACCGGTCGACAGGTAGAGGTTGCCGTCGCCGTCCCAGTCGATGTCGGCGCCGACGTGGCAGCACTGACCGCGCTGGACCTCGACGTCGAGGATCTTCTGCTCGGAGGCCAGGTCGAGCCCGGTGCCGGTCCACTGGAAGCGGGAGAGGCGGTTGACGCCCTTCCACTGGTCCCAGTAGCTCGCATCGGCGCCGGCGGGCAGCGTGTTGGGGGCCGAGCCCGCGGGGGTGCCGCTGAGCGGGGCGTAGACGAGGTAGACCCAGTTGTTCTCGGCGAAGTTCGGGTCGACGGCGATGCCCTGCAGGCCGTCCTCGGAGTTCGCGTAGACGGGGATCTTGTTGGTGACCGACGTGACGCCGGTCTGGGGGTCCGTGAGCCGGACGTCCCCGTTGCGTGCGGTGTGCAGGATCTTGCCGTCGGGCAGGATCGCGAGGTCGATCGGCTCGCCGACGTCCTTGGTCAGCAGGATCTTCTCGTAGTTGGACCAGTCGAGCGCGGCCTCCGCGCCGGGCTCGCTGCCGTGGTCGACGCCGTCGTGCGCCACGGCCGGGGCCGTCGCGGCCGCGAGGCCGGTCAGGGCCAGGACGCCGGCGAGCAAGGCGGCGACCACCCTTGATCTCACGGTCCTTCGTTCAGGAATAGACTTCACAGTGATGCAGCTCCTCATCGGGGTTCATCGCCGGGCCGAGCCACCGCTCGCTGCTGGAACAGCGGGAACACGGGTGGCTCGGTCTTTTTGTCTGTACGGGGCGGCGTCCGGGGCTGCGTGCCCGCGCCGCTGCTGCTGTCCTCCCCTCGCCGTCGAGTGGTGGTGGGACCCGTGGGTCGCACCGGCTGAGCACACCGGGGTCTCCCCCGTCGGGACGAGCGATCTGCCGCGGAGGCAAGATGCTCGGTATGTCATGGATCAGGGTGGATCTACCTGCGAGAACGGCAGTCTTCCTCGACCACCTGGTAGGAATCTAGGGGGACTTCTATCGCCTGTCAATCAAAAGTCGAAACCTGCCGCTCACTAGTAGGGCACAGATGCCGAACACGCGCGCGCGGGGAGACGGCCCGCCTCGTCCACCCGACCGGGCACGTGGTGGTCCGGCGGACGGCCTCGTCGAGTGCGCCGTTCAGGTCGTCCCGGGCCCGCGCAGCACCACCCGACGTGCCCGCTCGGCGACATCGCGACATCTCGACGAAGCGACCCGATCACGGTCCGTGACGACGAGTGTCGGCGTGTCGTGCCGCTCGGAGTCTCGACGACGGAACCTGGTGATTGGCTGACGTCATGATGCTCACCGTCCTCGGCGCGGTCCTGCTGATCGTCGGCTTCTACGCCGCGTGGCGACTCGCCCCGCAGCGCCCCGACGCCCCTGCCGCGGGCTGGTTCCCCGACCCCGCCTCGGCGTCCCCCCGCAGCCGCCTCTGGGACGGCCAGGCCTGGACGGCACGAGTCACGGGCGGCTCCGAGCGGGCGAACCGCGGCCACCGCTTCCGAGGCCGGTTCTGGGGCCGGTGGGTCTGGATCCTCGCCGCCGCGCTGGTCGTCCTCGGGATCGGGATCGCCGCCTACCGGGCGACCGAGAACGTGCACGTCATGGCCGTCACGAGCTTCTTGGCCATGGCCCTCGTGTGCTGGGCGTTCTACGGCTTCGTCGACCGCCAGCTCTCGCTGCGCGACGTGGTCGGCCTCCGCCAGGTCGCGGCCGTCGCGGTCGCCTCGGCCGGCGCCACGTTCCTCGTCGCCCTGAACCTCAACGACCTCACCGGTTCGATCGGCGGCATCTCGCTCGCGACGGCCCTCGTCGGGTTCACCGAGGAGACCGCCAAGCTGCTCGTCCCCATCGCGCTGTTCCTGCTCGGTACCTACCGCAACCCGCGTGCAGGTGTCGCGATCGGGCTCGCGTCCGGGTTCGGCTTCGCGATCGCGGAGACCACGCTGTACGCCTACCAGACGGCCGCGGCCTCAGGTCCCGCCTTCTGCGGTGGCGAGACCCCTGCGGTCACCACCGGATCGGTGATCGCCGCCCAGGTCGCCCGTATCTTCGGCGTCTCGCCGTTCCACTGGCTCTTCACGGGCATCGCGGTCGCGATCGCGTGGCGCGCGTGGCACCTCTACGGCCGCAAGGGGATGCCTGCCGCGATCGGCGGGATCGTGCTCGTCATGGTCGTCCACTCGCTCAACGACACCAGCGCGACCCTGGGATGCGGCGAGCCCACGGTCCAGTCGCTCCTGGCCATGGTCCGCTACGTCCTGGTGATCGTCATGTACCTGGTCTTCAAGGCGTGGACCCGCAAGCACACGCCGCCGCCGATGATCGGCTCGGTCAGCAAGGGGTGGACCCCGAGGCACCTCGGGGAGCAGCAGGTCTCGGCCGACGAGACCCCGGGGCAGGGCACCCCCGCCCGCGAGCCCGCCGACGGCTGAGCCTCACGCCCGGAAGTACCGCCGGGACGCCCCGTTCCAGAGCAGCGCGAGCACCAGGAGGGCGACGACGATCGTCAGCACGGCCCCCGTCAGGTGGTGCGGACCGAAGCGCAGCAACGAGTACACGCCGACCCCGACGCGCAGCAGCATGACGACCGTGATCGCCATGAGCGCCCACCTCCCCCTGGTCTGGAGGCCGAGCGCGACGAGCACGACGAGCACCCCGACGACGAGGCTCAGGAGCGCGAAGAACTGGATCTCGGCGCGGGTCGCGGCGATCGCCCCGGTCACTGCGGCGTCGCCCGCGAGCAGGAACAGCGCGACGCTGCCCACGACGTCGGTCACGGCCGCGATCCACGTGAGCGCGACCGCGACGGTGACGCTCACGGGTCGTGCCGGGGGGCCCAGTCCGGTGAGGTCGCTCATGCGGGGCACCTCTCTCTGCGTGGGGACGCCGTGCGTGCACGAGGCCCGGTCGGGCGGTCGGAGGTAGGTGCGATGCCCGGTCCGACTACCCCGCGCGCCGCGATCTGCGTCCCTCCGTGATACCAGCGCCGGGACGTGACCGCGCGGCGAAGCCCGGCCGCAGAGCGGCGGTCGTCACCGGCCCGTCGGGTAGTGTCCCCGGGTGCTCACCCTCCTCGGCCCCGTGGACGACGTCGTCGCACACCTCGGGCACAGCCCTCGCCGCGTCGTCGTGGCCGGGGTCTCGGGGTCGGGGAAGACGACCCTCGCGCGGCGGGTCGCCGCACGGCTCGACCTGCCGCACACCGAGATCGACGCGCTCTTCCACGGCCCGGGATGGACTCCCCGGGCGACGTTCCTCGACGACGTGCGCGACGTCGTCGGGCAGGAGGGTTTCGTCGTCGAGTGGCAGTACCGCGCGGCGCGACAGCTTCTCCTGGACGAGGCCGACCTCGTCGTGTGGCTCGACCTGCCGGTGGCGACGACGATGCGCCAGGTCGTGGCACGCACGGTGCGGCGTGCGTGGCGGCACGAGGTGCTGTGGAACGGCAACGTCGAGCCACCGCTGCGGACGGTCCTCCGGGACCCGGGCCACGTCGTCCGGTGGGCGTGGTCCACGCGGCACTCGTTGCGCGACCTCCCGGCAACGGTCGCACGCCAGGACCCGCCGCCGGTTCTCGTGCGCCTGCGCAGCAGGCGTCAGGTCGAGACCTGGGTCAGACGGCTTCCTGCGCCACCCAGTCGCTGAGCGCGTCGACGATCCGGACGTCGCCGTCCAGCCAGTCGACGCTCCCCCACTCGCCGGTCGGCAACCAGGACAGCTCGTCGTGCTCGACGAGCGGCTCGGGCTCCCCCGCCACGATGCGGGCGAGCCACAGACGCATGACGTGCCGGTCCGTGATGTTCCAGCCGCCTTCGTCAGGCCCGGCGAGCTCGTCACCGAGCTCGACCTGCACGCCCAGCTCCTCGCGGAGCTCACGGTGCAGCCCGTCGACGGGTGTCTCCCCCGGATCGACCTTGCCCCCCGGGAACTCCCAGCGCCCCGCGAGCTCGACCGGCCGAGAACGGCGGGCGGCGAGCAGCAGGCGAGGGTTCGTGAGGTCGTCGACGACGGCGGCGGCCACCACGAGACGGCGGGAGATCATGTGCGCAGTGTTTCATGCCGACCATGACGGGACCTGGCCGACCCCGCTCCCGCCCGCGGAACGGGCGGGGTCTCCCCCGAGAGCCGGTGTCAGCGGATACCTGCGTCCTTGGCCCACTGGACGGCCTCGGCGCGCGTCGAGACACCGAGCTTGCGGTAGAGGCTGCGCACCTGCGACTTCACGGTGTTGCGGGTGACGAACAGCTTGGTGGCGATCTGCTCCAGGGTGATGTCCTCGGAAAGGTTCGACAGCACGACCTGCTCACGGCGGGTGAGTGGTGCTGCGAGCTGGACGGCCGGCGACTCTGTCCGGGCCAGTTCGATGATGCTCATGCTTCCTCCATGTGCTGACCGGTCTTCCCATCGCGTCATGGGTCGATCCGGTGAGGTGCTGCTACTGGGAGAGATGGGCGAACCCGCGATTCATGACGCGGTTCTTCACCCTCAATCTCAGCGGTCTTTCACGACGGGGTCCCCAGCGGCGTGATGAACCGTATCCACGCAGGTCAGATGCCGAAAATCCGGACTCTGGCAACAACGGCCGATATCTCCGATGT
Organism: Oerskovia sp. PE-21s; assembly: GCF_056158145.1. Lineage (NCBI taxonomy): Bacteria > Bacillati > Actinomycetota > Actinomycetes > Micrococcales > Cellulomonadaceae > Oerskovia > Oerskovia sp. PE-21s. The sequence continues at coordinate 12,827 of NZ_JBUXJM010000008.1, forward strand.
GTCGCGGATCACCCGTCGTTCGTTGCGACAAGAAATGTGATCCGCCTCACAGTCTTGCTCCCCAGCATGCTGAGTGACAACCGGAAACGCCCGAGGGCCGCCCCTGCGACAGTGTCGCGGAGCGGCCCTCGGAGCGACCCTCGGGGGAACCTCGGGAGGAAGCGGAGGGTCAGCCGCCCACCAGTGCGCTGTACTCGTCGGCCGTGAGCACGGGACCCGTCTCGGTCACGTCGACCTTGATGAGCCACCCCCCGGCGAAGGGCTCGGCGTTGACGAGCGACGGGTCGTCGATCGCGGCCTGGTTGACCTCGGCCACGGTCCCGGTGACGGGCGAGTACAGCTCGGAGACCGACTTGGTCGACTCGACCTCGCCGATCACGGCGCCCGCCGTGACGGTCGCGCCGACCTCGGGCAGCTCGAGGTAGACAATGTCGCCGAGGGCCTCGGCGGCCGTGCTCGTGATGCCGACGACGGCGGGCGTCGACGCGTCGAGCCACTCGTGCTCGGCGGTGTACTGCAGGTCTGCGGGGAAGTCTGCCATGAGGTGCTCCTGGTCTGCTGGTGGAAGATCTGGGGGTCGGGAGGTCGGGCCGGGACCCGGGTCAGGACGTCTGAGGACGACGGTAGAACGGCATGGGCACGATCACCACCGGCTCCTCACGGCCTCGGACGTCGACCGCGAGCTCGGTGCCCTCGGCGCTGAACTCAGGCGTCACGTAGGCCATGGCGATCGGGTACCCGAGGGTCGGCGAGGGCGCCCCCGAGGTGACGAAGCCGATCTGCACGTCGGGCTCCTTGCCCGGGATCACGACGGCATAGCCCGCGCGAGCAGGTCGCTTGCCCAGGCCACGGAGGCCGACGAGCACGCGCGCGGGCTGAGCCCCCTTGCGCGATGCGAGAGCCGCCCGCCCCACGAAGTCGAGCGGTGCACCCTCGGCGTCGACCTTGTCGAGCTTCACGACGCGCCCCAGGCCCGCCTCGAACGGCGTCGTGGTCGTGTCGAGCTCGTGGCCGTAGAGCGGCATGCCGGCTTCGAGGCGCAACGAGTCGCGCGCCGAGAGCCCGGCGGGGACCAGGCCGTGAGGCTCCCCTGCGACAAGTACCTTCTGCCACAGCTCGCGGGCCGCTCCGGCGGGCACGAAGAGCTCGAACCCGTCCTCCCCCGTATACCCGGTGCGGGCCACGAGGGCGTCGATCCCCGCGACCCGGAGCTCGACCGAGGCGTAGTACTTCAGGTCCTTGATGACTTGTACATCGCCGGGCGCCACGAGCGAGCCGACGATCTCCTCGGCACGCGGCCCCTGGACCGCGACGAGCGCGGTGTCCGCGGCCTGGTCGGTGACGGTCGCGTCGAACCCCTCCGAGCGACGGACCAGCTCGTCGGTCACGAGCGGCGCGTTCCCGGCGTTGGCCACGACGAGGAACCGCTCCTCGCCCAGACGGTAGACGACCAGGTCGTCGAGCACCGAGCCGTCCTCGGCGCAGATCATCGTGTAGCGCGCACGGCCCACGGCGACCGCCGTGAGGTTGCCCACGAGGGCGTGGTCCAGGGCTGCGGCCGCCTGGGGTCCGCTGACCTCGATCTCGCCCATGTGCGAGAGGTCGAACAGGCCAGCGGCCTCGCGCACCCCGCGGTGCTCGGCCAGGTCGCTCGTGTAGCGCAGCGGCATCTGCCACCCGCCGAAGCTCGTGAGCGAGGCCCCCAGGGCGACGTGCTCGGCGTGGAGCGGGCTGAGGCGGTCAGCGACCGGGGTGGTGTCCTGCACGGACTCCGTCATGGTGATCCTCTCTGCGGTGTCAGGACGAGGGTGACCTCTACGTCACCCGCGCCCTGACGGTCCTGGGGTGGGTCCGAGCTGTCAGAACCAGCGTGGCCTCGAGGTCACGCTGGTTCTGACACCTCAGGAGTACGACTCGATCGGGGGGCAGGTGCACACGAGGTTGCGGTCGCCGCGCGCCCCGTCGATGCGGCGCACGGGCGGCCAGTACTTGCCCGACCGCAGCGTAGCGAGCGGGTAGGCCGCGACCTCGCGCGAGTAGGGCTTGTCCCAGGCGTCCGAGACGACCGCGGCGGCAGTGTGAGGCGCCCCGCGCAGCGGCGACTCCTCGATGCCCCACGTACCGGCCGCGACCTCGTCGATCTCGGCCTTGATCGCGACCATCGCCGCCACGAAGCGATCGAGCTCGGCGAGGTCCTCGCTCTCGGTCGGCTCGACCATGAGCGTGCCCGCGACCGGGAAGGACAGCGTGGGCGCGTGGAACCCGTAGTCCATGAGGCGCTTGGCCACGTCCTCGGCCGTGACGCCGGTCTGCGCCGTGATCGGGCGCAGGTCGAGGATGCACTCGTGCGCGACCAGGCCCGCCTCGCCGGTGTAGAGCACGGGGAAGTGCTCGGTCAGGCGGCTGGCCAGGTAGTTGGCGGCGAGCACGGCGGTCTTGGTCGCGGCCTCCAGGCCGTCGGGACCCATGAGGGCGACGTACGCGTAGGAGATCGGGAGGATGCCGGCCGAGCCGAAGGGAGCGGCCGAGACCGGTGCCGCCCCCTCGCCCGTGAGGGGGTTCCCGGGGAGGAACGGGACCAGGTGCTCGGCGACGGCGACGGGTCCGACCCCGGGGCCGCCACCGCCGTGCGGGATGCAGAACGTCTTGTGCAGGTTCAGGTGCGAGACGTCGCCCCCGAACTCGCCGGGCCGGGCGAGCCCGACGAGCGCGTTGAGGTTCGCGCCATCGATGTACACCTGGCCCCCAACCGCATGTACAAGCTCGCAGACCTCGCGCACGTGCTCCTCGTAGACGCCGTGGGTCGAGGGGTAGGTGATCATGATCGCCGCGACCTGGGGGCCGTGCTGCTCGAGCTTGGCGCGCAGGTCGTCGAGCTGGACCTCGCCCTTCTCGGACGTCGCCACGACCACGACGCGCATGCCCGCCAGCGCCGCCGACGCCGCGTTGGTGCCGTGCGCCGAGGCGGGGATGAGGCACACGTCGCGCCCCTCCTCGCCGCGCGAGCGGTGGTAGTCGCGGATCGCGAGCAGGCCCGCGAACTCGCCCTGCGACCCCGCGTTGGGCTGCACCGAGACGCCCGCGTAGCCCGTGATCTCGGTGAGCTGGGCCTGGAGGCCGTCGATCAGCTCGGCGTATCCGAGGGCCTGGTCGGCGGGCACGAAGGGATGCAGGTCCGCGAACCCGGGCCAGGAGATGGCCTCCATCTCGGCGGTCGCGTTGAGCTTCATGGTGCACGAGCCGAGCGGGATCATGGTGCGGTCGAGCGCGAGGTCCTTGTCGGAGAGCGAGCGCAGGTAGCGCAGCATCGCGGTCTCCGAGCGGTGGCGGTGGAACACCGGGTGGGTCAGGTAGTCCGTCGTGCGCAGCAGTTCCGGGGTCAGCACGCTGCCGCCGCCGACGAACCCGAGGTCCTGGCCGGCCGCGAAGACCTCGACGAGCGCGAGCACGTCGTCGGGGGTCGTCGTCTCGTCGCACGCAATCTGTACATGATCAGAATCTGGGTTGTACACATTGATCCCGGCGTCCGCCGCGGCAGCGACCAGGGCTGCCGCGCGACCCGGCACCACGGCCGCCACGGTGTCGAAGAAGACCTCGTGGCGAACCTCGACGCCCGCGGCCCGCAGACCGTTCGCGAGCGCCACGGCCCGCGAGTGCACGCGCTCCGCGATCTCCTTGAGCCCTGCGGGCCCGTGGTAGACCGCGTACATCGACGCGACGATCGCGAGCAGCGCCTGGGCCGTGCAGATGTTGCTCGTCGCCTTCTCGCGACGGATGTGCTGCTCGCGGGTCTGCAGGGCCAGGCGGTAGGCCTGGTCGCCGTCGGCGTCGACCGACACCCCGACCAGCCGGCCCGGGAGCGACCGCTCGAGGCCCTTGCGGACCGCCATGAACGCGGCGTGCGGGCCGCCGTAGAACAGCGGCACGCCGAAGCGCTGGGCGGAGCCCACCGCCACGTCCGCACCGAGCTCGCCGGGGGAGACGAGCAGGGTGAGGGCCAGCAGGTCGGCGGCGATCGTCACCAGAGCGCCCTGCTCCTTGGTCTCGGCGACGAGGGGGCGCAGGTCCCGGACCACGCCCGAGGTGCCGCTCTGCTGCAGCACCACGCCGATGAGCTTCTGGTCCGCCACCCCGGCGGCGACGAGCCCCGCCGTCACGCCCTCGGACAGGTCGACCACGACCACCGGCAGGCCCACCGACTCGGCCCGGGCCCGGGCCACGGCGATCGTCTGCGGGAACAGCTCGGAGTCCAGGGCGACGACGCCCGCCCCACCCTTGGCCGCGCGCCACATGAGCGCGACCGCCTCGGCGACCGCGGTGGCCTCGTCGAGCAGCGACGCGTTGGCGACCTCGAGCCCGGTCAGGTCGAGGACCACGGTCTGGAAGTTGAGCAGCGCCTCGAGGCGCCCCTGGGAGATCTCGGGCTGGTACGGCGTGTACGCCGTGTACCAGGCGGGAGACTCGAGCACGTTGCGCCGGACGACCGGGGGAGTGATGGTCCCGTAGTAGCCGAGACCGATCATCTGCGTCTTGACGACGTTCTTGGCCGCGATGGCCCGCAGGTCCGCGAGGACCTCGGACTCGGTGCGGGCCGCGGGCAGGTCGAGCGGGCGGTCGGTCCGGATCGAGTCCGGGACCGCGGCGTCGATCAACGCGTCGAGCGAGTCGTAGCCGAGCTCGGCGAGCATGGTCGCGACCTCACCCGAGGGCGCGCCGGCCGAGTCCTCGGAGACCGGGCGGGGCCCGAGGTGGCGGAACGGGAAGTGCGCGCTGTCGAACGCGTCGCTGGACTGCTGTGTCACGGAGGTCTCCGGGGGTCGGCGAGGAAGACGACGGCAGGCCCAGGGGCCCGCCCGTTCCTCCCCGCTCTGTCATCGGACGCGCAGCGTCGACCTGAGAGTTTTGCCGGTCCGCCATGGTCCTCGCGGACCCGGGGCGCGCCGGCTTGCACCGTCGGTAGGGGACTCCTGCGCCCGAGGGCGGGCGCGGAGCCACCGCTTTCCAGAGTTGCCTCGCCACCGCGGTACGTCGGCCTGAGAGATTCTCGGGGAGGAGTTGCTCCTTCGGCGCCGACCTCACCCTGAGGTGGCCGGGCTCTCCCGCAGTGGTTCGAGCAGCAGTATGTGGTTGTGCGCCCAGCCTAGCGCGCAGGTTCGTGCGGCGGAGCGGTCGTCTCGCCGTCAGCGCCGTGCACGACGACGGAGCGCACCGTCGCCAGACGTCGCACCGCGCGCTCGAGCGCCCTCGCGCGACGTTCGCTGGCCCGGAAGCCCACGTGGATCGTGCCCGCGTCGCCGTCGCCCTCGACCTCCTCGGTCGCGAGGTGCTCGAAGCTCACGCCGCGCGTCGAGAAGACGCCCGTGAGGCCGGTCAGGGTGCCCGCTCGGTGCAGGCCCTCGACCTGGGCCACCCAGGCGGGTTCGGCCGCGTCGGGGCCGGGGGGCACGCCTGCGGGCGCGGTGGGCCCGCCGGCTCCCCGGGGCCCGGCGGGCGATGCGCCCGGCTCGCCCACCACTCCCGCCGTCCGCAGGGCCGACCCCACGGCCGCCGCCGCTCCGCGCAGGCGGTGCGTCTCGTCGTCGGGCAGGGCGTCCAGAAGGACGCGCGTCCATCCCTCGGGACCCAGCACGAGCGGGACGCCCAGGACGCCTCGCTGCGGCTGGCCCGCGAGCGCCACCTCGCCGTCCAGGGCGACCTGCCCGGCGACGACGATCTCGCGACCGTCGAGCACCACCTCGACGAGGTCGACCGTCGCGGACGCCGTGGCGGTCGCCGTCTTGGCGCCGCTCTGGTGCGTCATCCAGGGGCGTGCGACGACGCGCAGGTCGGCGGGCCACGTGTCGATCAGGCGGTACGCGGCGCCGACGTCGGTGGCCGCGACCTCGACGAGCTCGGCCTTGGCGGCGGCGATCTCGTCCGGGAACCGGTCGAGCGTGCGTCCGCGGCGCAGGAGCCGCACGGCCCGGTCGCGCTCGGCGAGGTCGTGCCCGCTGAGACGGACGGTCGACCAGAGCGGCACGGCGTCCTCGCCGTGCTGACCACCGACGAAGCCGCCCACGCGGTGCCGTCGGACGCCCAGCTCGACGGCGATCTCGCGCCGGAAGCGCAGGGTGTCGAGCCAGGCGCCCATCCCGACGACGCGTCGCGCGCCCAGCGCCTGGGCCATCACGGCGACGCCGACCTCGACGGGGTTGGACACCACGATCACGACCTCGTGCCCCGACCCGTGCAGCGCGATCGCGTCGGCGTACTCGGCGAAGACCTCGCGGTTCGCGACGGCGAGGCCGGTCCGGTCGAGCGACGCTCCGGAGCGGGCGGGCGTCGTCGCCCCGGCCGCGACGACGACCACGTCGGCGACGACGTCGGCGGGGGAGTGGGCCACGTCGACGAGCGGGGCGTGCTCGTCGTAGGCGTCGACCAGGTCCGCGCGCAGCCCGTGGACCGCGCGCCCCGAGGCGCCGCCGGGCCGGCCGACGAGCTGCAGCCGGGAGGTCGTCGGCAGGATGCGGCGCTCGACGAGCTGCGTGACGACCTGCCGCCCGACGTCACCGGTCGCTCCGAGCACCGCTACGTCCATCCGAGCAGGCTACGTCCGGAAAGTCCCCTCCGCAGGCAGGGGAGCGGGACCGGCCGTCACCGGGAAGCAGGCCGACGCCGCGTCCGCCGCATAGGAGGTGGAAAACCGACGTGTGCTCCTGGCGAGCATGCCCGAGATCGACGGAGGTGCGGTCTGTGACGACCCCCGAGAATCGCCGTGCGGGGTTCTTGCTGATAGCCGCCACCCTCGTGATGCTCGCACTGCTCGCGCTGCTCGAGGGTTGCGTCGGGGACGCTCGCGGGAACCCGGCGGGTCCGGGAGCCGACGGGTCGTCCGTGCAGGACGCCGCGGCCACGGCCCCGGCGCACGAGGAGCTCGCCGTCGCCACGGGCGAGAAGATCGCCGCGGAGGACGTCGACAGGCTCCCCGACGGCAAGAAGGCGTTCGCCCTGCCCGACGGGTCGCGGGTCGTCGTCACGAGCGACGAACCCTTGCCGGAGCGTGTCAGGTCCTACGTGCAGGGCCAGGTCGACAAGAGCGTCCAAGACCCGGGCGTGCCCGACCAGATCGTCACGAACCGCAGCCTGATCGTCGACACCGCCCAGGGCATCGCCCGCAAGATCGGCCTCCAGACGGGCAAGCAGATCGTGTTCGTGTACCCGCTCGTCGGGAGCTGCCCCGCAGGGACCGCCCCCGTCCTCGGCTGGGCGCACACCTCGATCACGTTCTACGACACGTTCGACTGCGACGTGCTGGCGACCAGGGAGGAGGCCGAGGCGCGGGTCGCAGCGACCGTCGCAGCCCAGAAGGACCCGGAGCGGTACCAGGTGTTCGTCCGTGAGTAGCGCCCACACGATCTCCACGACTCTCCCCATGGTCCCGCCCACGTGCGCGGGCGCGCCTCCTTCGCCCCGCCCGCGCGGCGGGCAGGATGAGGTGCTCATCCCGTCGCGCGCCCGCGTCGAGGACCACCACGAGCGCCCGAGGGGGCTTCACCCAGCATGGACATGACCTCGCAGGACCAGCAGCCCCGCAAGACCGCCTACGTCCCTCGCCACCTCGCCACACCGGACGTGCCGGCCCGGGGCGTCGACCTCCCCGCGGACCCCCGGTCGATGCGCTGGGACCGGTCGGCGGGCACCCTCACCCGGGTCCTGGACGAGCTGTCGGTGCTCGACGACGGGAGCCTGTCGGTCGGCAGGCGCTGAGCGCTCCTGGGTCAGCCCAGCTCGATCGCCGAGGCCGCCGCGACCATCTCGTCGATGACCGCGTTCACGACGGGCCGGGGCTCGTGCCGGGTGGCCCGGTGGCGTGCGACGAGACGACGCGAGCCGAGACCTGGGAGCGGGACGACCGTGACGCCGTCGGGCATCTCGCCCTGGACGGCGAGCGCAGGGAGCATCGCGACGCCCTGCCCGGCGGCGACGAGCGCGAGCGCGACGTCGAAGTCGTAGTACGAGTGGCGCGTGCGCAGCGTCGTGCCGAGCGTGCGCGAGAGGCGGCGCAGGGCGCGGGCTGCGGCCGTGGTGGTCTCGGGTCCCAGCCAGACCGCGTCGCGCACGTCGTCGAGGCGCGCGGGCGTGGGGAACGCCGCGGGCACCACGACGCGCCACGGCTCGTCGAGCAGCGGGACCTCGCGCATCCCGCGCGGCGCGGGGGAGTCGGCGTCCTCGTCGCGCTCCAGGAGGACGATGTCCAGGTCGCCGCTGCGCAGCAGCCGCAGGGCCTCGGCGGGCTCGAGCTCCTGGACGTCGAGCTCGACGCCGGGGTAGCGCGCCTCGAGCGACGCGAAGGTGGGGGCGACGACCGCGCGGATCGCGGTCTGGAACGACCCGACGGACACCGTCCCGGTCATCTCCTCGCTCATCGCGACGATGGCCTTGCGGGCCTCGACCATCTCGGACTCGATGCGTTCGGCGGCCTCGGCGAGGATGCGGCCCGCAGGTGTGAGGGTCACGCCACGGGGTCCCCGGTCGAGGACCTGGATCTTCTCCTCGGCCTCCAGACGCGCTATTTGCTGAGACACGGCAGAGGGCGTCACGTGCAGCAGGTCGGCCGCCGCCAGGACGCCTCCGGACCGGTGCACGGCAAGCAGGAAACCAAGTCTTCGTGGGTCCGTGGCCATGTAGTGATGCTAAACGGCCACGTCAGAGTTCTTCAATTGTGCTGAATGATTTTCGGGGTCACACTTGTGACGTGGCGCCGGCTGGTCCTCCTCAAAAGGGGCTGGCGCCCACAATCCACCTGGTCGCTGCAGCGTCGCAGCTCCCACCAGGCCCCCCTCCCCGATCCCTTCATGACCCCTGCCCGGAGACCGCCATGTCCGCTTCCCCCGCCCTCGTCGACCTGGTCGTGACCCCCCTCGGATGGGTCGGGGCGATCGCGGCCGTCACGGCGTACGCGATGGTCACCCGTGGCCGCTGGTCGGGGGACTCGCTGCGGTTCCAGCTCACGAACTTCGTGGGCGCCGGGCTCATGTGCCTGGTCGCCGCGGTCAACGGCGTGTGGCCCTCGGCGGTCGCGAACGTGGTGTGGATCGTCATCGGCGGTCAGGCCATCGTCGTGCTCGTCAAGGCCCGACGGCGCCGCGCGACCGAGGCGGTCGTCATCCCTCTCGAAGCGCCCACCGCCCAGGCGCGTGCCGTGGACCTGGCTGCCTGACGGCCCTTCACACCCGCCGGTACCCCGCGGCCCGCCACGCCGCGATCCGGTCGACCGCCTCGGCCACGACCTCGGGCGCGGCCGCGAACGACAACCGGACCCACTCGCGGCCGCGTACGCCGTCGAAGTCCGTGCCGGGCGTGAGCGCGACCCCGGTGTCGGCGAGGAGCCGCTCGCACCACGTGACCGAGTCCATGCCCGACCCGGCGACGTTCGCGTACACGTAGAACGCACCGTCCGCCGGGGCGACCGGGTCCCAGCCCAGGTCGTCGAGCCGGTCGAGCACGAGGGCGCGCGAGTCCGCGTACCGGGCGACGTTCGCCGCCGCCGCCGCGTACCCCTCGGTGGTGAGCGCCGCGACGCCCGCGTGCTGCGCGAGCGCCGGCGGGCTCAGCGCGATGTTGCCCGCGAGCGCGTCGACCGGGGCCACGAGGTCCTCGGGCAGCACGAGCCACCCGAGCCGCCACCCGGTCATGGCCCAGTACTTGGAGAACGAGTTCACGACGACCGCGCCGCCGTCGAGGTACTGCGCGGCGGTCGCCGTCTCGCCGGCCTCCGACGCGGGGTCGGCGTAGACGATGCCGTGGTAGATCTCGTCGCTGACCAGGCGCACGTCGTGGTCGGTGCACCACGCCGCGAGCTCGGCGAGGTCGGCCGGCGGGATCATGGTCCCGGTCGGGTTCGCGGGGCTCGCGACCACGAGCCCGTCGAGGCCGCCCTCGTAGTAGGCCTCCATGAGCTGGGAGACCGTGGGCTGGTAGCGGGTCTCGGGGCCGCAGTCGAGCTCGACGACCTCGCACCCCAGGGCCGCGAGGATGTTCCGGTAGGCCGGGTACCCGGGCCGGGCGAGCGCGACGCGGTCCCCGGGGTCGAACGCCGCGAGGAACGCGAGCAGGAAGCCGCCCGACGACCCCGTGGTCACCGCGACGCGCGACGGGTCGACGCTCACGCCGTAGGTGCGTCCGTAGTGCTCCGCGATCGCCTGGCGCAGCGCCGGCACGCCCAGTGCCTCGGTGTAGCCCAGGTCCCCCGACTCGAGGAGCTGGATCGCCCGGCGCCGCACGACGTCGGACGCGCCCGTCGCGGGCTCCCCCGCGCACAGGTTGAGGACCGGCTCGCCCGCGTCGCGGCGGGCGTTCGCCGCGGCGAGGACCTCCATGACGGCGAACGGGGGGACGTGCGACCTGCGGGAGACCTTCATGAGGCCATCATGCCCGGGGTTCCGGGCCTCGCGAGCCCCCTCGAGCACCGGGTGAACTGTGCAGGTCCGGTGACGGAGCGAGTCCTGGAAGGAAACCGGGCCAGAAGTTCCGTAACCTGGCACGGGTCCCGGTCGACAAGCGACCGGGGTGCACACCACTCAGGACACGAGCGAGAGGCGAGCAGTGCCGGAGCACACGACGCAAGGGGGAGTCCGCATCGACGACTCCGGACCTCGATGGACGATGTGGGGTGAGGTCGACGCCGCGGTCCAGGACCGCTCCGAAGGGGACCTCGTCCGATCGCTCGAACGCGCCGACGGCCCCGTCACGATCGACCTGACCGACGTCACGTTCATGGACTCGGGTGGTCTGCGGCTGCTGTACCTGTCCCTCCTCGCCGGGGGCGCGGCCCCCGTCCTGGTCGGCGTCCCGGAACGCATCCGGGACCTGCTCGAGATCAGCGGTGTCCTGACGCAGTTCACGCTCGTCGACTGACCCGTCCCGTCGCCGCGGCCACCACCCTCTCGGCCGCGCCGTCGCACCCGTCCACCCGAACAACCGGACCCATCGGAGGAACCTCTTGGACACCTCGATCGCCTCGTCCCGTCCGCCCGAGAACTTCCACGTGGTCCGCGTCTGGCAGCTCGACTCGATCGACGAGCTCTCGACGTTGCGTACCTCGCTCCACCTCGAGCTCACGGGTCGCCCGCTCGCTCCCGACGGCGCCCTCGCCGAGGTCCCGGAGAAGATCGTCCTCGTCGCGAGCGAGCTCGCGACCAACGCCCTGCGCCACGGGCGCCCGCCGACGACGGTCCAGCTCCTGACCGACGGCGAGGAGTACATCGTCGACGTGATCGACCAGGACACGAGCCGTGCCCCCGTGGTCGCGGCACCGCGCCTGCCGGGCGACGGCGGCTTCGGCCTCGTGCTCGCGCAGCGGATCGCCCTGGACGTGGGCTGGTTCGTCGCTGACGGCAAGCACGTGTGGGCACGCCTCGGCGTCCCCCGTGAGGCGGTCGGACCGCCGGTACCCGTCGCGGCGGTCCCCTGACCGCTCGCTCCCGTCGAGGGCCGGTCTGCGCGAGGCGCAGACCGGCCCTCAGCCGTCCTCGGCCTCGCCGACGGCCCGACGACGCAGCACAAGCAGCGTCGCGTCGTCCTCCGACGCGGGGTCCCGGGTCGCGCGCAGCACGGCGTCGACGTCGCCCACGTGCTCGGCGAACGTCCCGGCGAGCCGACGCAGCCCGACCTTGAGCGACTCGTCGCGGCGCTCGAAGAGCCCGTCGCTGTAGAGCACGAGGGCCCCGCCGGGCGCGATCGACGTCGTCCCGGCCTCGAACCGCGGCGCCCCGAGCCCGAGCGGCGGCCCGCCCAGCAGCCGACCCCACACCACGCCGTCGCCCGGCACGAGGAAGAAGGGCGGCGGGTGGCCCGCGGTCACGTACTCGACCGAGCCTTCGTCGAGGTCGACGACCGCGACGACGAGGGTCGCGATCTGCCCCGGCATGGTCCAGCGCACGGTCTCGGCGAGCTGCTCCACGGCCCCGCGTGCGGTGCCGTCCTGCACGAGCGCGGCGCGCAGCGTGTTGCGGAGCTGCCCCATCGAGGCCGCGGCCTGGAGACCGTGGCCCGTGACGTCCCCGACGACGAGCCCGAGCGCCCCCGAGGGCAGGCGCAGCGCGTCGTACCAGTCCCCGCCGACGAAGCCGCCACCGGCCGGCTCGTACCGCGCCGTGACGGTCCAGCCCGGCGTGTCCGGCAGCGACGCAGGCAGGAGGCTCCGTTGCAGGGCCTCGGCCGCACGCACGTCGCGGCGCCCGGCCAGGTAGAGCGCCTCGACGAGGTGGCTGCGCAAGGCTCCGGCCGTCTCGACGGCGTCCTCGGCCCAGGGCTCGCTGTGGCCGCGCACGACCTCGCGCCACCGCTCGAACGACTTGCGGGGGCTGAGTCGGACCGTGTCGCCCTCGCTGCGCGCGATGGCCTTGTTGTGGGGGTCGCCGCCCCAGTCGACGCTGCGCAGCACCTCGTCGCGCAGCCAGAGCACGACCTGGCCGTCGTTGAGGTGCACCCCCAGCACGCCCGCGACGTCGGGCAGGTGCTCCGCGAGGTCCGGGGCGGCCACGCGCAGCGACTCGATCGCGACGACCTCGTCGCCCGCGGCCGCGAGCCGGTCCGCGACCCATCCGGCGAGCAGGGCGACCCCGGCGTCGTCGGGCACGCGCCCGAGCGAGGCCCAGCGCCCCTCCGCGACGACCAGAGCACCGTCGGCGCCCACGAGGTCGAGCAGGCGCCGGTCGGCCGTGAGCGCCTCGACGAGCGACGTGTCCTCGTCGCGGCTGTCCGCGACGAGGCCCGCGAGCAGCCGCGCCGACGCGCGCGAGACCGCCAGCCGGTCCTCCTCGCTCTGCGCGACGAGCAGCACCGACAGGGCGGCGCCCAGGAACTCCGCGGCCGCGCGCACCGCGTAGGGCGGGTGGTGCGGCCCCGAGTAGTGGTGGCACGCGATGAGGCCCCAGAGCTTCCCGTCGCGCAGCAGCGAGATCGACATCGACGCACCCACGCCCATGTTCGCGAGGTACTCGAGGTGGATCGGGGACACGCTGCGCAGCGTCGAGTACGTGAGGTCGAGCGGCTGCCCCGTGGTCGGGAGGTCGGTCGGCACCACGTCGCACGGCACGTAGCCCACGTCGTCGATCAGCCGGATCCAGTTCTTCTCGTACAGCGCGCGGGCCTGGCGCGGGATGTCGGTCGCGGGGTAGTGCAGCCCGTAGAACGAGTTGAGGTCCTCGCGCTTGGCCTCGGCGACGACCTCGCCGTTGTAGTCGGCGTCGAAGCGGTAGATCATCACACGGTCGAAGCCCGTGAGCCGCCGCACGTGCCGCGCCGCCGTCCCGAACAGCGCGGGCAGCGTCCCGGCCCGGTCGAGGTCCGCGAGCGCCGCACGCACGGCCTGGTAGGTGTTGGGGAAGCTGAGCGGTCGCACGACCGCGGGCTCGAGCTCGATCACGACCACGGGCTCGGCGTCGGCCGGCAGCGGCGGGCGGTGCAGGATCGCGTCGGTCGCGACGTCGTGGGCCGCACCGGTGCGGATCTCGACGGGGTTGTGCGACGCGAGGTCGGTGTGCTGCGCGACGTGCGCGAGGAGCAGGGCGCCGTCGTCGGGTCCCAGGACCTCGGTCAGGGACGTGCCGAGCACGTCCTCGGTGTCGCGTCCCAGGACCTCGCGCACGGTGGTCGAGCACTGCAGCACGTGGCCGTCGGACTCGCGCACCACGAGGAGCGCCCCGCGCGGCTGGATGCGCCCGGGGATGTGGATGGGTTCGCGTGCGCAGTTCTCGAGGTCGATCGCCTCGGCCGGGCTGAGAAGGTCTTCGTCCGTGCTCTGTGTCATGTGCAGCTCCACTCCCGCAGGATGCGGGCCGTTCATGGCAGCGCGCTGCCGACCAGTCCCGGCGGCTTCCTCACCGGTGACGAGCACACCCGGCAGGAAGAACCGGGCGGCCCAGCGTACAACGCCCGGGATCGGCGAGGATGGGGAGTGCACCCGTCCAGACGACCGTGGGAGGACCCGATGACCGAGGACGACCCGGTGCGCCGGGCCGCGCAGTACCGCGTGGACCGCGAGACGGCGCGCGAGGCGGCGGAGGCAGCAGGCGACGCGAACGCCCGGCAGCCGGCCGACGTGCCCGACGACGACGGTCCCGCCAGCCCGCGGCTCCCGCTCGAGAACCGCGGCCAGTGGGTCGACGAGCTGGTCCGCCAGGCCATGGCCCGCGGCGAGTTCGACGACCTGCCGCTCGCGGGCAAGCCCATCCCCGGCCTGGGGGCGCGGTACGACCCCGACTGGTGGCTCAAGAACCTCGTCGAGCGCGAGCAGATCACGGGCATCCTGCCCCCGGCACAGCTGCGGGCCGACGACGCCCGGCTGCGCGACGAGCTCGACCGCCAGTTCTCCGAGGAGTCCGTGCGCGAGGTCCTCGCCGAGTTCAACGCGCGCGTGGTCGACGCCCGGCGCCAGCTCCTGGGTGGCCCGCCCGTGGTCACGCCCCTGCGGGACGTCGAGGAGGAGGTCTCGCTCTGGCGCGACCGGCGGGCGGCTCGCAGCGCCGCGGCGTCGTCCTCCGGCCCGACGACGGCACGCACCTCCCGGGACCGCTCACGCCGGGAGGGCGACGGCCCGGGCGCGACGCGCCCACGGCGGTGGTGGCGCCGTCGGCGACCGACGGACGACCCGCCGGCGACCTGACCCACCCGGCCCCAGCGAGCGCTCCCACCCACCGGCTCCTACCCTCGGGACATGCCCGAACCCACCGCCCCGACCGCCGCGACGAGGGGCTGGGTGCCCGACGTCCTCGACGGGTTCGAGCAGCTCACCCTGCCCCTCGACCCCGACGACGAGGGCGAGGTCGTCGCGACGCTGGTGCGGCGCCGTCGGGCCGCGGGCGGCGACCCGCTCCACGGGGGAGCGCGCCCGACGGGCGTGCGCGACCGCGGGATCGACGTCCTGTACGTGCACGGCTGGTCCGACTACTTCTTCCAGACCGGGCTCGCGGACTTCTGGGAGGGCCAGGGCGCGCGGTTCTTCGCGCTCGACCTGCGCAAGTACGGTCGCAGCCTGCGTCCCGGCCAGACCCCCGGGTTCGTCACGAGCCTCGCGACGTACGACGAGGACATCGAGGCCGCGCTCGCGGCGATGGGCCACGGCGTCCTGACGGCCGACCCCGCGATGCGTGAGCGCGGCCTGGTCCTCATGGGTCACTCCACGGGTGGGCTCACGCTGAGCCTGTGGACCGCGCGCAACCAGGACCGCGTCACCGGGCTCGTCCTGAACAGCCCGTGGCTCGAGTTCCAGGCGCGCGACATCGGGCGCAAGATGCTCGCCCCGGCGATCGCGCTCCAGGCGCGGCTCGACCCGCGCGTCCCCCTGCCCCAGGTCGACCTCGGCTTCTACACGCGCTCGGTGTCCCGGACGCTCGACGGCGAGTGGGACTACGACCTCGCGTGGCGGCCCGTCCGCGGCTTCGTCGTGCACGGGGGCTGGCTCAACGCGGTGCTGCACGGGCAGGCCGCGGTCGAGCTGGGGCTCGGGATCACCCTGCCCGTGCTCGTGCTGCTGTCCACGAGCAGCACGCTCGCCCCTCGGTGGACCCCGGAGATGATGCACAGCGACACGGCCCTCGACGTCGTCGGGATCGCGCGACGGTCGACCGACCTCGGGCGACTCGTCGTCCTCGCGCGCATCGAGGGGGCGCTGCACGACGTGGTGCTCTCGGCCGCGCCGGTCCGGGCGGTGGCCTACGAGCAGATCGCGACCTGGGTGCACGGGTACGTGCCCGAGCCGGCTCGCGAGCCGGATCCCGGCCCCGGCGAGGCGGGGCCCGGAGCCACCGGGGTGAGCGGATGGGCACCGGTCCGGTGGGCCCGCTCGGCCGCGGGCTCCGTGGGGTCGAGCGTGCGCGGGTGGGCCGCTCGGGCGCGCAGGACGCGCGGCTCCCGGGCGCGCAGGCCTCAGGCCTGACGGCGCGCGAGCTCTCCCCGCACGAACTCGACCACGCCGTCCGCGGCGGCCTCGACCTGCGCCAGGCAGTCCTCGAAGTCCTCCATGCCGCCGTACCAGGGGTCGTCGATGTCGAGCAGGTGCTCGTCGCGCTCGGCCCGCTCGGGCGGGACGGCCGGGGCCGCCGGGTCGAACGACCGGTACATGCGCACGTTCCCGTCGCCGTGGAGCCGCCGCAGGGCGCGCGCGTGCTGCGACGTCATGGGCAGCACCAGGTCGCGGGACACGACGTCGCTCGGCCGGACCTGGCGGGCGTGGTGGCCGTCGCCCGTGGCGTACCCGTGCTCGGCCAGGACGCGCCTCGCCCGGCGGTCCACCGGGTTGCCGTGCTCCTCCGCGCTGATGCCCGTCGAGTCCACGACCACGCGCCCGCCCAGCCCCGCGGCCTCGAAGCGGTCGCGCAGCACGATCTCCGCCATGGGCGAGCGGCAGATGTTGCCCGTGCAGACCGTCATCACGCGGTACGGGCCGGGGGAGGGGACGGGGGTCGGGTCGTGGGTCGGGTCGTGGGTCGGGTCGTGGGTCGGGTCGTGGGTCGGGTCGTGGTGAGTGGTCACGAGACCAGTCTGCCCGAGCCGCAAGCCCGCCCCCAGGCAGTTCCCGCGCGCCCGGCCTACCGTGGACGCATGACCATCAGGACGGGTTCGGGGATCGTCGCGGTGACCGGCGCGAGCGGGCAGCTCGGATCGAAACTCGCGCTGAGGCTCGCCGCCGAAGGGGCCGCGCAGCGCCTCGTCGTGCGGGACGCGTCCAGGACACCACGCCTGCCCGACGGCGAGCCCTTGCCCGACTCCGAGGTCGCGGTCACCGCCGGGTACACCGACACCGAACGCATGGTCCGCGCCTTCCGGGGCACCCGCTCGGTCTTCCTCGTCTCGGCGCGCGAGTCGCCCGACCGGGTCGCCCAGCACCGGGCGGCCGTGGACGCAGCCGTCGCCGGAGGCGTCGAGCGCATCGTCTACGTGTCGTTCGTGGGAGCCGCCCCCGAGGCCACGTTCACGTTCGCGCGCGACCACTGGCACACCGAGGAGTACATCAAGGCCACGGGTCTGAAGTACACCTTCCTGCGCGACAACCTGTACCACCAGGGCCTCGTCCACATGGTCGGGGACGACGGAGTGATCCGCGGACCGGGCGGCGACGGGCGGCTCGCCTCGGTCTCGCACGACGACATCGCCGACGTCGCGACCGCGATCCTCCTCGACGAGCGCCCCCACGCGCACGACGGGAAGACGTACGACGTGACCGGCCCCCAGGCGTCGAGCCTCGCCGAGATCGCGAGCGTGCTCTCCGGCGTCACGGGCCGCAGAATCACCTACCACCCGGAGACGGTCGAGGAGGCGTACGCGTCGCGCGCGGTCTACGCAGCGCCGCCGTTCGAGGTCGACGGCTGGGTCTCGTCCTACACCGCGATCGCGGCGGGCGAGCTGGCCGGGGTGAGCGACGTCGTCGAACGCTTCGCCGGACGGCCCGCGCAGAGCTTCGCCGCGTGGCTCGACGACTACCCCGAGGAGTGGGACCGCCTGCTCCCCGCCTGACCGCACAGCCAGGGGCCGCGCACCACCGCGCCCCCGATCTCGAAGGAGCGCCCATGAGCACGCAGTCGGACGAGACCGGCCGGACACCGCCCGCGCGCTCCGCGCAGAGCCCCGCGCCCCCGGACCACCGGTGGGCCGGGCTGTTCGTCCTCGCCACGGCGCTGTCGATGATCGTGCTCGACGGGACGATCGTGGGCGTCGCGCTGCCGACGATCATCGAGGACCTGCACCTCGACCTGGGCGACGCGCAATGGGTCAACGCGTCGTACTCGGTCGTGTTCGCGGCGCTCCTGCTCACCGCGGGCCGCCTGGGTGACCGTCTGGGACGGCGGAACATGCTGCTCGGCGGCGTCGTGGTCTTCCTCGCCGGAAGCCTCCTCGCGTCGCAGGCCGACGACGCCGGGACCCTGATCGTGGCGCGCCTGATCCAGGGCGTCGGCGGGGCTTTCGTCCTGCCCGCGACCCTGTCGACGGTCAACGCGACGTTCCGCGGCAAGGACCGCGCGGTCGCGTTCGGGATCTGGGGAGCCGTGATCTCGGGGATGGCCGCCGTCGGCCCGCTTCTCGGCGGGTGGCTCACGACGTCGTTCACGTGGCCGTGGATCTTCCTCGTCAACCTCCCGATCGGGGTCGCGGTCATCGTGGGGGCGTTGCTCGTCGTCCCCGAGACCCGCGCGCACATCACGGTGCCGGGGCTCGACGTCGTCGGGCTGCTCCTGAGCGCGCTCGGGTTCGGCGCGCTCGTCTTCGCACTCATCGAGGGGCAGTCCCTCGGGTGGTGGGCGCCCAAGGCCGAGCTCAAGGTCTTCGGGCTGGTCTGGGGGACCGACGCGCCCGTCTCGCCTGTCCCGGTCATCGGCGCGATCGGCGTGCTGCTCCTGGTGCTCTTCGCGTTCTGGGAGAACCACCGCGCGCGGATCGCACGCTCTGCCCTGCTGGATCTCACGCTCTTCCGCGTCGCGACGTTCCGCTGGGGCAACCTCACGGCGATGCTCGTCGCGATCGGCGAGTTCGGCCTGATCTTCGTGCTGCCCCTGTACCTGCAGAACATCCTGGGACTCTCGAGCCTGGGCGCCGGCGTGGTGCTCGCGACCATGGCCGCGGGCGCGTTCTTCTCGGGAGCCATGGCCAGGCACCTCGCAGCCGCGATCGGGTCACCGCGCACGATCGTCCTCGGACTGGTCCTGGAGGTCGTGGGTGTGATCGCGGTCGCGCTCGTCGTGACCCCGACCGTCTCGTCGTGGCTCATCGCGGTCCTGCTCGTGATCTACGGCCTGGGGCTGGGGCTCGCATCCGCACAGCTCACCGGCACGACGCTCGTCGACGTCCCCGAGGAGGAGTCCGGGCAGGCGTCCGCGACCCAGTCCACGTCGCGGCAGCTCGGCTCGGCGCTCGGCACGGCGTTCATCGGGGCTGCGCTCGCGATCGGTCTGTCGACCGCGGTCCCGCCCGCGCTCGAACAGGTCGACGGCGTCCCGGCCGCCGTCGCGTCACAGGTCGCCGACGCGACGGCCCAGTCGGCGGGCGGCACGATCCCGCAGCTGCGCGGCGAGGGCACCCGGAGCCAGTTCGGCGAGAAGACGCCCGACGTCGTCGACGCGCTCTCCGACGGGTTCAGCGACGCCACGCGGATCTCGCTGTACGTGGCCGGGGGCTTCCTGCTCCTGGGCCTGCTGTGCTCGACGAGGGTCGTCGCTGCCTCCCGGCGCGAGGGGGTGGACCAGGGCGAGCGGTCCCACGCCGAGGGTGACGCCGCTGACCGCCGAGGGTGACGTGCTGGGCCGCCGACGGTGACGGGTCTGAACCCGTCGAGAAAAACTCTGGCGACCCCGCGGACGGCAGGCGTAGCGTCGTCGGTACATGGGAAAGGAGGTGGTCCACGAAGTGAAGAATCTTCGGACACATGAGGTGGTTGCACGCTAGTCGTGCCATCGAGCGACGGACCTTGCGAGGAACCCGCGGCCGACAGGTGACCGTCACGTCACCCACGACCAGCGAGTACCGAGCAACCACCGGAGCCCGCGGGAGTCGCGCCCTTGTCCAGCGCGACGGGTGGAGGAATCCACCGGCCCGCGGGCTTCTTCACGCCGTGGAAGAAGGCGTCGTCTCCGACTGGACACCCTCGGCGGGCACCGGCGTCGCACTCGGCGGTCAGAACGGCTTGCGCGCCACCACGAGGAACCGCGGAGCCTCGTCCACGAAGTCGTTGCCCGCCGCGAAGTGCATGTGCAGAGCACGCAGGGGCGCCTCGTAGCGCCCGATCGCCTCGGCCGACAGGCTCGCGATCTCCGGGACCTGCCACGCGATGACCTTGAGGTACCAGAGCAGCGAGCTCAGGTCGTGGAAGTGCCGGGTCCCGACGTGCTCGCGCGCCACGTCGATCACGAAACCGGCATCGGCCAGGTCGGCCACCGCGCCCTCGAGGGTCACGTCGTCCGGGTCCCAGGGGAGCTGCGCACCGAGCGCGGTGTTGACCCGGATCCCGTCGCGGGAGTCGACCTGCTGCGTGATGAACACGCCTCCCGGTTCCAGGACGCGCAGGACCTCGGACGGCTCGAACTCCTCGTGCCGGTCCAGGACCACCGCGAACCGGCCGTCGAGGAACGGCAGCATGAGCCCCTCGCCCTTGCTGCTCCCCACCTGCCGGACGTCGACGCCCAGGGGTTCGAGGCGCCGTCGGGCCACGGGGACGTTCGGGGGCCAGCCCTCCGTCGCGGCCGAACCCTCCGGCAAGGGCGCGAGCGAGCCGAAAGCCTCTCCGCCACCGGTCCCCAGGTCCAGGACGGGGCCGCGGCCGCTGCCCACGAGCTCGCGCGCGAGCACCAGGTAGTCCCAGGGCAGAGGGGCCTCGATGCAGCGGTCGTCGATCGGGGACAGGTCGAAGCCCTCGACCGGTGTCGCCCGCGCCCACTCGACGTGCGCCTCGAAGGGGGCGGCGCGGTCGGGGACGGGCGGGACTCCGGCATCAGACATGCGTCGATTGTCCCCCGCAGGAGAGGGCACCGTCGAAACGGCACGCCCGCCCGGACGACCCGAGCGCGCCCGGGGGAAGGAGGTTCTCGACCCGGCGTCCACCGGCGGGAGCCATCTGGCCACGGACCGGGACGAAGCGGTAGTTTTCGTGCGCGCCCTCCGCTGAGGCGCGCACCACCACCCGACCCGAGGATCCCCCCTGAGCCCCGCGCCCCACCCCCTCAGCGACCGCGCGACCCGCAAGGTCCGCGCCGTCGCGGACCGCCACCGCCCGACCCTCGGCGAGCTGCGCCACGTCGAGTCGTGCACGCTCTCCGCGCGCGCGATCGGGACGGTCGCCGGGATCTTCGCCGCGGTCGTCGCCGTGATGGTCTTCAACGGCCGCGTCGTCGAGGTGATCGGGTTCGCCCTCTCGATGGGCCTGGTCCTGGCCGTGGTCCTGCGGTTCGTCGCGAGCGAGAAGCTCCTCGTGCTCGAACGCGGCCTCGTGGTCGGCTCGTTCGGCCCGTTCATGACTCCCTACGCCGTGCCCTACGCGGACGTCGACGCGCCGAGCGTCGCGGCGATCGTCGGGACCCAGCGCCCGGTGACGCTGCTCAAGGCCGACCAGGGGGCGTCCGCGACGAACCGGACCGCCTTGTGGTCGCTGCGGTCCGTGACGTTCGTCGGGCCGACCGCCGAGGCCTCCCGCGCGTTCACCCGGACCGGGACGTGGCAGCCGCAACCCGAGAAGCAGGACCTGTGGGTGTTCTCGGTGCGCGGCGCGCGGCGCCAGGAGATCCTCGTGCACGAGCTCGCCGCGGCCCTGCACCGGTCCGGCCAGCCGGGCGCCGAGCAGGTCATGGCGCACGCCCTGCCCGCGCGGCGGCTGCGCGTGAGCACCGCCGACGCCGACCACCTGCGCCTGCCCGAGAAGCTGCGCTCGACGAGCGTCCAGGTCGGCGCCCCGGTCGGCTGAGCCCGCTCAGCCCAGGGCGGCGGCCACCTCGGCCAGCAGGGGCGAGGCGGCGCCGTCGGACCCGCTCGCCGCGTCGCGCAACGCCGCGACCTGCAGGACCATCCACGGGCTGAACGCCCACGGCGTCGCGTCGACCGCGCTCCCCAGCGCGCCCGGCGCGGCCCACTCGAGCTCGGCGACCTCGTCCGGGTTGGCCGTCACGTCGCTCGCGGCGCGCGCGACGTACACGGGGCAGATCTCGTTCTCGACCACGCCCGACGCGTCCACGGCCCGGTACCGGAATCCCGGCACGGCGACCTCGAGGCCCTCGATCCGCAGGCCCAGCTCGTGCGCGGCGTGCCGCGTGATGGACTCCTCGGTCGTCTCCGTCCAGCGCGGGTGCCCGCAGAAGGAGTTGGTCCACACGCCCGGCCACGTGCGCTTCGACAGGGCACGACGCGTCACGAGGAGGCGACCTGCGCCGTCGAGCACGTAGCAGGAGAACGCCAGGTGCAGGGGCGTCTCCGTGGTGTGGACGTCGCTGCGCGCGAAGGTCCCCGTCCGGTTCCCCTCGGCATCGACGGTCACGACGTGGTCGGCGGCGACGGGCACGTGCACGTCGGTCATGGCTCCTCCAGGGTCCTGCGGTGCTGTCGGGGGGTGCACCGGTCGCAGGACCGGTGCGAGCAGCGCGGGCGCGGGCGCGCCCGGGGCATCCGGCCCCACTGTCACACACCGGACGAGAGGAAGGAAGTCCGTCCGGCAGGTGTCCCTCCCGGCCCGACGGCGCAGGGTCGCCCTGCGTCGTCGGGCCGCCGGTCAGACGAACCCGAAGACCGGCGGGAACACCACGACCACGACCGCCGCCCACACGGCGTACACCGGCAGGAACTGCGTCTGCCAGCGTCCGAGGGCCGCGAACTGGCGTCGTCCCCGCAGGAACGCGGTGAGGAGCAGTGCCGACCCCACGAGGTGCACGAGCAGCAGGAGGTTGAGCCCCAGGGCCGCGACCTTGTTGGGGCTGAACCCGAACTCGGCGATGCGGGTCAGCATCGCGGTGAGAGCGACCGCGTCGACCGCGAGCGCCGCGACGACCAGGGCGAGCAGCAGGGCGTCGAACAGGTGGGGCGGCGAGAGCGGGTCGCGTGCCGAGACCGAGTAGAGGAGCAGGCACAGGACGAGGACGAGGATCGCGTCCATGAGGATGAGGAGCCCGCGGTCGGTGTCGAGCAGGGACCCGGCCGTCGCGAGGACCACGAACAGCACGAGCAGCATCACGATCGTCAGGGGGGTGAAGACCCTGGTCAGGACCGGGGCGATGTTCTCGACGACGTTCTGCTTGGCCTCGACGAGCCAGGCCGCGACGACGAGCGCCCCGGGCACGGCGAAGGGCAGGACCCAGCCCTCGAAGAACGGCTCGGGGTCGATCCCGACGAGGTTGAGGGTCCCGAACGTGAGGCCGAGCAGGACGGCGCCACCCAGCGCGAGGAGCGTGAAGTAGATCGCGAGCTCGCCCGTGAACCGGGCGAAGTCCATGCGGCCGCTGTCCGAGCGCCACCGTCCACCGACGTACGCGATCCCCACGAGCGCCCACAGGACGACGGGGGCGTGCAGGGCGGCGAGGAGCAGGGTCGAGCCGTCCGCCTCGAAGGGGTAGACGTTGAGCACGACCGCGAGCACTGCGAACGGCACCAGGAGCATCGCGCCCACGCCCCACGTGAGGCGTCGCTTCCACGCGAAGTACCCGGCGAGGAAGGGAAGGACGAGCAGGCTGACGTTGCGCAGCAGGACGGTCTCGTCGCCGATCGTCTCGGCGGCGACCTTGACCGCGACGCCCGCGCCGACCGCGAGCGCGAGGACGACGGCGAGCTCGCGCCACGACCGCTCGCCCCGACCTGGCGTTCCGGCGTCCGGGACGAGCACGAGCTGCTTCCACAGGCGGTCGGAGTGCTCGCGCGCGAACTCCCGCGAGACCTCGTCGAGGTTGCCCATGCGCTTGACCGCCACGAGGAAGGCCTCGTCGCCGTCGAGGCCCGTCGCGGTCAGGTCGGCGACCTGCTCACGCAGGTGGTCCTCCATCTCGTCGACGTCGGCCGTGGAGATCGCCTGACGGCGCTGGACGTAGCTGCGCCACTGGTCGATCTGGGCCTCGAGCTCAGGGGTGCCGGGCATCATGCCCACCCCTCGGCCACGGCGCGGGGAGGCTGGGCGTCGCCCAGGTCTTTCCATACCTGCTGGAGCGCGTCGGCGACGACCTGCCACTGCGCGCGGCGCTCGGCGAGCGCTTCGTGGCCTGCGGGCGTCAGGGCGTAGTGCTTGCGCCGCCGCCCGACGTCGGACACGCCCCACGTCGCCTCGACGAGCCCGAGGCGTTCGAGCCGGTGGAGAAGGGGGTAGAGCATGCCGTCGGTCCACTGCATGTGGCCGCCCGAGAGCTCGTTGACGCGTCGGACGATCGCGTAGCCGTACGACTCGCCGTCGGCGAGGATGCCGAGGACGAGCGGCGTGGCCGAGGCGGCGACGAGGTCCTTGTCGATGTGCATGGTGCTCCAATACCTAGGACTGCTAGGGGTAACTAACCTAGCAGATCTAGGTATGGTGGCGCGGGCCCCTCGAGACGAGCACGGCTCGCGGTTGCCGACCCTCACGACCCGTGCCAGAAAGACGACCGTGGAGAACTCGCGGCCGAGCATCACGGTCCTCGCGCCGCACGGGACCGCCCTCGGCCCCGCGCTCCACGCCGGCCTCGTGGCCCGCGGGTGGACGGCCGACCTGCTCACCGTCTCCCGCGCCGACCCCACGCACCTGCGGATGAGGGCGGTCGTCGTCATCGAGGACGACGACGGCAACCCCCGGATGGGCCTGCCCACGTCCGGGTCGCTCACGACGTGCGTCTGCGTCGGCTCGGTGCGCTCCGTGTCGGTCCTGCTCACTCTCCACGGTCGCGGTGCCACGGTGCTCAACCAGTCCGCGTCCCTGCTCTCGCTGCTCCGCCTCGTCGAGAGGGCGCACCTGACGCCCGGACGGACCGAGCACGAGGCCGTCGCGTTCTCCCGCACGCTGCAGCGGCGACGCGACGAGAGCGCCGGCCTCGGCCGCCTGACCGCCGCCGAGAACGGCGTCCTGCGCGGCATGATCGCGGGCTTCAGCGCGGCGCAGATCAGCAACCAGCGCTTCCTCTCGACCCACACGATCCGCAGCCACATCAAGTCGATCCTGACCAAGCTCCAGGTCCGGTCCCAGCTCGAGGCCGTAGCCGTCGCCCGTCGGTCCGGCCACATGACCTGGCTCCACGACGCCCCGGCACAGTTCACCAATTCTGGTGAGGACGACACCTGACGCCGTCGAGCAGAGTGAGGAGCGCACGACGACGTGCGCGAGGCTCCCGCCGAACCGCCCCCTCGGAGGCGGCGACCACGAGGCCCTCGCACCCACCCGGACCAGGGGACCGGTGATGCATCGATGACGAGCTGAGCACGACCATCCGTAATCACTCGAACACGCAAGGGGATCGATGATGAGACAGGTATCGAACACACAACCGACCACGCTCCTCAACACCACGGTCGTCGGCCAGCCCTGGCAGCCGAGCTACAAGCCGGGCCTCGGCGTCGACGCCGTGACCGGCCAGCTCCGCGCCTCGGCCGTCAAGCCGTTCACCGTCACGCCCAGCACGACCCAGAACCCCGAGTTCATGTACTCGTTCATCCAGGCGGAGAGCGACGTCCAGTCCCTCATCAGCGCCTCGCTGAAGGGCTCGTACAACATCGAGGGCATCACGGTCAGCGCCAGCACCTCGTTCCTCGACGAGCTCGCCGTCTCCGACCTCGCGGTGACCCTCGTCGCCGAGGTGTCCGTCGAGGACGGCCAGTACTCGCTCGCCCCGTCGTACGAGCTCGCGGTCGAGCCCGGACCCGGCTTCCGCGAGAAGTACGGCGACTACTTCGTGGCCGGCTACCGTTCGGGCTCCTCGCTGTACGTCACCTACCAGTGCCGGTTCACCAGCACCGAGCAGCGCACGAAGTTCTCGGCCGCCGTGGCCGCCGAGGTCCCCCAGGTGTTCAGCACCGAGGGAAGCTCGGCGTTCGAGAAGGTCGCCTCGGAGCACGGGGCGAACGTCAGCATCCACATCACCGCACGGGGGGTCAAGGGCAGCTTCCCCGACCCCCCGTCGGGATCGACGTGGACGGCCGAGACGATCGTCTCGACGCTCCTGCCCTGGTTCAACGGGGCCCAGACGCCCGCCCCGCTCGAGTCCTACCTCATGGCCTACCGCATGATCGACCCGTCGATCTCGGGCGAGGTGCCCATCAGCCCCGACGTCTTCTCGCAGGTCGGCTACCTCTACGGCCAGTTCTGGCTCGCCAGGAGCCGCGTCAAGACCTGCCCCGAGTTCGGCAAGAAGCTCGTGGACGACCCGTTCCGCAGGCTCGAGAAGGACCTCGAGGCCTACCAGTCGTCCCTCCCGACCGACCAGCCCCGGATCGAGGCGTTCACGGCGGACACCAAGCGGCTCCTCGGCGAGCTCGACGTCGTCGCCAACCGCCAGACGTTCTACACCCAGGTCGTCGCCGCGGCGAAGACCGAGCCGGCCGAGGGGGAGAACTTCGACGCCGACAAGGGCCGGGTGCGGTGGGGCTACGGGTTCCAGCGCGGCGACGCCCCGGGCATCGACGTGGCCAGCGTCACCCAGAACTACTCGGCCGACTGGAAGATCGGGTGGCGGGAGAACGTGTTCACGTTCCGCGACACCTCCAAGGTGATCGTCGGGTGGGACGTGATCTGCAACCGGACCGACAACGGCGGCGACTGGCAGAAGCGCAGCGCCACGATCATCGGCCGGAACAACGGCAACGTCTACGTCAAGAGCGACTACGACCGCGGCTGCAACTGGACGATCGTCTGGTACACCGTCGACGCCAACCTGTACCCGGCCGGGCCGTGGACGATGACCGCGACGCACGAGCCGGACTTCGTCGAGTCCGACGACGTCACCCGCGCACTCCACGCGACCGACGCCGAGGGCACCGACTTCTGGACCCCCGAGCGGATGGAAGAGGCCGAGCCGCTCGACCGCTCGGTCACGATCGACCGGGACGCCCTGGCGGTCACCGACGTCACCTCGGCCGGCGCAGGCGGCACCGTGTCCGGCACGGTCTCCGGCACGGCCCCGTCCGAGGGCGGGCGGCTGGACCTGCTCGGCGCCGCCCAGACCGCCCGGGTCAAGGACCCCCAGTCCTTCCCCGAGCGGACCGTCGGCAAGCTCTTCTTCGTCATGGACGGCAAGCCGCACACCGCGTCGGCCGTCGTCGTCCACCGCTTCGGCATCATGACCGCCGCGCACTGCCTCGTGCTCGGCGGCAACCAGGCGACCGACATCGTCTTCGTCCCCGCCTACACGGCGGGCGCGGCCCCTTACAAGAAGTGGAACGTCACCCGGTCGGCGTGGCCCACCGCGTGGACCACGGACGAGTCGTCCGCGTGGGACCTCGGGCTGTGCGTCGTCGCCCCGGACGGCGACGGCCGAGGCGTCGGCGACGTCGTCGGCACGGCCGGCGTCCGGTGGGGGCGCACCGCCACCACCTGGGACAACACGGGCTACCCGGCCCGCCCGACCCCCCGGTTCCCGTTCGACGGCGAACACATGTGGCACAGCCTCGGGCGGCGCGTCGCCGACACCTTCCCGTCGACTGTCACCAAGGAGGACAACCTCACCGCCGGAGGCAGCGGGGGGCCGTGGTTCACGGCCGAGGACCCGACCGTGGTGAACGGCGTCTTCAGCCGGCACTCGGTCGAGGAGGAGGTCAACATCAGCCCCGAGTTCGCCGACTGGGTGGGGCAGTTCTACCACCACGTGTTCGGCTGACGCCCGCACGGACGAGCCAGGGCGGTCGCTGAACCCGCCAGGTACGACGAAGGCCCCGGTTCGATGATCCGGGGCCTTTCGTACATCACGTGCGCGAGGGGGGACTTGAACCCCCACGCCCTTTCGGACACTAGCACCTGAAGCTAGCGCGTCTGCCATTCCGCCACTCGCGCGTGCCGCAGAAGATTATCACGAGAGCCGGTCCAGACCTGCATCGGTCGTCGGGCCACCCTCGGAGGGTCTTCCACAGGCGCTTCACCGGGGCCGAGCCCGGTGCTGCACCAGAGAGAACAGTACCCCGCTGCGGGAGGCGCCTCACGCACGGGGCACCCGATCTCCCCCTGATCTCCCCGTCCACTTCGGCCGATCACCGGCCCGGCGAGGCCCCGGGTCGTTACGATCTAGGTAGTCTGCCCGGGGACCGTGTACCCGGTCGAGGGAACGTCGATGAGGGAGGAGGTGGCATGGGAGTCCTGGATCGTTTCGAGAAGGGCGTCGAACGCGTCGTCAACAACGCCTTCAAGGTCGGGCGCAGCGAGGTCAAGCCCGTCGAGCTGGCGAGTGCTCTACGTCGTGAGGTCGACGACCGGGCCGCGGTCGTGGACCGCGACCGGACGGTCGTGCCCAACCAGTTCACCATCGAGCTGTCGCCGGACGACTACGCACAGGTCGAGGGCTGGGGAGCGGAGTCGCTCGCCGACGAGCTCGCGGCCAACGTGACGGAGCATGCGGCCTCTCAGCACTACGCGTTCGTCGGCCCGGTGAGCGTGTCGTTCGAGCAGGACGACTCCCTGGACACGGGGCGTTTCCAGCTGCGGTCGGCGAGCGTGCGGGGGAACGTCGCTCCCGCGACGAGCTCGGCACCCAGCGCACGGCACCCCCTGGTCGACATCGACGGGCAGCGTTACCTGCTCACGGGTCCCGTCACCGTCATCGGACGCGGGTCGGAGGCCGACATCGTGGTCGACGACCCGGGTGTCTCGCGACGCCACCTCGAGATCCGCGTCACGCCCGACGGCGTGATCGCGACGGACCTCGGTTCGACCAACGGACTGTTCGTCGAGGGCCACCAGGTCCCGGCCGCTACCCTGCTCGACGGGAACAGCCTGACCATCGGGCGGACCCGCATCATGTTCTGGACGGGTGCGCCCGACAACGAGGATTGGTGATCCCCTCCGCATGACCGAGCTGACGTTCACCCTGCTGCGGCTGGGATTCCTGGTCCTCCTGTGGGTGTTCGTGTTCGCCGCGATCGGTGTGCTGCGACGCGACCTGTACGGCACCAAGATCACAGCACGCAAGGGCCGGAACACCCCCGAGGCACGCTCTGCCGCTGCTGCGGCTCCCGCACGGGGCGCGGCCCCCTCCCGCGGAGCGGCCCCCTCGGCTCCGACGCCCGCGGCGCCGGCCGGACCCACGCGGCTCGTCGTGACGTCCGGTCCCTTGCGCGGCACCACGATCCCGCTCTCGGCGTCGTCGATCCTGCTGGGTCGCGCTCCGAGCTGCACCCTCGTCCTCGACGACGACTACTCGTCGTCCCGGCACGCCCGGATCTTCCCCCAGGGTGGCACCTGGTACGTGGAGGACCTCGGCTCGACGAACGGCACGTACATCAACGATCGACGCATCTCCGGTATCGAGCCCCTTCCTCCTGGCGTGGGCGTGCGGGTCGGTCAGAGCATCGTCGAGCTGCAGCGGTAGCGCCCCATGAACATCGCGCTCAAGTACGCCGCCCTCTCCGACGTGGGCCTCGTCCGGTCGAACAACCAGGACTCGGGGTACGCGGGTCCGCACCTGGTGGTCGTGGCCGACGGGATGGGCGGTCACGCCGGCGGTGACGTCGCCTCCTCGCTCGCGGTCGCGGCCCTCGCCCCGCTCGACGGCGAGTCGCACGGTCCCGACGAGGCTCTCGCCCTCCTGGAGTCGTCGATCGACAACGCCCGCCTCGACCTGGTCGAGCGCAGCGAGCAGACCCCGGAGCTCGCGGGCATGGGGACGACCGTCACCGCGCTCCTGCGCAGCGGCAACACGCTCGCGATGGCGCACCTCGGCGACTCCCGCGCGTACCTGCTCCGCGACGGCGTCCTGAACCAGGTCACGACCGACCACACGTTCGTCCAGCACCTCGTCGACACGGGCCGCATCACCCCGGAGGAAGCCGAGTACCACCCGCAGCGCAACGTCGTGATGCGGGTCCTCGGCGACTTCGACGTCGACCTCACGCCCGACATGTCGGTCCGCGAGGCCCGCCCGGGCGACCGCTGGATGCTGTGCTCGGACGGACTCTCGGGGTTCGTGAGCCTCGAGACGCTCGAGCAGACCCTGATCTCGGTCCCGGACACCGACGAGTGCGCCGAGCGGCTCCTGCACCTCGCGCTGCGGGCGGGCAGCACGGACAACGTGACGGTCGTCGTGGTCGACGTCGTCGACCTGGACAGCCTTCCCGACGGCGCCGGTCCCTCGACTGCACCGGTCGTCGTCGGCTCCGCGGCGATCGACCGCGACCGCCCGACGTCCGCCCAGGACGGTCCGGCAGCGCGGGCGGCGTCGCTCGTCGCCTCGGCGAGCGCTGCCCAGCAGGAGGCCACCGCGGGCGAGGAGCCCACCGACCCTGAACACGCGCCGGCCGACGGCGCGGACGGTGCCACGCCCCCGGCTGGTGACGACGCCGACGTGCGGCCCGCCAAGCGCACCAAGCGCTGGATCGCCCCCGTCGTGACCGTCGTCGTCCTCGCGGTGATCGGTGCAGGTGCCCTGTACGGGTACCGCTGGACCCAGGAGCAGTACTACGTCGGTGTCGCCGACGGTCAGGTCGCCGTCTTCCAGGGAGTCCCGACGAGCGCAGGGCCGCTCACGCTGTCGACCCCGGTCGAGCTCACGGGCGCCAAGGTCGCCGACCTCCCGCCGTACGTCGTGGACCGGCTGCAGGAGACCATCAGCGCGACGTCCTTCGACGACGCGCGCGAGCGCGCGAGCCGCCTCGTCGCCGACGCCAAGGCGGACACCGAGGCCACGACCAGCGGGACCACCGAGACCCAGACGCCGGTCGACCCAGCAGCTCCGGTCGACCCCGCCGCGCCCGTCGACCCGGCCGTCCCGCCCACGGACGCCACCGTCCCCCCGGCAGCGCCCTGATGGCCACGGTCGAGCCGCACGCCACGACGTCCACGAAGCGCCCGTCCCGACGAGCCGAGGCGGGCCTGCTCGTGCTCGCTCTCGCGATCGGGATCGGTTCCTATGCCTCGGTCGGGTACGGGCTCCAGGACAAGCTCCCGGACAACTTCACCCTGTACAGCCTGACCCTCGTCGCGCTCGCCGTGGGCGGGCACGTGATCCTGCGCCTCAAGGCGCCCTATGCCGACCAGGTGATCCTGCCCGTCGCGATCGCGCTCAACGGCATCGGCCTCGCGATGATCGGCCGGATCGCCATCGGCGGCTCGATGGTCGGGTCTCCCTCGGACCTGGCGTCGAAGCAGCTCATGTGGACCGTGCTCGGCGTGGTCGCGGCATGCGGCGTGGTCTGGCTGCTCAAGGACCACCGGACCCTGCGCAGGTACTCGTACACCGCGATGATCGTCGGCCTGGTGCTCGTCGTCATGCCCCTGCTCCCGGTGATCGGCCGCAACATCAACGGCGCCCGCATCTGGGTGAACATCGCCGGGATGTCGCTCCAGCCGGCCGAGTTCGCCAAGATCGCCTTCGCGATCTTCTTCGCGGGCTACCTCGTGACCAACCGGGACACGCTCGCGCTCGCCGGCCCCAAGATCCTCGGCCTCCAGCTCCCGCGCCTGCGGGACCTCGGCCCGCTCGTCATCGTGTGGGCCGCCTCGCTCGCGGTCCTCATCTTCGAGCGCGACCTGGGGACCTCGCTCCTGTTCTTCGGGCTGTTCGTCGCCATGCTGTACATCGCGACCGAGCGCTTCAGCTGGGTCGCGATCGGCTTGAGCATGTTCGCGGTGGGCGCCGTCGTCGCCGCCTCGGTGTTCCCCCACGTCCAGGCGCGGGTCGACGTGTGGCTCAACCCGCTGGCCCCGGAGATCTTCGGCCGTGACCCGGGGGGCTCGGGCCAGCTCGTGGGCGGGATGTTCGGGCTCGCGAACGGGGGCCTGACCGGTACCGGCTGGGGACAGGGCTATCCACGCCTCGTGCCGTACGCCTACTCGGACTTCATCTACACCTCGCTCGGCGAGGAGCTCGGGCTCGCGGGCCTGCTCGCGATCCTCGTCATGTACCTCGTGCTGGTCGAGCGCGGCCTGCGGACCGCGATCGGCGTCCGCGACGGGTTCGGCAAGCTCCTCGCGGGCGGTCTCGCCTTCGTCATGGCGTGGCAGCTGTTCGTGGTGATCGGCGGGATCACCCGCATCATCCCGCTCACGGGCCTGACCATGCCGTTCGTCGCGCAGGGCGGTTCGTCGCTGCTCGCGAACTGGCTCGTGATCGGTCTCCTGCTGCGGATCTCCGACAACGCCCGCCGGCCGTCGTCCCTGCCGGTGCGGGGCCAGGTCGCGCCCTCGCAGGCAGCGACGGGTCCGAGCACGGGCAGCCAGCCCGTCGCGGTGGGTGCTGGCTCCCAGGAGGCCGTGGAGGCGGGCGAGGCGAGCGCCGTCGTCGGGCCTGCGCGGGGCGGCCACTCCCAGGACCTGCCCACGCAGGTCGTGCGCACCGACCTCCCCGAGGGCGGTGGTGACCCGATGACCGGGGCGACCGAGATCATCGACGACACCGAGCGGAAGAACCTGTGAACGTCCCCCTGCGCCGTGTGGCGACCGTCGTGCTCGTCATGTTCCTGGCGCTCATGGTCTCGACCACCTACATCCAGTTCGTCCAGGCGGACTCGCTCAACAACGACCCGCGCAACAAGCGCCAGGTGTACCGCGAGTACGGGAACTTCCGGGGGCCGATCGTCGTCGCGGGGGAGTCGGTCGCGCTCTCGACGCCGGTCGACGACCCGTACGGCTACCAGCGCTCCTACACCGACGGACCCGTGTTCGGGCACGTCACGGGGTACTTCTCGATCGTCAACGGGAAGTCCGCGATCGAGAGCACGGAGAACGAGTTCCTCAACGGCCAGGCGAGCACGCTGTGGATCGACCGGCTCCAGGGCTTGATCACCGGACAGAAGCCCCAGGGGGCGTCGGTCGAGCTCACGATCGACCCCGCGGCCCAGCGGGCCGCCTACGACGCGCTCGGCGAGCAGCGCGGTGCGGTCGTCGCGATCGAGCCGGCGACGGGCAAGATCCTCGCGATGGTCTCCAAGCCGTCCTACGACCCGAACGTCCTCGCGACCCACGACACCAAGGCCGCGAGCGAGGCCTACCAGTCGCTCATCAACGCCGACGGCGACCCGCTCGTGAACCGCGCCATCGCGGGCAACACGTACCCGCCGGGGTCCACCTTCAAGCTCGTGACGGCCGCCGCGGCCCTCGAGTCGGGCCAGTACACGCCCGACACCGTCATCCCGGCCCCCGACGAGTACCAGTACCCCAACTCGACGGCGACCATGAAGAACTTCGGCGGGGCCCGGTGCTCGCCGTCGGGGGAGCAGACCCTGGCGGACGCCATGCGCATCTCGTGCAACACCGCGTTCGCGGACCTCGGGGTCACCCTCGGCGGGGACGCGATGCGGTCCCAGTCCGAGGACTTCGGTTTCGACTCGAAGCTGTCCGTCCCCATGACGGTCACTGCCAGCCACTTCCCGGACGCGGAGGTCACCGACGACGGCGGGCAGCTCGCGCGCGCCTCGATCGGACAGGGCGACGTCCGCGCCACGCCGCTCCAGATCGCCATGATCTCGGCCGCGATCGCCAACGGCGGCAAGCAGATGACGCCCTACACCGTGCAGACGGTCCGGGGCGCGGACCTCGAGGTCGTCGAGCAGACCGAGCCGTCGCTCCTGCGCACCTCGGTGTCGCCGACCACCGCGCAGCAGCTCACCTCGATGATGATCAGCGTCGTGGAGAACGGCTCGGGCAAGCCGGCGCGCATCAGCGGCGTCCAGGTCGCCGGCAAGACCGGGACCGCCGAGCACCAGTCGGGCGCGGCCCCGCACGCCTGGTTCACGGGCTTCGCACCCGCCGACAACGCGCAGGTCGCCGTCGCCGTCATCGTCGAGAACGGTGGCGACAGCGGCAACGAGGCGACCGGCGGCGCCGTGGCCGCCCCCATCGCGAAGGCAGTGATGGAGGCGGTGTTGAACAAGTGAGACCTGTGGAGGGGCTAGCCCTGGGCGACCGCTACCGCCTCGTCCGCCGCATCGCGATCGGCGGCATGGGGGAGGTGTGGGTCGCGAACGACCGCGCGCTCGGGCGCGAGGTCGCCGTCAAGCTCCTGCGCGAGGAGTACGCGGGCAACGAGGACTTCCTGGAGCGCCTGCGCACCGAGGCGCGCAACAGCGCCGCCCTGTCTCACCCGAACATCGCCCAGATGTACGACTACGGCGAGCAGAACCAGTCGGGTTACCTGGTCATGGAGCTCGTCATGGGCGAGCCCATGGCGGACCTCCTGGAGCGCGAGCCCGTCCTGATGCCGTCCAAGCTGCTGCCCATCCTGGCGCAGACCGCGCGCGCCCTGCACGCCGCGCACGTCGCGGGCGTGGTGCACCGCGACGTCAAGCCGGGCAACATCCTGCTCGAGCCTCGCGGGATCGTGAAGATCACCGACTTCGGCGTCTCGCTCGCGGCGAACCAGGTCCCTATGACCGCGACGGGCATGGTCATGGGCACTGCCCAGTACCTGTCTCCCGAGCAGGCGATCGGCCAGGCCGCGACGGGAGCCTCCGACGTGTACGCGCTGGGGATCGTGGCGTACGAGTCCGTGGCCGGGAACAGGCCGTTCACGGGGTCGACGCCCGTGGACATCGCGGTGGCGCACGTCAACGAGAAGGTGCCGCCGCTGCCCGCGCACGTGCACCCGTCGCTCGCCTCCCTCATCTACGCGATGCTCGCGAAGGACCCCAAGGCGCGCCCCATGCCGGCCTCGGCGCTCGCCCAGACCCTCGACGACCTCGCGGAGACCATCGCCCGCGACCCGTGGGGGGCGACCGCTCGTGCGGGCGGCCCGTCGCGCCGCTCGCGCCGCGCGCAGCCCGCCCGCCACGGTGCGTCCCCGCCGCCGAGCTCTCCCACGCCGCTCGAGATCCCCGAGGAGCTGCGCTCGCGCCCGCTGCCCACGATCTCGTCACCCCGCCTGCAGGACCCCGCCCGGTCGGCGCACTCGGCCCCCTCGGCACCCTCAGCATCGGCGGCATCCGCGGCACAGTCGGGTCTGTCGGCACAGACCGGCTACTCGGCCCAGTCCGGGTACTCGGGCCACTCGGCCCTCTCCGCGCCGTCCGCGGCCTCGGCGGCGGCTGCACCCGCGGCGCCCGCGACGGCGTCGAGCACCCCTGTCTTCGACGGCCAGGCCTTCCCCCCTCCGCCGCCGCCTCCGCCCGCACCTCCCGTACCCGGACCGGCCGAGCCGACCGCGCTCCCGTGGGAGCGCGCCTCGGCACCCGGCGCCACGGCCCCCGCCGCGGCGGACCCGCCCGCGGACACGCCACGCTCGTACCCGCCGCGCCGGGAGATGCACGGTGGTGCGTCGGCTGCGCGCACGCGCCGCGCAGAGTCCGGCCCGACGACGTCGCGCACCTCGGCGCAGGCAGGCTCCCCCCGGGCGGCCACCGCAGGTGTCACGCGCGCGGAGCGTCGGCGCGCGACCCAGGACGCGCCGCCCGTCAGGACCTCGACCACGACCGGGCAGCGGATCGGCGGATTCGCCAAGGGGTTCTCGTGGCCGCTCCTCGCGCTCCTCGGGCTCCTGCTCGTCGTGCTCGTCGCGACCCTCGTGGGAGGCGGCGACGAGCGCTCCGAAGGGGCATCTTCCGCGCCTAACGTGACCAGATCGTTGCATTCGTCCCCGGACCTGGCGTCCGACGATGGGATGATGCTCAGTACTGTGCCGGGTCCCTCTGGGTCCCCGGCCCCGACGACATCGAAGGACTCCTAAGTGGTGGACAACGCTCCCCGGGTACTCGCCGGCCGGTACGAGGTCGGTGAGCTCATCGGCCGAGGCGGTATGGCCGAGGTGCACATCGGCCACGACACCCGTCTCGGACGGACCGTGGCGATCAAGATCCTGCGCTCGGACCTCGCGCGCGACCCGTCGTTCCTGGCCCGGTTCCGCCGCGAGGCGCAGGCCGCAGCGGCACTGAACCACCCGGCGATCGTCGCGGTGTACGACACGGGTGAGGACACCCACGTCGAGCCCGGCGGCGGTACCGCGCACGTGCCGTTCATCGTCATGGAGTACGTCGAGGGTCACACCGTCCGCGACATCCTGGGCGACGGCCAGGCCGTCCCGATCGACGAGGCCATCGAGATCACCGCGGGCGTGCTGTCGGCCCTCGAGTACTCGCACCACGCCGGGATCGTGCACCGCGACATCAAGCCCGCCAACGTGATGATCACCCCGACGGGTGCGGTCAAGGTCATGGACTTCGGCATCGCCCGTGCCGTCGCGGACTCCGCGGCGACCATGACGCAGACGCACGCCGTGATCGGGACCGCACAGTACCTGTCTCCCGAGCAGGCCCGCGGCGAGACGGTCGACGCGCGCAGCGACCTGTACTCGACGGGCTGCCTGCTCTTCGAGCTCCTCACGGGACGCCCGCCGTTCATCGGCGACTCTCCGGTCGCCGTGGCCTACCAGCACGTGCGAGAGGCGCCCGCGAAGCCGAGCGACCTCGCCCCGGACGTCCCCGAGGTCCTCGACCGCATCACGCTCAAGGCGCTCGCCAAGGAGCGCACCGCGCGCTACAGCAGCGCCGCAGAGTTCCGCAACGACCTGGAGAACGCGGTCCGTGGCGGACACATCACGGCGCCCTCGCTCGGCGTCGCGGCGGCTGCCGCGGCAGGGGCGGCCGCTCTGGCCGCGACCCAGGTGCAGGGCCCGCTCGAGAACGCGACGCAGGTCATGAGCCCCGCCGTCGCCGGTGCGCCGAACCCGTGGGAGACCACCGGGGTCCCCGCCGCCGTCCCCCCGGGGCAGCAGCCCGGCGGGCCGCTCGCCGAGGGCGAGCCGGAGGACGAGGGGTCGGGCAAGAAGCGCGGCCTCATGTGGGCGCTCATCGCGGTGGGCGTCGTCGCGATCGCCGCGATCATCACCATGATCCTGCTCAACCAGCAGCCGCCCGAACCCAAGACGGTCACCGTCCCTGCGTTCAGCGAGACCACGACCCCGGAGCAGGCCGAGCAGGCCCTCGACGCCGTGGGGCTGACATTCCTCAAGGCGATCGACCAGGAGTCGCAGCTTCCCAAGGACACCTTCGTCAGCTCGAACCCTGAGAGCGGCGCGTCCGTCCCCGAGGGCACCGAGGTCACGGTGTTCTTCTCGGCCGGCCCGGCTGCCGTGATCGTCCCGAACGTCTCGGGGCTCTCCCAGGAGCAGGCTCGTGCCGAGATCGAGTCCGCCGGCCTCGCAGTCGACCCGACGGTCGACCAGGAGGACAACGGCACCGTGAAGAAGGGGCTGGTCACACGGACCGAACCCGCTGCCGACGAGAGCGCCCCGGCCGGTTCGGCGGTCAAGATCTTCATCTCGAGCGGCCTCGTCATCATCCCGGACCTGGTCGGCAAGCCCCAGGCCGAGGCCGAGAAGGCCCTCGACGACCTCGACCTCAGCTATGCGATCGTCGAGGAGGAGAGCACCAAGACCGCCGGCACGGTCATCAAGCAGAACCCGGGCGCCGGCCCCGGCAAGCAGGGCCAGAAGGTCACGCTGACCATCGCCAAGGCCCCCGTGCCGACCGGACCCGAGATGACGAACGTGCCGGACATGACGGGGA
Organism: Oerskovia sp. PE-21s; assembly: GCF_056158145.1. Taxonomy (NCBI): domain Bacteria; kingdom Bacillati; phylum Actinomycetota; class Actinomycetes; order Micrococcales; family Cellulomonadaceae; genus Oerskovia; species Oerskovia sp. PE-21s. The sequence continues at coordinate 49,922 of NZ_JBUXJM010000008.1, forward strand.
TGACGAAGGACGAGGCCGAGGAGTCGCTCGGCGGCCGTCAGCTCAACCTGGGCAACGTCACCGAGAAGGAGTCGGCCACCGTCCCCAAGGGTCAGGTCATCTCGTCCAACCCCGCGAAGGACACCGCGATCCCCGAGGGGACGAAGGTCGACCTGGTGATCTCGAGCGGCCCGCCTGCGGGCGGCGGCAACGGTGGCGGCGGCAACCCGACGCCGTGACGCTCCGGCGCGAGCCGTAGGACCGAACGCGTGAGGGCCCGGCACCATGTGGTGCCGGGCCCTCACGCGTTCGTCCAGGACTCGAGGTGAGGCGCTCCGCGTCAGCGGCGCACGAGCGGCGCGAGCCCCTCGGAGCGCTCCACGGCGTCGGACGCCCCGCACGCCGCGAGCCAGTTCGCGAGCAGCCGGTGCCCGCCCTCGGTCAGCACCGACTCGGGGTGGAACTGCACGCCGTGCAGCGGGAGGTCCCTGTGCTGCAGGGCCATGACGACCCCGCTCTCCGTCGCGGCCGTGACGACCAGCTCGGCGGGCACGGTCTCGGGGACCACCGCGAGCGAGTGGTAGCGCGTCGCGGTGAAGGGCGAGGGAAGGCCCGCCAGCACGCCGGAGTCCTCGTGCTCGACCAGGCTGGTCTTGCCGTGCATGAGCTCGGGGGCATGGGTCACGGTGGCCCCGTAGACCTCGGCGAGCGCCTGGTGGCCCAGGCAGACCCCGAGCAGGGGCGTACGCGACGCCGCACAGGCACGGATGACCTCTTCGCTCTGGCCTGCCTCCGCGGGGGTGCCCGGACCGGGGGAGACGAGGACGCCGTCGAACACGCCGTCGTCGTCGCGGAACCGGCCGTCCACGCCCACAGGGGGGACGGCGTCGTTGCGCACGACGACCGTCCGGGCACCCAGCTGGTTCAGGTACCCCACGATCGTGTAGACGAACGAGTCGTAGTTGTCCACGACGAGGATGCGGACCATCCCTAGCTCACCTGTTCCTTCGACGGTCGACTGGTTGACACGGCACGGCCACCAGGCCCGCCGGGAGCACTCGTTCGACGCGGCCGCTCCGGAGCGGACGCCACGGCCACGGCGCCTCGTACATCATCGCTCCCCGGGCATGCGTCCGGTCGTGGCGTCCACGGCACGCAGCGGGGGGCGACGCCGTGCGGCCGTCGGCTCCCGCGGCCGGTCCTGCGTCCCGCGGCGGGCGGGACGACGCTCACGCCTCGTCCTTCTCGCCGGGCACCCGGGCGTACTGCAGGTCGGTCGCGCCCTCGAAGGCGGGGATCTCGAGCGAGGACGACTTCTCGACCTTCCACCCGAGCCCGTACGCGTCGACGTACTCCTGGTAGACGCTGATCACGGGCGAGCGGTCGAGCGCGGCCTGGAGGGCGGCCGGGTCGCCGATGGCAGAGACCACGTACGGCGGCGAATAGACCCTTCCGTGCAGGTTGAGCACGTTGCCGACGCAGCGGAAGGCGGTGGTAGGGGTCACGCGCTGCCCCTGGAGCATCATCGCCTCGGCGCCGCCCGCCCACAGGGCGTTGATGACCTCCTGGAGGTCCTGCTGGTGGACGACGAGGTCGTCCACGCGGGCGTCGACCGACTTCTGGGTGGGCGGCGCGTCGTCGAGGGTCACGGAGAGCGCCGGTCCCGAGACGGGGACCGAGCCGGCCACTATGCCGGTGTTCACCACGACCTCGGGTGGGGTCACCTCGGCGGGGGCGAGATCCTCGGCCAACGAGGTCACCTCGGCCTCGAGCTCGACGACCTTCTCCGTCATGTTCTCGACCCGCTGCTCCTCGTTCTGCACGAGGTCGGTGAGGTTCTGGGGGTGGCGCCCGTCCTGGTTGCGTGCGAGCCGGGCGCTCGCCGTGAACATGAGCCCGGAGAGGGCGAGCACCAGGAGCACGGTCACGCCGGAACGGATGCGTCGTCCGCGGGTGCGCCTGGGGCCGACCGGCGCACGTCCGTCGCCGTCGGCGGACATGGCCCGGCCGTCGACGTCGGTGACGTCGCCCCGGGGCGCGTCGACGTCCTGGTCGTGCTGGCTCACTGACCCACCTCCGCCTCACCGTGCACAGGGCTATTGTGTCGGCCCACTACGCTAGACGTCGAATGGCGTTGCCGTTCACGACGTCGCGCAGCGCCGTTTCGTCCCACCCGACACAGCTCCTGCACACCCCCCGTGCCAGGATCACGCATACCGAGGACAGGAGCCAGCTCTCGTGCCCGAGTCGAAGTCCCGCAAGAAGCCAGTCAAGGTCAAGGTCCCGCAGGTGAAGAAGCCTGACACGGGCAACCCGCGCTGGCTCGTCCCGACCATGCTCACCCTGATGCTGCTCGGCCTGGCCTGGATCGTCCTGTTCTACCTCACGAGCAACGGGCTCGGCCTGCCGATCCCGGGCCTGCACCAGTGGAACCTGGCGATCGGGTTCGCGCTGATCATCGCGGGCTTCGTCCTGACGACTCGCTGGAAGTAGGACCCTCGCCCGGTCCGGGCGGAGAGACGTGCTCGGGTGGGTCCGCAGTGCTGCGGACCCACCCGTCGCCTGCCGGGATACCCACAGGACACGTCACCCTGTGGATAACTACACCGGTGTAGTTCCACAGGTGTGAGTAAGTCTGTGGATAACTATTCGAGGTCGAGTAGTCGGCTCAGAAGAACACGATCTCGGGGACCGACGCGTACTTGAGGACCGTGAGCGCCACCAGGGCGACGGCGACGAGCACGGTCACCCCGACGCTCCACAGCGTGCGGCGCGCCTTGGGCGCGTAGGCGTACCCCGCCCCGAGGATCAGCCCGACGGCGAGCCCACCCAGGTGCGCCTGCCACGCGATGTTGGTGCCGGGGATGAAGCCGATCGCGACGTTGATCCCGATCAGCACGAGGATCTGGGTCGCGTTCCGGCCGAGACGCCGCAGGACGAGCAGGATCGCACCGAAGAGCCCGAAGACCGCACCGGACGCTCCCACGACGGCGGTGTACCAGCTCTGGGTCGTCGGGTCCGCGAGCAGCAGGACCCCGACCGAGCCCCCGAGCGCCGCGAGCACGTACAGCGCGACGAACCGCACCCTCCCGAGCATCTGCTCGAGGAAGGGACCGGTGATCCACAGGGCGTACATGTTGAACAGGATGTGGAAGACGCCCGTGGAGTGAAGGAACGCCGCAGTGAGGAAGCGGTAGGGCTCCGTCTCGCCGATGAAGGGCGCGAACGCCAGGCGCTGGGTCCAGTCACCGCCCGTCGCGAGCTGGAGCAGCCAGCTCCCGACGCACAGGGCGACGATCGTCAGCGTGACGACGGGGCGCCCACCACGGACCGTGCCCCCCAGAGCCGTCTGGGTCCGCGGGACGCCGCGTGCCTGTTCCCGGACGCAGTCCACGCACTGCACGCCGACGGCAGCAGGGCGCTGGCACTCGGAGCAGGCCGGACGGCCGCAGCGCTGGCAGCGGACGTAGGAGACGCGGTCGGGGTGTCGGGGACACACCGGAGCCGGCTGGGCCGGCTCCGGTGTCCCGAAGGCGGGGACGGAGATGGTCAGTCCTCGATGGTGACCGAGGTGATGACGATGTCGTCGACCGGACGGTCACCCGGACGCGTCCGCGTCGTGTTGATCGCGTCGACCACGGCGCGCGACTCGTCGTCCGCGACCTCGCCGAAGATCGTGTGCTTGCCGTTGAGCCACGGCGTGGGGATCGTCGAGATGAAGAACTGCGACCCGTTGGTGCCCTCGACCTCGCCCGAGACCGGGTTGCGACGCGACCCGGCGTTGGCCATGGCCAGCAGGTACGGGCGGTCGAACTGGAGCTCGGGGTGGATCTCGTCGTTGAACGTGTAGCCGGGACCACCGGTCCCGGTGCCCAGAGGGCAACCGCCCTGGATCATGAAGTCCTGGATCACGCGGTGGAAGATCAGCCCGTCGTAGAACGGCGCGTTGCTCTCGGCGCCCGTGCGGGGATCCGTCCAGGTCGTGGTGCCCTTCGCCAGACCGGTGAAGTTCGCCACCGTCTTGGGCGCGTGGTTCGGCAGGAGCTCGATACGGATGTCACCAGCAGTGGTGTGGAGGGTTGCGAACATGACCTCATTCTCACACGAGGCCCTGTGGCCCCCGCCAGTCGCCCGACTGGTGTCGAACGCCTCGGCGCGCTTGTCTCGCGGGTCCCCTGGCACGGTGGCAGAGTGGAGTCCCAGCGAGCATCACCAGCACCGCGAACACAGGAGGCTCCATGTCCGACCGCACCCGCCGTTCCGCCCGAGTCGTGAACGACACGATCTCCTCGATCGACTCCGAGAAGATCAAGGATCAGGCAGCCGAGGTCGCCGCGCTCGTCGGCGACGCGGGCGCCAAGGCGCAGACGACAGCAGCCCAGCTCGCCGACCAGGCCAAGGAGTGGGGCCAGCCCAAGGTCGAGGCCTTCGTCGAGTGGCTCACCCCCCGCCTCGAGAAGGCGTGGCAGGACAGCCTGCAGGCGGCGGCCCCCCGCGTCGAGAAGGCTGCCGAGAAGGCCAGCCCGGCGATCGACACGGCCCACGACAAGCTGGTCGAGGAGGTCCTGCCCAAGATCGTCGCGAGCTTCAACGCCGCTGCGGCGGCAGCCGCCGAGGCCGCCTCCCGCAACGTCGAGGCCGCGGCCGCCGCGACCGTCGCGTCGGCCGCCGCTGCCGAGAAGCTGTCCCGGAGGGCGACGAAGAAGGCCGCCAAGGCCGCCAAGAAGGGGCTCGACACGTCGGCCGCCTCGGCCAAGAAGGCCGCCAAGGCCGCGCCGGCCAAGCTCACCGCTGCGGCCGACAAGGCCGACCCCCAGAAGAAGAGCAAGGCCCTGTGGTGGGTCGTCGGTGGCGTCACCGCCGCCGGCGGCGCCTACGTGCTGTGGCGTCGCGCGCAGCCCACGACCGACCCCTGGGCCGAGCCCTGGGACCAGGTCCCCGCCTCGACCTTCGAGGACGCGCGGGCAGCGGTCAACAACGCGGCCGAGGCCGTCGGCGAGGCAGCGGGCGTCGCGGTCGCCAAGGGCCGCGAGACCACCGGCAAGGTCCAGGAGGCCGTCACCGACGCAGGCGAGAAGATCACCGGCAAGGTCCAGGAGGCGGTGAGCGACGCCAAGGAGGCCACGCGCAAGGCGACGACCCGCGCCAAGGACGCTGCGCCGTCGGGCGACGAGGGGGACACGGCAGCCGGGGACGGCAAGAAGCCGACCGTCTGACACCTCGCCCCCACCCAGAGGTACCCGAGAGCCCCGACCGGCACGACCGGTCGGGGCTCTCGTCGTTCAGGCCGGTGCAGGCCCGTACCGCGGGACTCCGTGCGGTGGGCATGCGAAAGGCCGCCTGCCAGGTCCCAAGACCTGGCCGACGGCCTGTTCACTCTGTGGAGCCAAGGGGACTCGAACCCCTAACCCCCTGCTTGCAAAGCAGGTGCGCTACCAATTGCGCCATGGCCCCAGATCGCGCGGAACTACCCCGCAGAGACCGTCACTCGAAGGTGTCGGTAACCTCTGCCCACAGATCGCGCTCGTTGTTGTCCTCGGACACCTTGCGCCAGATCAAGAATCCGGCGCCGGCAACGAGCAGCAGTACGAAGAACTTCTTCATGACGTTCCCCCTCGGGTGGGTTTCCGGCAGTGGGCCTAAGAGGACTTGAACCTCTGACCTCTTCCTTATCAGGGAAGCGCTCTAACCGTCTGAGCTATAGGCCCTTGCTGTGCTGCGGCAGCGCTTGAGACTACCGCACTTCTCGGGGTGCGCCCAAACCGGGACATCGTCCGACGCGCTCCGAAGCAGCTCCAGGCCCTTCGGACGACGTCCCGGTATGGGGTGTTATGTCCTAGTCGTCCGTCAGTGTCAGGTGGATTCCGCCCACCATCGCCGCGACGATGTTGTAGATGAAGGCCATGATCGTGGACAGCGCTGTGATGAGCACCATGTTCACGATCGCGATCAGGGTGGACAGCGCGACCACCCGGTTGAACTCCACGAACTGGAGCACGTCGACCTTGGACTCCTCGCCCACGATGCTCCGGATCAGCGCATCGGTCTCGGTGAAGACCCCCATGCCGTCGAGCACGGTCCACAGGACCGCCGTCGCGACGACCGTCATGATCCCGATCGCCACGGCGAGCAGGAACGACAGCTTCATGACCGACCAGGGGTCGACGCGCGAGATCGCGAGCCGTACCCGCCGAGGCCCGTCGGCCGGGCGCGCCGCGGGCGTCGCACCCGTCGCCGGCTGAGCAGGCCTGGGCGCCTGCTGCGCAGCGGGGGCCGCGGCTGCGGGCGTCGCGCCCGTGACCGGGCTCGCCGTCCCGCTGAAGCCCGCCGCCGTGTAGTGCATGGCGGGCACCTCCTGCGTGCCTCCTGCAGGGGGTGCGCCGGCGCTCGTCGGGGTCTTGTTCACGCGTGGCACCGTTCGGTCGTCGATCTCGTCGGAGGACTTCTCGCTCTGCTTCGCAGGCGCGGGCGCCGGTGCGGGCTCGGCCAGCTTCTTGGCGGCCGCCTTGGCGGTCGCCATGGCGGCAGCGGCCGCCTTCAGCGCGCCGGACCGAGCGGTCGTGCTGCTCGGGGGCGGCGGGACGGGCGTCTCGTTCGCCCCTGCCACGCCCGACGGCGTCGCTCCCGTCGCCGGGGGAGGCGGCGGGACCGGAGCGCTCGCCCCGGTCTGGGCACCGTTGGTCGTCCCGCCCCCTGCGGTCCGTGCGGTGCCGTTGCTCGCCGGTGGGCGGGTGGCGGTGCTCGTCACCTCGTCAGGGCGCGGCGACACCGCCTTCGGCACGATCGTCGGCGGGGACTTCTTCTCGCTGCTCATCTACCATCCTCGGTGGCTCCGGGGGCCGCTTCCGACGAAGCCTCCTGCCCGGTGGTGCTGGCGGGAGAGGCTGCCTCGGACTGCCCCTGCTCGGACGCGTCCTCGTCCACGGTATCCCGATCCTCCCCCAGCCGACGTTCGACATTACGCGCAACGGCGATGATCTTGTCGTTCTTGTCCGGCTTGGCGAAGATGACGCCCTGCGACGTGCGACCCGTGGGCTTGACCTCGTCGACCGACGAGCGCACGATCTTGCCGCGCTCCATGATGACGAGCACCTCGTCGTCCGCGTCCACCACGAGCGCGCCGACCAGGTCACCGTTGCGCTCCGGCAGGTTGGCCACCTTGATGCCGAAGCCGTTGCGGCCCTGGACGCGGTAGTTGTCCTCCGTGAGCTGGGTCCGCTTGGCGATACCGCCCTCGGTGACCGTGAACAGGAAGGCGTCGTCACGGACCACGTCCATGGCCAGGAGGTCGTCCTCCTCGCGGAACTTCATGCCCGTCACACCCGAGGTCGAGCGCCCGAGGGGACGCATGGCGTCGTCGTCGGCCGTGAAGCGGATCGACTGCCCCTTGCGCGAGACGAGGATCAGGTCGTCGGTCGCGTCCACGAGACGGGCCGAGACCAGCTCGTCGGTGTTGCCGTCCTCGTCCTCGCGCAGGTTGATCGCGATGAGGCCGCCCGAGCGCGGCGAGTTGTACTCCGCCAGGCGCGTCTTCTTGACCAGACCACGACGGGTCGCGAGGACCAGGTACTCGGCGGCGTCGTAGTCGCGCAGGTCGAGGACCTGGGCGATCTTCTCGCCCGGCTGGAACGCCAGGAGGTTCGCGACGTGCTGCCCCTTGGCGTCACGCCCGCCCTCGGGCAGCTCGTACGCCTTGGCCCGGTAGACCCGCCCGAGGTTCGTGAAGAACAGGAGCCAGTGGTGCGTCGTCGTGACGAAGAAGTGGTCGACGATGTCGTCCTCACGCAGCTGCGCGCCGCGCACCCCCTTGCCGCCACGCTTCTGCTGACGGTAGTTGTCGCTGCGCGTGCGCTTGGCATAGCCGCCGCGCGTGATCGTGACGACGACCTCCTCCTCGGCGATGAGGTCCTCGATCGACACCTCGCCGTCGTAGGGCAGGATCGTCGTGCGACGCTCGTCGCCGTACCGCGCCACGATCTCCTCGAGCTCGTCGCCCACGATCTGACGCTGACGCTCGGGACGGGCCAGGATGTCGTTGAGGTCCTTGATCGCGGCCTCGAGCTCGGCGTACTCGTCGATGAGCTTCTGACGCTCCATCGCGGCGAGCGCGCGCAGCTGCAGAGTCAGGATCGCCCGGGCCTGGATCTCGTCGACCTCGAGCAGCGCCATGAGGCCCTCGCGAGCGTCCTCGACCGTGGCCGACCCGCGGATGAGCGCGATGACCGCGTCGAGCGCGTCGAGCGCCTTGAGGTAGCCGCGCACGATGTGCGCGCGCTCCTCCTTGGCCCGCAGGTCGAACCGTGCACGCCGCATGACGACGTCCATCTGGTGCGTCGTCCAGTGGCGGACGAACGCGTCGATGCTCAGCGTGCGCGGCACGCCGTCGACCAGCGCGAGCATGTTCGCGCCGAAGTTCTCCTGGAGCGACGTGTGCTTGTACAGGTTGTTCAGGACGACCTTGGCGACCGCGTCGCGCTTGAGCACGATGACCAGACGCTGACCCGTGCGGCCCGAGGTCTCGTCACGGATGTCCGCGATGCCCTGGACCTTGCCGTCCTTGACCAGGTCCGCGATGCGCAGCGCCAGGTTGTCGGGGTTGACCTGGTAGGGCAGCTCGGTGATGACGAGGCAGATCCGGTTCTGGATCTCCTCGACGTTCACGACAGCGCGCATCGTGATCGAGCCACGCCCCGTGCGGTACGCCTCCTCGATGCCCTTGTGACCGAGGATCGTCGCGCCGGTCGGGAAGTCGGGGCCCTTGATCTTGGTCAGCAGCACCTCGAGGAGCTCCTCCTTGGAGGCCTCCGGGTGCTCGAGGTGCCACTTCACGCCGTCCGCGACCTCGCGGAGGTTGTGCGGCGGGATGTTCGTGGCCATGCCGACCGCGATCCCGGCCGAACCGTTGACCAGCAGGTTCGGGAAGCGGGACGGCAGGACGACGGGCTCCTGCGTGCGACCGTCGTAGTTGTCCTGGAAGTCGACGGTCTCCTTGTCGATGTCCCGGACCATCTCCGTGGCCAGCGGCGCCATGCGGCACTCGGTGTATCGCGGCGCGGCCGCCGGGTCGTTGCCGGGGGAACCGAAGTTCCCCTGGCCGGCTGCCAGCGGGTAGCGCAGCGACCAGTCCTGGACCAGACGCACCAGGGCGTCGTAGATGGACGTGTCACCGTGCGGGTGGAACTTGCCCATGACGTCGCCGACGACACGGCTGCACTTGGAGAACGCCCGGTCGGGGCGGTATCCACCGTCGTGCATCGCGTACAGGACACGACGGTGGACGGGCTTGAGACCGTCACGCACGTCCGGGAGCGCGCGACCCACGATGACGCTCATCGCGTAGTCGAGGTACGAGCGCTGCATCTCGAGCTGCAGGTCCACCTGCGCGATCCGGCCGTGCTGCACCGCGACCGCGCCGTCGGCCGGCGTCGCCTCGGTCCCGTCCCCGGGAAGGGTCCCCTGGTTCTCGTCCTGCTCGGGAGTCTCGTCCGTCACCGTCGTCTACCTCGTCCTGTCGTGGTCCTGCTGGGTGGTGAAGCTGAGTCGTCATGGCACGGAGCCCGTGCCCGCGCCAGCGGGTCCCGCCCTCTCGGACGGTCCGCCGGCGCCGGTGGCTGTGCCGGGTCCGGGCCCGGTTCTCGCGCCGGGCCCGGGGTCGGGCCGGGCGCCGCGAGCGGCCGGGTCGAGGACCCGACCGCTCCGTGGCACCGACCACGACCGCACGCTAGATGTCCAGGAACCTCACGTCCTTGGCGTTGCGCTGGATGAAGTTGCGGCGCGACTCCACGTCCTCGCCCATGAGGATCGAGAAGATCTCGTCCGCGGCAGCGGCGTCGTCGAGCGTGACCTGGTTGAGCGTGCGGTGCTCGGGATCCATGGTCGTGTCCCACAGCTCCGAGTAGTCCATCTCGCCGAGACCCTTGTAGCGCTGGATCCCGTTCTCCTTGGGGATGCGCTTGCCCGCGGCCTGACCGGAGAGCAGGAACGCGTCGCGCTCCCGGTCCGAGTACACGTAGTCGTGCGGCGCGTTGGACCACTTGAGGCGGTACAGCGGCGGCTGGGCGAGGTACACGTGGCCGTGCTCGATCAGCGGACGCATGTACCGGAAGAGCAGCGTCAGCAGCAGCGTGCAGATGTGCTGGCCGTCGACGTCGGCATCGGCCATCAGGACGATCTTGTGGTACCGCAGCTTGGCGATGTCGAAGTCCTCGCCGATGCCGGTCCCGAAGGCCGTGATGAGCGCCTGGACCTCGTTGTTGCCCAGGGCCCGGTCGAGGCGCGCCCGCTCGACGTTGAGGATCTTCCCGCGCAACGGCAGGATCGCCTGGTTGTGCGGGTTGCGTCCACGCACCGCCGAGCCACCTGCCGAGTCGCCCTCGACGATGAAGACCTCGCACTCTTCCGGCCGGTTCGACTGGCAGTCCTTGAGCTTGCCCGGCATGCCGCCCGACTCGAGCAGGCCCTTGCGGCGGGTCGCCTCGCGCGCCTTGCGGGCCGCGAGCCGCGCCTGCGAGGCCTGGATCGCCTTGCGGATGATGTCGCGCGCCTCGGTCGGGTGCGAGTCGAACCAGTCCGTGAGCTGAGCGCGCACGACACGCTGGACGAAGGACTTGGCCTCGGTGTTGCCGAGCTTGGTCTTCGTCTGCCCCTCGAACTGCGGCTCGCCGAGCTTGATCGACAGGACGGCCGTGAGGCCCTCGCGGATGTCGTCACCCGTGAGGTTGTCGTCCTTCTCCTTGATGATGCCCTTGGCCCGCGCGTACTCGTTGACCAACGAGGTCATGGCCGCACGGAAGCCCTCCTCGTGCGTGCCGCCCTCGGTCGTCGAGATCGTGTTGGCGAACGTGTGCACGGACTCGGAGTACGAGCCGGTCCACTGGAGCGCGATCTCGACCGAGATGCGCCGCTCCTTGTCCTCGGACTCGAAGTCGATGATCTCGTCGTGGATCAGCTCGACCTTCTTGGCCGAGTTGAGGTGCTTCACGTAGTCCACGAGCCCGTCGTCGTACTTGTACGACACGACGCGGGGCTTGAACTCGTCCTCGCCCTCCGGAGCCGCGACGAGGTCCTCCGCGGGGTCGGCGACCTGACCCGTGACCTCGTCGTCGGTGTCGAGGAACTGGCGGCGCTCGTCCGTGAGCGTGATGCGCAGGCCCTTGTTGAGGAACGCGTACTGCTGGAAGCGCGAGCGCAGCGTCTCGAAGTCGAACTCGGTCGTCTCGAAGATCTCCGGGTCGGCCCAGAACGTCTGGGTCGTGCCCGTCTCGGTCGTCGCCTCGCCCTTGACGAGCGGTCCGTCCGTCTTGCCACCGTCCTTGAAGCGCTGGCTCCAGGTGTAGCCGTCGCGCTTGACGACGGTCTGGACCTTGCGCGACAGCGCGTTCACCACGGAGATGCCCACACCGTGCAGACCACCCGAGACCGCGTAGCCGCCACCGCCGAACTTTCCGCCGGCGTGCAGGATCGTCATGACCACCTCGACCGTGGGCTTCCCCTCGGTCGGGTGGATCGCGACGGGGATGCCGCGGCCGTTGTCCGTGACTCGTACACCTCCGTCTTCCAGAAGTGTCACGTCGATCGTGTCGGCGTACCCCGCGAGGGCTTCGTCCACAGAGTTGTCCACAACCTCGTACACGAGGTGGTGGAGTCCGCGCTCACCGGTCGACCCGATGTACATACCGGGTCGCTTGCGCACCGCCTCGAGGCCTTCGAGGACCGTGATGTTGCTCGCGTCGTACGTGCCGCCAGAGGGATCCCGGTCCACGCCCGGCCCTCCACCACTCTCCGGGGGCAGGCTGGAAGGGACGTTGTCTGTGTGGTCTGCCACGGGCGGAAGCGCTCCTCGTCATCATGCACGCGACAGGTTCACCCGCTGGGGAGGATCGCTGCACGGCTCATCGGTTCCGGCTCGCGCGGTGCACCAGTCGGTGCGTGCGGAGGTACCCGGAATGACCTCTCCATTCTACCTGGGAGGTGGCCGAAACAGCGGATTATGAGGCCCTGGAGGCAAGTTCTCCACAAGGTTCTCCACAGGGTGGGGGATCTATCCACCGACGATGCGGGTCCGCGGGGCCTCTGGGTGGGCAAACCAGGTCGAATCGGGCAGCGTGTCAGCCGTACGTGTCGCGCGGTCCACGGCCCCGGACGGACTTCGGTCCGCGCCGGAAGCTCGGTCCGGTCGGGCCGAGGACCGTCACGGTCTCCACGACTCCCTCGCCGACCTCCTGGGCCAGACGTTCGAGCAGCCGAGGCGTCAGCAGGCGGACCTGGGTGGCCCACGCGGTCGAGTCCGCGCGGACGACGAGCACCTTGTCCTCGAAGGTCTCCGGCTCGCAGTGGTCGGCCACCTGGTCGCCGACCACCTCGCGCCAGCGCCCGATCACCCCACCGACCGACACGTCCTGGACCCAGCCGCGTTCGTGCAGGAGCCGCTGCACTACCGCCCCGAACGTCTGCGGGTCCCGGCCCCCCGGGCGCGCACCTGTGGACGGCGGAGGGTCCGCCAGGACGCGTCGCGACGGCTGACCCGGCCGGATGCCCTTCGCCCGTGCGGCCGCGCGCGCACGGTTGAGCGCCTCGCGCGCGACCTGTGCAGGAGGAGTGAGGTCCACGACCTCGCCGACAGGCAGACCCGGGGGACGGCGGTGCTCCTCGTCCTCGCCGTCCTTCGCGGGCTCCTCGGCCTCACGCACGCCTGGTCACCTGACCGTCGTGCACGTCGAGCCGCAGCCCCGAGAGCTGCGCGGGCACGTCCTCGGGCACGGCCGCCGTGATGATGACCTGGTGGGCACCCGCGACGAGGTCGGCGAGCTTGTTGCGGCGACGCACGTCGAGCTCCGCGAACACGTCGTCGAGCAGGAGGACGGGCTCGCCGTCGGGCCCCCAGTCCGGCGACCACAGGAGCGAGCCCGCCGCCTCCGGGGCCCCGTCCGTGAGGAGCCGGTACGACGCGAGGCGCAGCGCGAGCGCGAACGACCACGACTCGCCGTGGCTCGCGTACCCCTTGGCGGGCAGACCGCCCAGGGTCAGGACGAGGTCGTCCCGGTGCGGGCCGACGAGGCACACCCCGCGCTCGATCTCCTTGCTGCGCAAGGAGGCCATGGCCTCCAGGAGCTGGGCCTCGAGGGACTCGACGGTCTGCGGCCGGCCGTCCTGCCCGACGGCGTCGCCCACGTCCTCGAGGGCGGCCGCGACCGAGGACCGGTAGGCGATGTGCGCCTCGCCCTGCCCCGAGCTGACCTGCTCGTACGCGGCGGCGGTGTAGGGCTGGAGCGCCGCGACGAGCTGGAGACGCAGCGCGACGATCTCCGCCCCCGTCGCCGCGAGCTTGGCGTCCCACACGTCGAGCGTGCGCAGGTCCGGGGTCGACGAGCGCGACGCACGCATCGCCCCGCCCGCCGACTTGAGGAGCGCGCTGCGCTGGCGCAGGACCCGGTCGTAGTCCGAGAGGACCCCCGCGAACCGCGGCACCAGGAGCACCGCGAGCTGGTCGAGGAACCGTCGACGGCCGTCCGGGTCACCCTTGACCAGGGCCAGGTCCTCCGGGGCGAAGAGCACCGTCCGGGCGATGCCCAGGACGTCACGAGGCTTGCCCGCCGGTGCACGGTTGATCCGCGCACGGTTCGCCTTGCCCGCGGCGATCTCGATCTCGACCGTGCTCGCCCGGTCGCCCCGGACGATCCGCGCCCGGACCACGGCTCGTGAGGCCCCCGCACGGACCAGTGCCGCGTCGGACGGCACCCGGTGGCTGCCCAGCGTGGCGACGTACCCGATCGCCTCGACGAGGTTCGTCTTGCCCTGACCGTTGGGCCCGACGAACGCGTTCACACCAGGCTCGAGCTCGACGTCGACGGACGTGTACGAGCGGAAGTCGGCGAGCGAGAGGTGAGAGATGTACATCAGGTCCTACGGCGTCGGGTCGGTTCGTCTGGTCGTGCCGGTGCGGTCCGCCCACAGCAAGTGGACGGCCTGTGGAGAGGGCACCGGACGACGCCTACCAGTGTGCGGCCTCCCCGGTGCGACGACCTACCGGGCGATCGACGTCGTCGGGCAGGGAGAACCTCCGCCTCAGGAACCGCCGGCAGGCTTCACGGCGTGCCCGCCGAACTGCTGACGCAGGGCCGCGACCGCCTTCATCGCGGGCGAAGCGCCCTGACGCGAGGCGAACCGGGCGAAGAGCGCGGCCGAGATCACGGGGAGCGGCACCGCGCTGTCGATCGCCTCGTCCACGGTCCAGCGGCCCTCGCCCGAGTCCTCGACCCAGTCGCTGATCTCGCCCAGCTCCGGGTCCTCCTCGAGCGCCTTGACCAGGAGGTCCAGGAGCCACGACCGCACGACGGTGCCACGCGTCCAGGCCTTGAGGGTCCCCGGGACGTCCGTGACGATGTCCTTGGCCTCGAGCAGCTCGTACCCCTCGGCATAGGCCTGCATGAGGCCGTACTCGATGCCGTTGTGGACCATCTTCGCGTAGTGACCGGCCCCCACCGCCCCGGCGTGCACGAAGCCCTCCTCGCGCGGCCCCTCCGGGCGCAGCACGTCGAAGACCGGCATCGCGGCCTCGACGAGCGCCGCGTCACCGCCCACCATCAGGCCGTAGCCGTTCTCGAGCCCCCAGACGCCCCCCGAGACGCCGACGTCGAGGTAGCCGATGCCCAGCGGGGCGAGGTGCGCGGCATGCTCGGAGTCGTCCGAGAAGTGGGAGTTCCCACCCTCGATCACGACGTCGCCGTCCGTGAGCAGTCCCGCGAGCTCGGTCACCACGCCGCGCGTGACGGGCCCCGAGGGGACCATGACCCACACGAACCGCTGCCCCGGGGGCAGCGCGGCGACCAGCTCCGCGAGCGAGGCGACGTCCGAGACCTCGGGGTTCTGGTCGAACCCCGTGACCTCGATGCCGCCCGCGCGCAGACGGGTGCGCATGTTCGCGCCCATCTTGCCGAGCCCGACCAGTCCGATGTGCGTGACCATCGCGTGCCTCCGTACCGTAGAGCTCGAGCCGTGCGCGGCGTGGTCGCCGTCAGCTCGCGAAGCGGATGGGGACCAGCAGGTAGCGGTAGTGCGACGAGTCCTCGCCGTCCAACGACTCCTGACCGGTGAACTCGACCGGCTTGTTGGGGTGCGTGAAGCTCAGTCGGACGAAGTCCGTACCCAGCGCCCCCAGGCCGTCGAGCAGGAACTGCGGGTTGAACGCGACCGAGATCTCCTCGCCCACCAGGACGGCCTCGAGGGCCTCGGACGCCTGCGCGTCGTCCCCCTGGCCCGCGTCGAGCACGACCTGACCGTCCGTGAACGACAGGCGGATGGGGGTGTTGCGCTCGGCGACGAGCGAGACACGCTTCGCCGCGTCGATCAGCGGGGCGGTCGCCATGACCGCGTGGATGGGGGTCTCGTCCGGGAAGAGCCGGCGGACCGCAGGGTAGTCGCCGTCGACGAGCTGGGAGGTCGTGTGACGGCCCCCGGCCTCGAAGCCGATGAGGTCGACGCCCGAGCCCGCCGTGAGACCCACGTTGACCAGGCCCGAGCTGCCCAGGGATTTAGCGACGTCGTTGAGCGTGCGCGCGCGGACGAGGGCGACCGCGTTGAAGTCGGGGGAGGACGGGGTCCAGGTGAGCTCGCGCAGCGCGAGACGGTAGCGGTCCGTCGCGAGCAGCGTGATCCGCTCGCCGTCGATCTCCATGCGCACGCCCGTCAGCAGCGGCAGCGTGTCGTCGCGGCTCGCGGCCACCGTCACCTGGGCCACGGCGTGCGTCAGCTCGTCGCCCGAGACGGTGCCCGACAGCTCCGGCATCGCCGGCAGCGCCGGGTAGTCCTCCACAGGCATGGTGAGGAGCGTGAAACGGCTCGCGCCGCACGTGACGATCACCTTGTTGCCCTCGACCGCGAAGTCCACCGGCTTGGCGGGCAGCGCGCGAGAGATCTCCGCGAGGAGGCGACCGGACACCAGGACCGTCCCCGGCTCGACGACCTCTGCGGGGATCTCGGAGCGTGCGGACACCTCGTAGTCGAAGCTCGACAGCCCGATGGTGCCGACCGCGTCGGCCTCGATGCGTACCCCTGCAAGGACGGGCGCCGGAGGCCGCGTCGGCAACGTACGGGCCGTCCAGGTCACTGCGTCGGCCAGGACATCACGCTCAACCCGGAACTTCATCCCACACCCTCTCGTCCATGGATCGATCTTCACATGTCAGGCACTCGACCGCGCGGTACACAGGGGTGAGTTCGCTTGTGCATGAAGATCGCACGTCGCGTGTTCTCGCGTCACCCTCCTCGCCGTCGGGGAGGGCAAGACCTGTTCGGGTCGTCGTGCCCGCATGAACCCTACGCGAGACCCGGCGTTGCCCGGTACCTCTGGCACGCTCTGTGGATCGGTGCCCGTCCTGCGCCTGCCCGGGCTCGATGTGATGGCCGTCACAGATGCGAGATGAGGCAGCTCGAACGGCCCGGGACCAGATGAAGGCGTGTGGATTTTTCCTGCTTAGAGATCATTCGTCGTAGTCATCGGTGCTGTGCAAAGTGTGGA
This sequence comes from Oerskovia sp. PE-21s, assembly GCF_056158145.1. NCBI lineage: Bacteria > Bacillati > Actinomycetota > Actinomycetes > Micrococcales > Cellulomonadaceae > Oerskovia > Oerskovia sp. PE-21s. The sequence goes on from NZ_JBUXJM010000008.1 coordinate 66,417, forward strand.
AAACGGGTCTTCGCGCAGGTCAGAGGCCGATTCTGCGTGTGGACGAAGTGGGTACGGGCCTGTGGGTAAATCGCAGGCACTGTTGACGACGAGTTGTCCACAGATCACCGTCCACCGACGGGACCTCCTCTGTCCACACGATGTGCCCCGTCGTCCACAGTTATCCACAGGTAGGTGCACAAGCTTGTGGGGGAGGCCCTCCGGCGAGCGATCTGTACACAGCACAGAGTGCCCTGTACACAGGCCGCTGGGGACGCAGTGATGCTGATCTGGGGACGGCCGGCGTCGAGCGGTGGACATACCCCCAGGCCTTGTGGACAACTATGGGGACAAGCGGATATCCACCGGCACTTGTACACATGGGCATGAACTGCCTGTGCATCCACAGGACTGTGGAGAGCCGTCATCTCGGGGACGCGCGCCGGCGTCGGGCCTCTGTGCACAGACGTAGAAGACCCGGCGGAAGTTCATCCACAGGAAAGCCGCTTAAGGTGCATAACAGGCAGCAGGCCTCCTTGCGAGCTGGGGACGATGACACCGGTGACATCAGTCCGAGGACGCCAGGCTGCTGGGTCTGCGGGTACCGGCGCTCCGGATCGGACGTTCTTCAGGCCGTGTGAACAGGCGCTGTGGACGACGTCCAGCCCGCGTGGACGAGCGCTCCGCTGGACGACTGGGCGGAGGTGTACGCGGAGCGCAGGGGCACCGTGTGCTGGGCGGAGGGGTGAGGTCACCGCAGCCCAGGTGGCAGGTGTTCGCCAGAGGCTGCGCTACGCACAAGGTGCGTCGACCTGGGGTGGGGCAGGGTGCGCCGCTCGTCGTGGGCCTGGCGAGAGCGCCCGAGGAACGAGGGCGCGGAGGGTTGAGCGGGGCACATCCCCACCCACCCCACCCAGGGCGACCCTCATCCAGCGAGCGCGACCGCTCGCGGCACGGCCGGGGCTCAGCCCCGGTGCTGCTGCTTGATCCTGCTCGTCAGCTCGGTGACCTGGTTGTACGTCGAGCGACGCTCGGCCATCTGCTCGGTGATCTTGCGGTTCGCGTGCATGACCGTCGTGTGGTCGCGGCCGCCGAACTGCTGACCGATCTTCGGCAGAGAGAGATCGGTCAGCTCGCGGCACAGGTACATCGCGATCTGGCGCGCGGTGACCAGGACACGAGAGCGCGAGCTGCCGCACAGGTCCTCGATCGTCAGGCCGAAGTAGGCAGCCGTCTGGGCGATGACGCTCGCGGGCGTGATCTCGGACGCGTCGTCGTCGGTGATGAGGTCCTTGAGGACGATCTCCGCGAGAGCGAGGTCGACCTGCTGCCTGTTGAGGTTCGCGAAGGCGGTCACGCGGATCAGGGCGCCCTCGAGCTCGCGGATGTTCGTCGAGATCTTCGAACCGATGTAGGACAGGACGTCCGTCGGGACGGCGAGGCGCTCGCTCGCGGCCTTCTTGCGGAGGATCGCGATACGGGTCTCGAGGTCGGGGGGCTGGACGTCGGTGATGAGACCCCACTCGAACCGGCTGCGCAGGCGGTCCTCGAAGCCGTTGAGCTGCTTGGGCGGCAGGTCCGACGTGATGACGAGCTGCTTGTTGGCGTTGTGCAGCGCGTTGAAGGTGTGGAAGAACTCCTCCATCGTCTGCTCCTTGCCCTGCAGGAACTGGATGTCGTCGATGAGGAGGACGTCGACGTCGCGGTAGCGGCGCTGGAACGCCCCGGCCTTGCCCTCGCCGATCGAGTTGATGAAGTCGTTGGTGAACTCCTCGGAGTTCACGTAACGCACCCGCACGTTCGGGTACAGGTTGTGCGCGTAGTGCCCGATCGCGTGGAGCAGGTGCGTCTTGCCCAGACCGGACTGCCCGTAGATGAACAGGGGGTTGTAGGCCTTGGCCGGGGCCTCGGCGACAGCGACGGCCGCGGCGTGCGCGAAGCGGTTCGAGGAGCCGATGACGAACGTCTCGAAGATGTACTTCGGGTTCAGACGGGTCGGCTCCGCGTGCGGGCGCTGCGGGACCGGTGCGGGGAGCATGCGCTCGCGCTCGGGCTCGACGTGGACCTGCATCGGCGGCTCGGGCACGCTGGCGGTGAGCGCCGCCGGCGACGGCGGTTCGGCGGCCAGCTCGGGGTCGACCGTGATCCCGAAGCGGACGTCCCTGCCGAGCGCTCCCGCCATCGCGGAGACGAGCTCGTCGCGGACCCGCGTCTCCAGGTAGGTTCGCGTCTGCTCGTGCGGGACGGCGATGAAGACGGTGTCGTCGAGGATCGCGAGCGGCTTGGCCAGCTTGATGAAGGCGATCTGGCGCGGCGTCATGTCGGGGCTGGCTTCGAGGACGGCGATGGTCTGAGCCCAGACGTCTGCGATGTTCTCGTCGGGGTTGGACACCAGGTGATTCCTTCGTCGTCGGGTGCTGCATGATGATCAGGATCAGTCTGGAGTGTGCCACGCGGACCCGTTATCCACATAGTTTTCCACAACCTGTGGGGAGTACTCGCAACGCTCCCGAGCATGGCGGCCGTCGACCGGTGGTCGGGTGATGGACGGTCGTTCGACAAGAGGGTGACGGCGCGGAGGGTGGTGCCCCGCTCGGCCTCTCTCGCGGGACTCGGCCTCTCACGCCAGGACCAGGGTAGACGTACCGGTCGCTGCACGACATATCATGACAGGCTCGGCGTCGTGGAACCCGGGTTTGACCCGAGGGGGGTCCGCGGCGTAACGTCAGACAGCCGTTCCAGGTACTTTCGCGCGCCCTCACGGGGGCGAATCCACGGACTGATCGTGGCGGGTACACGGGCGGCTGGGGTGCAGAACTGCATCCCTTCCAGCTGTAGCACTGCATCGTCGAGGACATAGACGGTGTACCTCCCCGACGTTCTTGGAGTACCTCGTGAGCAAGCGGACTTTCCAGCCGAACAACCGGCGCCGTGCGAAGACCCACGGTTTCCGGCTGCGTATGCGCACCCGCGCCGGCCGCGCCATCCTGGCAGCCCGTCGTCGCAAGGGCCGCGCCGAGCTCTCTGCCTGACAGCAGGTGCTACCCGCGGCGCACCGCTTGCGCCGTTCCGTAGATTTTGAACGGGCGGTGCGACGTGGCGTGCGCGCGGGACGATCGACCGTGGTGGTTCATCTCTCCCAAGACCCTGGGGGCGACGAGCCACCACAGGTCGGTTTTGTCGTTTCCAATGCCGTGGGCAACGCCGTGCACCGAAACACAGTGAAGCGGCGCCTGCGCGCCGCGTCTTCGGCGTACCTCGACGCACTGCCGCCACGGTCCCGTGTCGTCGTGCGGGCTCTTCCGGCCTCGTCCGACAGCGACTACGCCCGGCTCGACCAGGACCTCGCGTCCTGCATCAAGCGCGCCGTCGCCCAGTGGGACCGTCGATCGGCCGACGCATGAGCGCCACGGTCCAGGCCGAACCTGCAGGGATCAACTCACCGGGCTGGATCGCCCGGTCGTGGCGGTTCGTCCAGCGGATCCCGCTGCTCGTGCTGGTGGGACTCATCAGGGCGTACCAGAGCGTCATCTCACCGATGACGGGTCCCACCTGCAAGTACTACCCCTCGTGCTCGCAGTACGCGCTCGTCGCGATACGACGGCACGGTGTGCTGCGAGGCGTACGGCTCGCCGTCTGGCGGCTGCTGAGGTGCAACCCCTGGAGCAAGGGGGGCGTCGACGACGTTCCCGAGGCGCTGAGGAAGCACTCGCACTAGTCCTCCTGCCGGCGACGCCGGTCAGGACCCAGTTTGTTGAAGGTTAGGGAGTAGTACGGATGGACTTCTTCGCGTTCCTCGCGCCGATCGAATGGGTCGTGGCGTGGATCATGTACCTGTGCCACCAGGGGCTCGTGTTCCTGGGCATGGGCGACGGCCCCGGGCTCGGCTGGGTCTTCTCGATCGTCGGCCTCGTGATCATCATCCGTATCCTGCTGATCCCGCTCTTCTTCAAGCAGATCAAGGCCTCTCGTGGCATGCAGATGCTGCAGCCCGAGATGCAGGCCATCCAGAAGAAGTACAAGGGCAAGTCCGACCCGGCGTCTCGCGAGGCCATGAGTCGCGAGACCATGGAGCTCTACAAGAAGCACGGCACCAACCCGTTCGCGTCGTGCCTGCCGATCCTGCTCCAGTCGCCGATCTTCTTCGCACTCTTCCGCGTGCTCAACGGCCTGGTGCCGATCTCCAACGGTGATGCCAAGGCCATCGGTCCGATCGACGCGAGCGTCGCGAGCGACATCGAGAGCTCGTCGCTGTTCGGGGCGCACCTCTCGGACATCTTCCTCAAGACCGACGACATGCAGGCGAAGATCGTCATCGGCGTCCTCATCGTCGCGATGTGTGCCACGACCTTCTTCACGCAGCGCCAGCTGACCATGAAAAACATGCCGAAGTCGGCGCTCGAGGGCCCCATGGCGTCGACGCAGAAGATGATGCTCTACGTCTTCCCCTTCATCTTCGCGGTCTCCGGCGTGAACTTCCCCGTGGGTGTCCTCGTCTACTGGACCACGACGAACCTCTGGTCCATGGGCCAGCAGTTCTACACGATCAAGCGCATGCCCGCTCCGGGATCCGAGGCCGAGCGTCTCATGAAGGAGCGCAAGGCTCGCAAGGCCGCAGCCAAGGGCATCGTCGAGGAGGCGGCTCCGGTCATCGAGCAGCCCCGCGGCCAGCGTCAGCAGCCCAAGCGCAAGGACCGCCAGAAGCCAGGCACGCCTCGCATCATCAACGGAACGACGGCTCCGTCTGCCGAGGTCAACGATGCCCCGGTCAACGATGCCCCGGTCGATGGTGAGACTGACGGTCCGGCCAAGGGGACCGGCAAGGGTTCCCCGAAGCCGAAGCAGCCGAAGAAGTAGCCCCAGTCCTGTTCCGAGAGCGCCGAGGTTCCTTCGAGACCCCGGGGTTCTCATGACCCCAAGGAGTCAGCAATGTCGTCGACCGACGCACCCGCTGCCGAAGATCACGCACCCGACGAGATGACGCGTCTCGAGGAGGAAGGCGAAGTCGCAGCGGACTACCTCGAGGAGTTCCTCGACATCGCCGACCTCGACGGCGACATCGACATCGACATCGACCACGGGCGCGCAGCACTCGAGATCGTCGCCGACGAGCCGACCTCGTTGCGCCACCTGGTGGGCAAGGAGGGGGAGGTCCTGGACGCGCTCCAGGAGCTGACGCGGCTCGCGGTCCAGGCACGGACCGGCGAGCGGAGTCGGCTCATGCTCGACATCGCTGGCTTCCGGGCGCAGCGCAAGATCGAGCTGACCGAGCTCGCGACCAAGGCGATCGCGAAGGTGCGCGAGTCGGGTTCCGAGCTGTCGATGGATCCGCTCAACGCCTTTGAGCGAAAGGTCGTCCACGACGTCGTCGCAGCAGCCGGCTTGAGCAGTGACTCGCGAGGCACGGACCCGGAGCGCTACGTCGTGATCCGTCCCGCTGAGGTTTCCTGACCTCGTTCGTCTCGTCTCCACAGCGGCCCGGTGTTTCACGTGAAACACCGGGCCGCTGTGTGTTGTAAACCGACGGTCGCCCGATGAGTTCATGTGAAGCCGAGATCGTTGCCAGGACGGGCGTCGCAAGGTGACCGGCACCCTGCGTCCCCCGCAGGGGAGCGTGGCCGCAGCCTGAGGTGTCCCCGGCTGTCGATCGCACTGCGGCCGATGCTCACGGCCGTCTACAAGGTCGAGACGCGGGACGAGGCACGGGCCCCCGCCGTGACGGTGGGACTGCACAGCGCCCCGAACACGACAGCAGCACGGCCCGATGACGACCCACGAACTGGTTGCCGGTAGGTGAGGCGGTCCCTGGGGGGTGACCGTCAGTTCCTGACGATCTCCCATCGCCTGCCAGTAGCGGGACGAGCAGGTTCGACGCTCGGTCGGCCCGCCTCGAGGTTCGCTCCGGAGGTCGCCACGGATCGGGGCACGAGAAGCACGCATCGCTCGTCGAGCATCGCGGAGGTCTGATCCCCAAGACGCAGCCGCGTTCGACGGCTTGTCGCCTGAGGCGAGTTGACGGTTCTGCCGGGAATCGCCGCGCTCGGCGGGGGTAAACGAGGGTCCCCGGGGCTCGGGTCGCCAGGGGTACGTGGAGGTTCACGGCGTGGGGGCTGATCGCACCGCCCATCCAACCCCGCGTGCGCGCAGGTTCCGCCGTCCTGTGCGAGATCCGGTGGTCGTTGGCACAGCGAGTTCTTGGGGCCGCGCCCTGCCCATCGCTACGCCTCCGGCTGCATCGAGACCACCTCGGCTCGACGTGTTGCCGGCCTGGCCGGGCATCGCGCCACAGCCGTGCGAGACGTGACACCATGGACCCGGACCGTTCGGCATCGTCCGACGTCCCCTGGGAGCTTGAGCACCGAAAGAGGAGTAGATGACCCACGAGATGAGCGACGCCGTCGAGGGCAGTGTTTCACGTGAAACACTCGCCGACTCTCCAGAAGTCCAGGCGTACTTCGGTGCGGCGTACCCGCTTGTCGCCCGCTTCGCAGATCTGCTGCACGACCAGGGGGAGCTGCGTGGGCTGATCGGTCCGCGGGAGGTCTCGCGCATCTGGGAGCGGCACATCCTCAACTCCGCAGCGGTGGTCCAGTTTCTTCCTGTGACCGGCACGATCGCCGACATCGGATCCGGTGCGGGCCTTCCCGGGATCGTCATTGCGGTGATGCGCCCTGACGCAGAGGTACTTCTGATCGAGCCGATGGAACGACGCTGCGCGTGGCTGTCCGAGGTCGTCGAGGATCTCGGACTCTCCAACGTCGAGATCAAGCGAGGGCGCGCCGAGGAGTATCACGGCGCCTTCCAATGTGACGCAGTGACCTCGCGTGCTGTTGCCGCCCTCGAGAAGCTGGCGCGCATGTCCCTTCCCTTGGTGGAGCGTGGCGGGGAGATGGTCGTCCTCAAGGGGCGCAATGTGGCGCAGGAGATCGAGCCGGCGCGCAAGGTGCTCCGCAAGTACAAGACGGAAGAGCCGGAGATTCTCGAAGCGTCGAGTGTTGACGGCGTCGAGCCGACAACCGTGCTCCGGATCCGGCGCACGCCTGTTCAGGTCTGAACGGTGCCCCTCAGGCCCTACGCGACGTGACCCCGCGTCCGTCACGTGGGAGCCACGGTGAGTGGAGACCAGGGGGAGGAGCGCACCGCATAGGGTGGCAGAGCCCGGGTCCCGACGGTGAGACTCGGTGACGACACGCGTCCGGCGGTCCATGAATGAGGCTGTGGTGGGGCGCATGCTGGAGTAGGTCAAGTGAGGGAGATGGGCGTGACTGAGAGTTCCGACCAGCAGCAGGACATCCCGTTCGAGAGTCGGGACATGACGTATCTCGCGAACGTTTCACGTGAAACATCCGAGGGCTACCCGTCGGACGCCGCGTTCGACGAGAGTCGGCGCGAGGAACTCATGGCGAGCCTCCCCGAGATGGATGACGACACCCCTCTGGCGGCGCAGCTCACGATCGATGCCCGTCGCCGGATCGATCTCCACGGGCGACGCTTCCCGCGTCCGGCTTCGACACGGGTCATCACCATCGCCAATCAGAAGGGCGGCGTCGGCAAGACGACGACGACTGTCAACCTGGCAGCCGGGCTCGCACAGGCTGGGCTCAACGTGCTGGTGATCGACAACGACCCGCAGGGCAATGCATCCACTGCTCTCGGGGTCGAGCATCGTGCGGGTACACCTTCGGTCTACGAAGTCCTCGTCGATGGCGCGCCACTTTCTTCAGCGGTCCAGCAGTGCCCAGACCTTCCGACGTTGTGGTGCGTGCCCGCGACGATCGATCTGTCGGGGGCGGAGATCGAGCTGGTCTCGCTGGTTTCACGTGAAACACGGCTGCGGAAGGCGGTCGACGACTTCCTGGAGGAACGTGTCGCCCAAGGCCTGGAGCCGATCGACTACGTCCTCGTCGACTGCCCGCCAAGTCTCGGTCTGCTGACCGTGAATGCCTTCGTGGTCGGGCGCGAGGTGCTGATCCCCATCCAGTGCGAGTACTACGCCCTCGAGGGGCTCAGCCAGCTCCTGAAGACCATCGAGCTCATCAAGGCGCACCTGAATCCGCGGCTGCACGTCTCCACGATCCTGCTCACGATGTACGACGGTCGCACCAACCTCGCGCAGCAGGTCGCCGCTGAGGTGCGTGAACACTTCCCCGAGCAGACCCTCAAGACGTCTATCCCGCGCTCGGTGAGGATCTCCGAGGCCCCTAGCCACGGTCAGAGTGTCATCACGTACGACCCGAGCTCCACGGGCGCTCTCGCCTACCTTGAGGCTGCACGCGAGGTCGCGGATCGCGGCCGCCCTGAACCCTTGCCTGTCCCTACCGTCGACGGAGCGTCTCGCAACGTCTCACGGCAGAACTACCTCGCCGAGCGATGGGCAGTGCTGCCTAGCTACCAGGAGGATGCACGATGAGTGAGAAGCGCCGTGGGCTCGGTCGTGGTCTCGGAGCATTGATTCCGACCAGTCCTGAGCGTGAACGTCCGGTGGACGTCTTCTTCCCCTCCGCGCCGCGTGTGGCGGAGTCCAGCCCCCCCGCGGGTCCGGACTCCGGGGGAGGGGAGACTGAGGAATCCGGTGCTCCCGTGCTGACCATCGAGCGCACGGATGCCGACTCGCCGGCCTCGCTCGGGGGCGTCGACGAGGTGGATCTCGTCGCGCTCACCAGCACGAGCACCGAGCAGGGGGTGGCACGGGCCGAGACACCCTCGTCGATCGAAGCGACCGGAGGCGACAGCGAGCCCACCAAGGCTGACGGCGCGCCGGCAGACGTTTCACGTGAAACACGTACGACGGAGACGACGGACGCTTCGGCCGAGCCGGCACCGGCCGACCTCGTGCCGGTGCCGGGGGCGACGTTCGCAGAACTGCCCGTGGGGCTGATCCGGGCGAACTCTCGTCAGCCACGCACCGTCTTCGACGAGGGCGAGCTCGACGAGCTCGTCGGCTCCATCAGGGAGATCGGCGTCCTGCAGCCCGTCGTCGTCCGCCGCGACCCCGAGAACCCCGGGGGCTACGAGCTCATCATGGGCGAGCGGCGCTGGCGGGCGACCCAGGCAGCGGGCCTGGACGTCATTCCCGCGATCATTCGCGAGACGGACGACGCTGACCTCCTGCGCGACGCGCTTCTCGAGAACCTGCACCGTAGTGCGTTGAACCCGTTGGAGGAGGCTGCGGCATACCGCCAGCTGCTCGACGACTTCGGCTGCACGCACGAGGAGCTGGGTACACGCATCTCCCGGAGCAGGTCGCAGATCTCCAACACGCTGCGCCTGCTGCGTCTGCCGCCACTGGTCCAGCGTCGAGTGGCGGCCGGAGTTCTCTCCGCCGGGCACGCCCGTGCGCTGCTCGGTCTGACGGATGGTGCGGAGATCGAACGCCTCGCTCAGCGCATCGTCTCCGAAGGGCTCTCTGTGCGAGCCACGGAGGAGATCGTCGCTCTCGGGGGACTGGATGCGAAGCGTCCTGTGGAGCGTACGCCGAGACCGGGCCAGCGCAGTGCGGCGATCGACGAGCTGGCATCCCGACTCTCGGACCGCTTCGAGACGCGCGTCAAGGTCGACCTCGGGAAGAACAAGGGCCGGCTGACGGTCGAGTTCGCATCGGTCGAGGACCTCAACAGGATCCTCGACCTCATGGCACCCCAGGATCCGGGCCTGCTGCGCCGGTAGGTGCCACTCGGGCAGATCCCCGACGTTCCACGTGAAACATCGGCCCCGATGAGCAGCTGCTCATCGGGGCCGATGACGTTCGTCGAGGAAGAAGCGGTCAGCGCTGGGAACCCTGACGCACCGCGCTCTGCGTCACGATCGTGCGGTAGAGGTCCCCTAGATCGCGCCCCGCAGCATGAACTGCCTGCGGGAACAACGAGGTCTCCGTCATCCCGGGCGCGACGTTGACCTCGAGGAAGTGCGGAACGCCGTCGGCGTCGACGATGAGGTCCGATCGCGAGAGGTCACGCAGGCCCAGAGCGAGGTGGGCGCGGACCGCCGTCTCCTCGACGCGCGCAGCGACCTCGGGAGCCAGTCGGGCGGGGGCGTAGTAGCTGGTGCGGCCCGGGTTGTAGCGGGCGTCGTAGTCGTAGGTGCCCTCGGTCACGATCTCGACTGCTGGGAGCGCCTCGGGGCCGTCCGGACCGTCCACGACGCTCACGGCGATCTCGGTGCCTTCGACGGCACGCTCGATAAGGGCGATGTCGCCGTAGGAGAAACAGTCGACCATCGCACGAGGCAGGTCCTCGGCACGGCGGACGAGCGTGACGCCCAGCGCGGAGCCCCCTCTGGTCGGCTTCACGACGAGGGGGAGCCCCAGGCGACCGACGATGGCGTCGAGCACAGGCTGAGCGCCAAGCTCGCGGAAGAGGCTCTGGGGGAGAGTCACGTAGTCCGGGGTCGAGAGGCCCGCGCCCAGCACGACGTTCTTGGCGATGGGCTTGTTCCAGGCGGCTCGCGATGCCCGGGGACCGGTCCCTACGTAGTCGAGGGAGAGCAGTTCGAGGACGTCGCGGATCGAGCCGTCCTCCCCGCTCGCGCCGTGCAGGAGCGGCCAGACGACGTCGGGCTTCTCCTCGGAGAGGAACGGGAGGAGGGACGCATCGACGTCGTGCACCGTCACCTCGAGGCCTGCACCACGCAAGGCGTCGGCGACACGGCGCCCCGAGCGGAGCGAGACGTCGCGCTCGTGCGACAGCCCCCCCGCGAGAACGGCAACTCGTTCGACAGGGCGCGGTTCGTTCTTCGAAGCGCCCCCGTCCCGCGAGGCGGGGTGATCGGCCGGCGCGAGCTCGGCGACGTCCTCGGTGACGATCTGTGATTCCGCAGCGGTACCCACGGTCTTGGTCCTCTCGACGTTCAGCAGGTTTCTCACGCGGGCAGGGGTGGCGCTCACGCGAGGTTGGGGCCAGGGTTCTCGACGTCGGTCAGGTCCGGGTCCTGGGCGCCGGAGGTGCCGAAGAGGTCCACGAGCTCGCGCTCGGCAGAGACGACCCCGGCGAACCGCCGGACCCCCTCCCTGATGCGCTCCGGCGTCGGGAAGCAGTACGAGAGACGGACATGGTCCGCGCCCGTCCCGTCGGCATAGAACGCCGTCCCCGGGACATAGGCGACGCGGGCCGTCACCGCGCGGGGGAGCATGGACCGCGCGTCGAGCCCGTCCGGAAGCTTGACCCAGGTGTAGAACCCGCCGTTCGGGACGTTCCAGGAGGCAGACGGGAGGTGCTCCGAGAGGGCCCCGATCATGGCGTCGCGTCGTTCCCGGTAGAGCTCGCGGAACTGCTTGATCTGGCCTTGCCAGTCACAGGTGTCGAGGTAGGTCGCGATCGCGAGCTGCGAGGCGTTCGAGGGGCACAGGATCGCCGACTCGCTGGCGAGCACGAGCTTCTCTCGGACGGCGTGGGGGGCGACCACCCACCCGACCCGGTAGCCGGGAGCGAACGTCTTGGAGAAGGAGCCCAGGTAGAGGACGCCCTGGTCGTCGAGCGAACGCATCGCGGGCAACGGGTCGCCGTCGAAGCCGAGCAGACCGTACGGGTTGTCCTCGATCACCAGCACCCCGAACCGCTGGGCGATCTCGAGGATGCGGGGCCGCCGCTCGACCGAGAGCGTCACGCCGGCAGGGTTGTGGAAGTTGGGAACGGTGTAGAGGAGCTTGACGCGCCGACCCTCGGCGGCCAGCCGGGTGAGGGTCTCCTCGAGGGCCTCGGGGATCAGACCGTGCTCGTCGAGCGGGACGTGGACGATGTCGGCCTGGTAGGACCGGAAGACGCCGAGGGCCCCCACGTAGCTGGGTGCCTCAGCGACGATGACGTCGCCCGGGTCGATGAAGATGCGCGTCACGAGGTCGAGAGCCTGCTGGGACCCCGTGGTGACCACGACGTCGTCCGGGTGGCAGTCGATGCCCTCGAGGCGCACGACGTCGACGATCTTCTCGCGCAGCGACTCGTCGCCCTGGCCCGAGCCGTACTGCAGCGCTGTGGTGCCGCGCGTCGCGACGAGCTTCTGCATCGCGTCCGCGATCACGTCGAGGGGAAGTCCCTCGAGGTAGGGCATGCCACCTGCGAGCGAGACGACCTCGGGGCGATTCGCGACCGCGAAGAGGGCGCGAATCTCCGACGCTCGCATGCCGTGGGCGCGCTCGGCGTAGGCGCCGAACCACGGGTCGAGGCGGGTGCCGCCCGAGGCGGCAGGCTGAGCGGGGTGCGTCGGTGTCGTGCTCACGCTCCCCAGTCTCCCACGGCGGATCGGTGGAAACCGTGAAGGGGCCGCTGACCGGACGACCGCAGGGAGCCTGTGGGACCAGCCCGTCACCGGCCGGCCCGGGTGACGGACAGCCCGTCCCGACCAGATGCCACCAGCGGCGAGCCCAGACGCCGGAGGGGCGGTCGGTCCACCGGACCGACCGCCCCTCCGGGACTGCCCGCAGATCGCGCGGGCGAGAGCGTCAGGCGATGAGCGCGTCGATCTCCTCGGCGAGGATGCGCTTGGGCCGTCCTCCCACGATCGACTTCACGAGCTCACCACCGGAGTAGAAGTTGAGCGTGGGGATCGAGATCACGCCGTACGCCGCGGTGATCGCGGGGTTCTCGTCGGAGTCGAGCTTGGCGATCTTGACCTTGCCGGCGTACTCCCCGGCCAGCTCCTCGAGGATCGGTGCGATCTGCAGGCACGGCCCGCACCAGGTGGCCCAGAAGTCCACGATGACGGGGATGTCCGACTCCAGAACCTCGGACTTGAAGGTGTCGTCGGTGACCTTGACGGTGTTGCTCATCGGATCTCCTCCAGTGCGCGGGGCAGCTCGTCGGGGGCGGGGGACTCGGGCGTGCCGGCGATCTCGGGGAGCCCCTCGGCGTCCTCGATCGCGTCGACGAGCTCGGTGAGGTAGCGCTGGGCGTCGAGCGCCGCAGAGCAGCCCGAGCCGGCCGCGGTGATGGCCTGGCGGTACGTGTGGTCGACCGCGTCGCCGCACGCGAACACGCCCTCGAGGTTGGTCGCGGTGGTGCGTCCGACGACCTGGATGTAGCCGTCGTCGTCCAGGTCGATCTGCCCCTTGACGAGCTCGGAGCGGGGGTCGTGCCCGATCGCGACGAACAGGCCGGTCGCGTCGATCGAACGCTCCTCACCCGTGAGGGTGTCGCGCAGCGTGAGCGACTCGACCTTGTTCTCGCCGTGGATCCCGACGACCTCGCTGTTCCAGGCGAACTCGATCTTGGGGTCGGCCTTGGCCCGGTCGGCCATGATCTTCGAGGCGCGGAGCTCGCCACGACGGTGCACCATCGTGACCTTCGACGCGAAGCGGGTCAGGAAGGTGGCCTCCTCGACGGCGGAGTCGCCGCCGCCGACGACCACGATGTGCTGGTCGCGGAAGAAGAAGCCGTCGCACGTCGCGCACCAGGAGACACCGCGGCCGGAGAGTCGCTTCTCGTCCTCCAGGCCCAGCTCGCGGTACGCCGAGCCGGTCGCGAGGATCACTGCGCGAGCCGTGTAGGTCTCACCGTTCCCGGTGACGACCGTCTTGACCGGGCCGTCGAGCCGGAGCTCGATCGCGTCGTCCCACTCGACCTGCGCACCGAAGCGCTCGGCCTGCTTCTGCAGGTTGTCCATGAGCTCGGGGCCCATGATGCCGTCGGGGAACCCAGGGAAGTTCTCGACCTCGGTCGTGTTCATCAGAGCGCCACCCGCGGTGATCGAACCCGCCAGGACCAGGGGCTCGAGGCCCGCGCGCGCGGCGTACACGGCGGCCGTGTACCCGGCGGGGCCCGAACCCACGATGATGACGTTCCGCGGGGCGGTCGTGGGGGTCTGTTCCGTCACGTGTACTCCTCAGTGGTGGGTGGTGCACCGGGTCCAACGCCGAGCGGCGTCGTTCTGTTCCGAGGGCACCGTCGGTCGGTGGGCCGATGGATGGTCGACACCGACGTCGTGGCTGAGCACCCCGAAGGGTGCGGCCACGACGTCAGTAGACCGTGATCTCGTTGAGCTCGACGCGGAACTTGCCGTCACCGTTCGTCGGGAGCTCCGTGATGTACAGGACGAACGTGGTGCCTTCGGTCGCGGGGTCGAGCGCGAGCTCGACGGTGTCCGAGAACGTCCCCGATGCGAGGACGTCGCCACCCGTGGGCGCGTCGTCGGTGACGGCTCGGACCTCGACGCGGCCACCCGTGTTGTTCGTGTCGAGCACGATGCGCTGGACGGTCGCTTCGTCGTCGAGCGTGAACGTGTAGCCCGTCTTGGTCTTGTTGCCGCCGAAGGCCGCCGTGTTGTACGAGTAGGTGTACCAGAACGTCGTCGGGTCGCCGTCGACCGCGAGGGGCACGGACTCGGGCTTCTCGCCGACGTCGTCAGGGTTCGCGACGTCCGGGTCCAGCAGACCGCCTGCGGCGATCGGGAGGGGCTCGGTGTTCACCGGCACCTCGCCGTCGTCGGGGGCCGTCTCGGGGGGCTGGGAGCCGGTCGTGGACGACCCACCCTGAGCCGATCCCGGCGTGAGGACGGCGCCAAAACCACCGAGACCGGACTTCACGCCCCAGACGACGGCGGCGATCACCAGGAGGAGCATGACGGGCATGATGATCCAGGTGCTCTTCACGCTGGTCTTCTTGGCGCTCGTCGTCGCGAAGGGACCGGTCCGCGGTCCGGCCGCGGGGTCGACGGCGGGGCCGTGCCCGGTGGGCTGCGCCGTGACCGGGGCGACCGGCGGGGGCGGTGGGGCCGTCGGGTGAGACCCCGTCGGGGGCTGCTGCTGGTAGGCGACCTGGGTCGGGTAGGCGCCCGTCGTCGGAGCGGACGATGCCGCGTACGCGACGGGGGCGTCGGCGTAGGTGGGCGCGGGGTAGCTGGCACCGTCAGGGAGCGCGGAGGCGCCCGTGAGGGGCACGCGGTGGATCCGCCCGGTCGTGGGCCGGTGGAAGGGGACCGCGGGGGGCGGAGTGCCTGGCGGTGTCGAGAGCGGGACGTCGAACGCGCTCCGGATGGACTGCCGGCTGACCCGGTTCGGCGTGGTCGGGGCGGGCGGCTGGACGAACGTCGGGAGAGCGGCGACGACGGACAGCGCCCCCCAGGGCGCGAGGGCGCTCACCAGGTCGGCCGGCGACGAGGGCGGTGCTGCGAGGCTGTCGAACTCCTGGGTGTCGTCGTTCGTCGACCCGCCACCGTCTGTGCCTGCCCGGGTGTGCGAGGCCTCTGCGTCGGCGAAGACCTTGGTGCACAGGTCCGACAGGTCCGTCGGTGCCCCAGGGACGAGCGTCGACAACGGGAGCACTCCTGCCGCGTCGCGCTGGGCGGGGAGCGGGTGGACCGAGTCAGGACTGATCCAGGGCACGTCGAGGCTGGGTCCCGCCCAGCGTGCCGTCATCGCGTAGTACAGCAGCGCGACGAGGCCGAGGGTGTCGGCTCGCGAGGTCTCGTCGGCGTCGTGCTGGTCCTGTCCGCTGATGCCCGCGTCGAGCCCGAGGCCCGTCACGACGACGCGGTCCCCGTCGACCCGCAGGGCTTCCGGTCGGAGTGCCAGGTGGTGGACGCCGCGCCGGCGGGCGACCTCGAGCGCGGCCGCAGCCTCGCCGACGATGGCGCGCGCCTGCTGGGCGTCGACGATCCCGCCCGCCACGACCTCGGACAGGGTGATCCCGGCGAACGGCTCGGTGATGACGTAGGCGACACCGTCGTCGGTCCCGACGTCGAGCACCCGGGTCAGTCGCGGGTCGGCGACGAGCGCGGCCCGGCGGGCCGAGTCGATGGCCTCTGCGACGTGCTCGCCGGCGAGCAGCGAGACCCGCACGGAACGGTTCAGGACCGAGTCGTGCGCGGACCAGGCGGTGACGTCGACCAGGTCGCTCGCCAGCCGTTCACCCAGCAGGTAGCGGCCCACCAGTGTCGTGCCGGGTCCTGCTGCGGTCACCTGCCCACCTCGAACTTTCTTGCCGTCGACATCTTCCCCCCACATGGTACGGGCGTCCTCTAACTCGTGGTCGGGCGTCGCCGCCCGAGCTTGCGGAGCAACGGGTCGGCGAGCTGATCGAGCTCGCGGACCCGCATGACCTTGAGGCCGCCGATGTACACGGCGGTCATGACGATCCCGACGACTGTAGTGACCACAGCAGCCCGCAGCCACGAGAGTCCGTAGAGGTCTCCGAAGAGCTGGAGGACCCCCCAGCCGATCCCCGCGCTGACCCCGGCCGCGAGGGCGGTCTTGACGTGCATCCGCACGATCCGGAAGGCGTCGAGACCATGGAGCTTGCGTCGAAGTCCCGCGGTCCGCAGCAGGACGGCGACGACGTTGGACAGCGACATCGCCGCCCCGACCCCGACGACCCACCACACGGGGTCGAGCGTGCGGGTCGCGAGCCAGGCGACCCCGACGAGCGCGATCGTCGCCGGCACCTGGATCCAGAAGACCGTCTTGCCGTCCTCGTAGGCGTAGTACACCCACTTCATGAGGACCATCCCACCCAGCGGAACGAGGCCGAAGGCCATGGCGACGAGGATCTGACTGACCGCCACGGCGCTCGAGGGCGTGACGTTGATGAGCAGGAGCTTGGTGATCGGCAGGGCGAGGATCGCGAAGACGGCCGTGGCGAACACCGTGAACACACCCACGGTCCGCACCCCGCGCGAGAGGTCGTGCCGCACCCGGGCGAAGTCGCCCGCGCCCGCGGCGGCGCTCATCCCGGTGAACAGGGCCGTGGCGATCGAGACCGTCACGAGCGAGTGCGGCAACAGGTAGATCATGAGCGCCTGCGTGTAGGCGGCGTTGCCCGCGACGGCGAAGGCCTCGGGGGCGCCCGTGACCACGCCGGTCACGACGCCGTTCGTCAGGGGGTCGCCGTCGTAGGCACCGAAGGTCTCGCGCAGTGCGGCCGCAGGTGCGCTCGAGGCGAACTGGGTCGTGAACAGGACGCCGATCTGCTCGAGCATGACCGCGCCGAACGTCCAGATCGCGACCTGTCCGGCGGAGCGCAGCCCGATGCCGCGCATCCCGAGCCGGAAGTGCCAGCGGAACCCCGCGCGCCACAGGGGCACGAGGAGGATGAGGGCCTGCGACGCGACCCCGAGGGTCGCGGTCCCGGCGAGGACGGCGATCTTGGTGCCGTCCCAGGTGCCGAGGTCGTCGGCCGCGCCCGTGGCGTACGGCCCGTAGATCGCGATGAAGGCACCGAACCCGACGATCGAGACGATGTTGTTGACGACGGGGGCCCACATGAACGGGCCGAACTGGCCACGCGCGTTGAGGACCTGCCCGAGGAGCGTGTACAGACCGTAGAAGAAGAGCTGCGGGGTGCACCAGAACGCGAACGCGACGGCGAGCGAGAACTGCGCGGAGCCCCAGCCGTCGGTGTAGAGGGTCACGATCACCGCGGCACCCGCGGTGAGGATCAGGCTGAGTCCGAGGAGCAGCACCCCGGACAGGGTCAGGAGCTTGTCGAGACGCTCCTGGGGGTTCTTGGAGCGGTAGGCACGGACGATCTGCGGGACGAGGACGGCGTTGAGCACGCCTCCCGCGAGGATCGCGAACAGGACGTTGGGGATCTTGTTGGCGACGTCGAACGCGTCGGCCGCGAGGCCGGTGGTGCCGATCGCGGTGACGAGGAGGACGTTGCGCACGAGTCCGAGGACACGGGAGACCGCGGTGCCCGAGGCCATGAGCGCCGAGCTGCGACCGAGGCTGCTCTTCGGGGTGGTGGCCACGGCGGGCTCGCCGGTCGGCGTCTCGGTCTCGTCAGCGGGTTCGACGGGGGCCATGGCGGCGTCGGGACGGGGGCGTCCTGCCCGCGTGGTCCCGGTAGGTCGGAGGTGCTTCACTCGTCGTGCCCTGTCGAGCGGCCCGACGACGCCGCCACCCCGTGGGCTCCCGGCACACCCGCCGCGGGCGTCATCTCGGCGACGCGGCGCGGCGACCGGCCGCGTCGGATGGTGCGCCAGATGCCGCCGATCATGAGGAGAGCGACGAGCCCGGCGAAGATCGCGGTCCCCGTGTTCTCCCACTCGGCGCGCACCTGGACGACGAACGCCGAGGAGGGCGAGACGACGGCGCCGGAAGGAACCGCGAGAAGCTCGACCTCGACCTCGACGTCACCGCTGCCGATGGCCTGGACGGGAACCTTGAAGGCGACCTCGGCGCCTGCCGGGACGGGCCCGACCGGGAAGGAGACGACCTTCAGGAGACCGCTGTCGGGACGGAGCGCCACCTGGATCGTGACCGGCTGGTCGAGCGTGTTGCGCACCCAGACGGGGATCTTGCCCGACGTGTTGATCAGGGTGACGTCCAGCTCGCGGGGGACGATCGACACGGCGGACCGGATCAGTGCCGCATCCTTCACCGCGGTGTCCACCGCGACGGTCCGGTCGTCGGGAAGCGACCGGTAGGCGACCGCGGTGGGTACGACGAGGGCGGGCTCCGCTTCCTGGGCGATGGCCGCGGGATCGGCGGTGATCGTGGCGAAGTCCGCCGTCTGGGTCCGGGCGCGCTGGAGCTCGTTCATCTGGGAGACCGGCAGCGTTCCCTCGCTCACCGAGGACTCGGGCAGCGGGGAGCGCGCGACGTCCGGGACCGCCGAGCCGAGGAGGTCGTCGACCGGGGCGACGTCGACCCAGGTCGCCTCTGCCAGGGCATCGAGGACGGACGTGAGGGCGTGAGGGTCCGGGTCCCACGAGCGCGGGAGGGCGACGAGCACGTGTCGAGCCTCGGTCGGTCGCTCGGAGGCTGCCACCGCCAGGTCGGCGAGGAGCCGTTGCGTCGCGTCGGCCGTGGACGGGTCGTCGGCGTCGCGCCCGGCACGGGTCGCGTCCTCGACGTCCTGGGTGAGAGCGGCGTCGGCGACCAGCGCGGTCGCGGGGCCTGCGTCGGTCGGGACGGTGGCCAGGCCGTTCGGGGTGTAGTTCACCGAGCTCTCGGGGGCGAGCCCGTCGCCCCGGACGACCACCAGGGGGGAGCCGGACTGGACGGCCGTGCGGACCGTCTGCACGTCGGGGACGTCGTCGGCCGGGTAGACGAGGTCGGTCCGCCACGCGGTATCAGGAATCGCACCGCCCGGCAGCGGGGTCGTGGTGGCGGGCAGGAGCGCGCCGACCCGCGCATAGGCGGCGGGGTCCGGGTCGTAGGGTCGCAGGCCGAAGACCGTGCGGCCGGCGGCACCGTCGCGCACCGCCGCAGCCCATGCCTGCGAGTCGGTGTCCGGCGACGTCTCGGCGGCCGCCAGGAGCGAGGGGTCGAGCGCCCACGCGATCTCGGGGACCTGGGCCGTGGCGGACAGGAGCCTGCCCAGCCGTCGGTCGGCTCCCAGAGCCTCGTCCACGGCGCGGACGTCGACGCTCGACGTGGCGGTCCCGGTCGTGCTCGTCAGGGAGAGAGCGGGGCCGGTGACCGGGGCGATCATGCTGACCCGGACCGGGACGGGGGCCTGCGAGTCGCCCCAGAGGAAGAAGGTGCGCAGGACGTCGAGCCGCTCGCCGCCTTCCTCGACCATGACGGAGAGGGGCCGAGGCCCCCACGTCGAGCCCGGCTCCAGGTTGAGGTCGTCGGCGGCCACCTCGAACGTGACCGTGGCGTCCTCGCCCGGTGCGAGCGGGTCGACGTCCTCGGTGGTCATGCGCCCGGCCGGCTGCTGGGAGACGGGGGCGTCGGCCCAGGCCTCGAGGGCGGACCGGGTGCCGACGGGCCGCCAGCTGACGCCGAGCGTGGCACGGGGAGCCTTGAGCCTGTCCTCGGTGCCGTTGTGGATCCGCACGACGATCGTGAGGGTGTCGCCGGGCTGCACCGTGGTCGGCGACATCGACACGAGCGTCGTCGTGACCGTTCCCTCGTCTGCCTCGTCTCCCTCGTCGGCCGGGGCCGCCGTGGGGTCCGTGTCGGTGGCGAGGGTGCTCGCCTCGACCGACGTGGCCCGGGCCCCCGTCACGACCTCGGCAGGCGTTGCCGCGAGGGCGGCCGAGGGCAGCACGGCGAGCCCTAGGGCGAGCAACGGCGCGAGGAAGGCTCGCACGTGAGAGCGGGCCGACCGTCGGCTCGGGGCGGGTGGCGTCGTGCCGAGGGCGGTGCGGCCGTCGGTCCGGCGGGGGCCGTTTGCTGCCAGACCGTGCGTCGAGGCGCGGGGCGCGCCACCGGAGAAGTGAAAGCTCATGGGTGGTCGGTCGGGTTCCGTGGGTCGTCGGGTGCCGGCCGGCTGGTACGGACGACGGTGCGAGTCACGGTACCCCGGAAGTGGGCGCTCGTGCGTCGCCCTCGCAGGACGTCGTGCGCAACCGCGGCGAGGCGGCGCTCGTTGGGATAGGACAGGCGGTCGGGCAGGTCCTCGAACGGGACCCAGGCGACGTCCTCGGCCTCGCCGTCGGGGTCGCCCTCGACCGTGAGGTGCCCGCCGGTCGCCCGCAGCAGGAAGTGGTGGACGACCTTGTGCACCCGACGGTCCTCACCGGTGAACCAGTAGTCGATGATCCCGAGCGGGGTCTGGACGGCCCCCGTGATCCCCGTCTCCTCGGCGATCTCCCGGACGGCGGCCTCCTCGGGCGTCTCCGCGCCCTCGAGGTGGCCCTTCGGCAGGCACCACTCGAGCCGACCGCCGCGGTTGCGCCGCGCGATGACCGCGGCCCGGAACAGGCCCTCGAACGTGTCGACGACCAGCCCACCTGCGGAGATCTCCTCGACGACGGGCAGCGGAGCGGGTGGGCTGGCGGACGGGGCGGGACCCCGGTGGGTCTCCGGGTCTCTCCGCAGCGCGTGACCACCGGGCGGCGCTGGTACACCGCGATGGTCCGGAGAGTGCGCTGGGGTGGACATGACCCAACATTACCGAGTGTGGAGTCCGCGCTTGATCTGGCACGCTTGGATGTCGTGCCGACTCCTTCCCAGAACTCTCCCGCCCCCGAGCCTGCCGCGCCGCCCGTCGAGGTGTCTCGCGGGGTGCCGACGACGCCCGAACAGCTCGAGCTCCTGCGGCGTGCGCTGGCGGTGCTGACGGAGATGGCGCCCGCGGCGATCGAGCTGGGCGAGATGTTCCGCGCGGCCGGCCACGAGCTGGCGCTCGTCGGCGGCCCGGTCCGTGACGCCTTCCTGGGGCGCGCGAGCAACGACCTCGACTTCGCCACGTCGGCCGACCCGGACCAGACCCAGGCCCTGCTCGCAGCCTGGGGCGACGCGCACTGGGACATCGGCAAGGAGTTCGGCACGATCGGCGCCAAGCGCTTCGCGCCCAAGGGTGCCCCGCGGGGTGTGGCCGAGCTGGTCGTCGAGGTCACCACGTACCGGACCGACGAGTACGACCCGGCGTCGCGCAAGCCGCTCGTCGCGTTCGGCGACACCCTGGTCGGCGACCTGTCGCGGCGCGACTTCACGGTCAACGCCATGGCGGTGCGCGTCCCGGAGATGCTGTTCGTGGACCCGCACGACGGGCTCGCCGACCTCGCGACGGGCGTCCTGCGCACCCCGATCGCCCCGGAGCGCTCGTTCGACGACGACCCGCTGCGCATGATGCGGGCCGCGCGGTTCGCGGCCCAGCTGGGCTTCGAGGTCGAGCCGGCGACGCGTGCCGCGATCGTCGACATGGCGTCGCGCATCGAGATCGTCTCGGCCGAGCGGGTGCGGGACGAGCTGACCAAGCTGCTCCTGTCCGACGACCCGCGCAAGGGGCTCGAGGTCCTCGTCGAGACCGGCCTGGCCGACCACGTCCTGCCCGAGCTCCCTGCCCTGCGTCTCGAGATCGACGAGCACCACCGGCACAAGGACGTCTACCAGCACTCGCTGACCGTGCTCGAGCAGGCGATCGCCCAGGAGACCGGGCCCGACGGCGCGGTGCCGGGTCCGGACCTCGTCCTGCGTCTCGCGTCGCTCCTGCACGACATCGGCAAGCCGGACACGCGGCGGTTCGAGCCGGGCGGCGGTGTCAGCTTCCACCACCACGAGGTCGTGGGCGCCAAGCTCACGGCGAAGCGGCTCAAGGCGCTGCGCTTCGACAAGGACACGGTCAAGCAGGTGTCGCGGCTCGTGGAGCTGCACCTGCGCTTCCACGGGTACGGGGAGGGGGAGTGGACCGACTCCGCCGTGCGCCGCTACGTGACCGACGCGGGACCGCTCCTGGAGCGACTGCACCGCCTGACGCGGGCGGACTCGACCACCCGCAACAAGCGCAAGGCCCAGCGCCTGTCCGACGCGTACACGGACCTCGAGCAGCGCATCGAGCGACTGCGCGGGGAGGAGGAGCTGGCCTCGATCCGGCCCGACCTCGACGGCCAGCAGATCATGGCGACCCTGGGCATCGCGCCGGGGCCGGAGGTGGGACAGGCCTACAAGTTCCTGCTGGAGCTGCGTCTCGACCGCGGGCCGCTCGGTGAGGACGCCGCCCGCGAGGAGCTGCTGACCTGGTGGGCCGCACGCGAGGCGTGACCTGACGCCGAGACGCCGAAGGGCGGGCACCGTCGGTGCCCGCCCTTCGTGCGGGGTCCCCTGCGGGACCGGTCGATCCGTCAGCGGCGCTCGGTCGCCTCGCCCGCCGTCTCGAGGACGGGAGCGTCCTGCGCGAGGGGCGCGACGTCGTCGGACAGGATCGCCGGGGCCTCCACGACCGCCGGCCTGCGCAGCAGGAACGACAGCGCGACCGCGACGAGCATGACCACGGCACCCCAGACGAACGCCGAGGACACTCCGTCGGCGAGGGCGACCTGCGGGCTCGCGCCCTCCGCGGTCCTGGCGACCTCGTGCGACGTCATGACGGCGATGAACAGGGCCGTCCCGGCCGCGCCTGCGAGCTGCTGCACCGTACCGATCATGGCGCTGCCGTGCGAGTACAGCGACGGCTTGAGCGCCGAGAGCGCACCCGTGAACAGCGGCGTGAACACGAAGGCCAGGCCCAGGCTCAGCACGACGTGCGCACCCAGGACGAACCACGGCGACGTCGTCGCGCCGACCGTGGTCAGCGCCGCGAGCGCGACCGCGACCGCGCTGAGCCCCGGCAGGACCAGGGGGCGCGGGCCGAGGCGGTCGTACAGGCGGCCGACGGTCGGGCCCAGCAGTCCCATGATCAGTCCGCCCGGCAGCATCATCAGACCCGTGTAGACCGGGTCGAGCCCCAGCGAGCTCTGCAGGTACAGCGGCAGCAGGATGATCGAGCCGAACAGCGCGATCATCGCGACCGACATGATGCCGAGCGAGACCGTGAATCCGCGCGAGGAGAACACGCGCAGGTCGAGCAGCGCCGCGTCGCGGCGCTGCAGCACGAGCTGGCGCGCGACGAACAGCACGAGGAACACGGGCCCGACGACGAGCGGGATCCACACGGGCACGGCCGGCGTGGCGCGCGCGGCCTCACCCAGGTTGGACAGCCCGAAGACCAGGCCGCCGAAAGCCAGGACGGCGAGGAACAGCGACAGCGGGTCGAGGCGCGTGCGCGTACGGTCGGCCGAGTCCTTGACGTACTTGGCACCGAACACGAGGGCGACGAGGGCGATCGGCAGCACGAGGCCGAAGATCCAACGCCAGGACAGGGTCTCCAGGATCAGGCCGGACAGCGTGGGGCCGAGGGCCGGCGCCGCGGCCATGACGATCGCGACGTTGCCCATGATCCGGCCACGGGCCGACGGCGGGACGAGCGTCATGATCGTCGTCATGAGCAGCGGCATCATGATCGCCGTGCCCGACGCCTGCACGACGCGGGCCCCGAGGAGCCAGCCGAAGCCCGGCGCGAACGCGGCCAGGGCCGTGCCCGCGCTGAACAGCGACATCGCGAGCAGGAACGCCCCGCGCGTCCCGAGACGCTGGAGCAGGAAGCCCGTCGCCGGGATGACGACCGCCATCGTGAGCATGAAGGCCGTGGTCAGCCACTGGCCGGTCGACGCCGTGATGTCCATCTCCTCCATGAGGTGAGGCAGCGCGACGCCCATGGTCGTCTCGTTGAGGATGACGACCGACGCAGAGACGAGGAGGAGCGCGATCACGAGGAAGTTCTCCCGTGACAGCTTCTCCGAGACGGGTAAGGACGGGGCGGTGCTCTGCGGTACCTGCATGGCTCTCCTGTGGGGTCGGTGCGCACGCGCGACGGGGAAGTGCGCAGCGAGGTGGGGGGAGCGTCCATCGGGATGTCGTACGCCCTACGAGAACTACGCTGAACCATCCTCGGATATTCCCCCGGTCCTGACGACTCCTTTTCCGGGCAGGACTCATCGGCGCGACGGCGGGTCGCTGCGGCACCGGGGCCGCGCGGAGGACGAGCGGGTGGGCTACCTCACCCCGCCGTGGGGCGTCCGTCCGGAGCCGCCTCGGGAAGGGGAGCGTCGCCGTCGGGCCCCGCCGCGTGACGCGCCCCGAAGCGGCCGAAGACCAGCGCAGCCCCCGCGTAGGCGACCGCGAGGACCACGAAGACCGGGCGCGAGTACCCCGTGTCCGGCAGCGTGAACGCCGCGAGGGCTGCCGCGCCCACGAACGCCGCGTTGTACAGGACGTCGTAGAACGCGAAGGCCCTCCCGCGGAAGGCGTCGGCCGTGTCGCGCTGCACGATCGTGTCCACCGCGATCTTCGTCGCCTGCGCAGCGAGGCCCAGCAGCAGGGCGCCCGCGAACACGACCGTGCGCGACGGCGTCGTGGCCAGCAGGAGCTGGCTCATCGCGGCCAGACCCAGCATGAGCGCGATCCACAGGTGCGGACCCGTGTACCGCGACAACGTCGGGGTCAGCACGACGGCGAGCGCGCCACCGACCCCCGTGAGGCCCACGACCGTCGCGAACGTCGCCAGGCCCGCGTTCGTGTTGCCCGGGTCGGAGAGCAGGTTGCGCGAGATGAGGATCGACGCGATGAACGTGACCCCGTACAGGAACCGGTGCGTCGCCATGACCACGAGGGCCTGGCCCGGCGTGCGGCGCGCGACGAGATAGCGGGCGCCGTCCGCGAGGCCGCGCGCGACCTTCGCGATCTCCGTCGTGATCGCCGCCTCCGCGGGCCGGTCCGGCCCCAGCAGCCCGCGCGACATGCGCAGCGCCAGCAACGACGCCGCCCCGAACACGAGGGCCGCGCACACGAGCGCGACCGAGTCCTTCTGGCGCCCCGGCTCGAACGTCAGGCTCAGCAGGAAGCCGATGCCACCGCCCACGAACGCCGCCGCGGCGCCCAGCGTGGGGGTCAGGGAGTTCGCGGTCAGCAGCAGCGGGCCGTCGACCACGCGCGGCAGCCCCGCGGACAGGCCCGCGAGCAGGAAGCGGTTGACCGAGAGCGTCGCGAGCGCCAGCACGTAGATCCACGGCGTCACGCCCGTGGTCAGCATGAGCACCGCGGTCGCGGCCGTCAGGACCACGCGCACCGCGTTGCCCCACACCAGGACCTGGCGGCGGCTCCAACGGTCCAGGAAGACCCCCGCGAACGGACCCACGATCGTGAACGGGGCCAGCATCACCGCGAACGCCGCGGCGATCGAGCCCGCCGTCCCCTGGGACTCCGGGGAGAAGAAGAGGAGCGACGCCAGCCCGACCTGGAACATCCCGTCGCCCGCCTGGCTGACCAGCCGGACCGCGAAGAGCTTCCTGAAGTCGCGCAGCCGAAGCAGGACACCGAGTTCCGAGATCACACCCACCGGTTCAGGGTATGCGGTGGTGAGAGCGATCCCCGCCCCAGGACGGCCCGACGGCGGCGCGCGCCCCGGATCGGGGGGCGTACCGGTGTGCCGGGGTGGGGTGTGCACGGGGTGGCGGGGCCGGTCCTGTCGGCGAGACGGGTGGTTGGGTCCGAGACGGGTCTCCGGGCCACGGTCCGCACGACCCGTCTCGTGCGGAAGCACCCATCTCGTCCGAACCCCGCCCCCCGGGGTCGGCCGGTGCCCAGGGGGCGACGCCGTCGGGCATGCGAAGAGGGTCCGGGACCCTCAGGTCCCGGACCCTCCTCATGAGCCGTCAGGTCAGCGCAACTACTTACGGTCGCGCTGGTCCTGCGCTCGCGAGCTCGCTACGGGTCAGCGCAGGTACTTACGGTCGCGCTGGTCCTGCGCTCGCGAGCTCGCTACGGGTCAGCGCAGGTACTTACGGTCGCGCTGGTCCTGCGCTCGCGAGCTCGCTACGGATCAGCGCTCGTTCTCGCCGGAGATGAAGGCCTCCAGAGCCGCACGGCCCTTCGTGTCCTCCATCTGGACCGGCGGGGACTTCATGAAGTACGTCGAGGCCGAGAGGATCGGGCCACCGACGCCGCGGTCCTTGGCGATCTTCGCGGCGCGCACGGCGTCGATGATGATGCCCGCCGAGTTGGGGGAGTCCCAGACCTCGAGCTTGTACTCCAGGTTCAGGGGCACCTCGCCGAACGCGCGGCCCTCGAGGCGGACGTACGCCCACTTGCGGTCGTCGAGCCACGCGACGTAGTCCGACGGGCCGATGTGGACGTTGCGGTCCTCGGTCTTGCCACCGAGGGGACCCTCGAGGTTCGACGTCACGGCCTGCGTCTTCGAGATCTTCTTGGACTCGAGGCGCGTGCGCTCGAGCATGTTCTTGAAGTCCATGTTGCCGCCGACGTTCAGCTGGTACGTGCGGTCCAGCACGACGCCGCGGTCCTCGAAGAGCTTCGCGAGCACGCGGTGCGTGATGGTCGCGCCGACCTGCGACTTGATGTCGTCGCCGACGATCGGGACACCGGCGGCCTCGAACTTCGCGGCCCACTCGGGGTCGGAGGCGATGAAGACCGGCAGAGCGTTGACGAACGCGACACCCGCGTCGATCGCGCACTGCGCGTAGTACTTCGCGGCGATCTCCGAACCGACCGGCAGGTAGCAGACGAGCACGTCAGCGCCCGACTCCTTGAGCGCGGCGACGATGTCGACCGGCTCGGCGTCCGACTCCTCGATGGTCTCGCGGTAGTACTTGCCGAGGCCGTCGTTCGTCACACCACGCTGGACGGTGACGCCCAGCGGCGGCACGTCGGCGATCTTGATGGTGTTGTTCTCCGAGGCGTTGATGGCCTCCGAGAGGTCGAAGCCGACCTTCTTGGCGTCGACGTCGAAAGCGGCGACGAACTCCAGGTCGGACACGTGGTAGTCACCGAACTGCACGTGCATCAGTCCGGGCACGGTGCTGCTCGGGTCAGCGTCGCGGTAGTAGTGCACGCCCTGGACCAGGGAAGATGCGCAGTTTCCGACGCCAACGATGGCGACGCGGATGGAGGACATCCTCGCTCCTTGCTGTCAGTGCCGGAGGCGCTGCGCGCCGACGGCTTCGTAGTTAGTGGTTGTCTTGCCCGTGACGGTTCTCGGGGCCGCTCGACGGCCGGGTGCGACGACGGTCGCGCTCGGTCGTGATCAGTCCGTCGAGCCAGCGAACCTCACGTTCGACCTGTTCCAGGCCGTGACGCTGCAGCTCAAGGGTGTATTCGTCCAGGCGCTCGCGAGTGCGGGCGGCGGACTCCTTGACCGACTCCAACCTCTCGGTGAGCCGGCTGCGCCGACCCTCGAGGATGCGGAGACGGGTCTCGGCGTCGGTCTGCGCGAAGAACGCGAACCGGACGTCGAAGCTCTCGTCCTCCCAGGCTGCCGGACCCGAGGTCGCGAGGACCGTCTGGAGACGCTCCTTGCCCTCGGCCGTGAGCTGGTACACGATGCGTGCCCGCTTGCCGGACAGCGCGTGGGGAGGGGTGGTGGGTGACTCGGTGCCGACGATGTGGCCGTGCGCGACCATCGCCTTGAGCGCCGGGTAGAGGGAACCGTAGGAGAAGGCGCGGAACGAACCGAGCAGCAGGTTGAGCCGCTTGCGGAGCTCGTACCCGTGCAGCGGCGACTCGTTCAGGAGGCCGAGGATGGCGGTCTCCAGCACGTCGGAACGGCTGCGTGCCATGGCACCTCCTCCTCGGTCAGGCTGTCACCGCGGAGGGCGGATCGGGCTGCGTCATCTCCTCGATGTATCGAGTCGATACATCGACAGGCTAGGTGCAATCGGACCGCTGCGCAATGCGTCGGTGCATAGAGGCGTGTGTGACCGGTGCGTCCGGCCAGATGTGAAGGACTGGCGGAACTGCCGCGTGGCTGTGGCGAAACAATGCGATTCGTGCTGGCGAGGCCCTTGTCCTCACGGGGTGACGGCCTATTGTTCAGGGTGGTCCGATGCATGTCCCGCGTCCCCCGTCGTCCTCTCCTTGGGCGAAGCGCGGTCCGGTCCGGACCTGAAGTGACCCCCAGAGGAAGGTGAACCGTGGCGAGCTCCGCGAGGCAGACGAAGGGCACGGCGCGCACCGCCAGCACAGCGCGGACGGGCACCACGGCGCGCAAGCGTCGCTTCTTCAACTACCCCCGATCCCACGTCAAGAGCTTCCGTCGCTGGCTCCCGTCGTGGCGCGTGCTGCTCGGGACCTTCCTGACCGGCGTCGCGCTGGTCGCCGGCATCGTCATCGCCGCCTACGCCACCACGACGGTCCCCGAGGAAGCCGCCTACGCGAAGCAGCAGAAGACGACCGTCTACTACGCCGACGGCGTGACCGAGATCGGGACGTTCCAGGTCGAGAACCGCGTGATCGTCCCGTTCGACAGCCTGCCCGAGTACGTCGGGAACGCGGTCGTCGCGTCCGAGGACGCGACGTTCTGGGAGAACTCCGGGGTCGACATCAAGGGCATGGCCCGCGCCGCGCTGAACAACGTCACCGGGGGTCCGCGCCAGGGCGCGTCGACGATCACGCAGCAGTACGCGGAGCGCTACTACTCCGACGAGACCATCTCGAGCTACGCGGGCAAGTTCCGCGAGGCGATGCTCGCCCTGCGTCTGACGCAGAATGAGGACAAGAAGGAGATCCTCGGGAACTACCTGAACACGATCTACTTCGGTCGTGGCGCGCACGGCATCGAGGCCGCGGCGCAGGCCTACTTCGGCGTGCCGGCTGCCAACCTCACCCTCTCGCAGGCCGCGCTCATCTCGGCCGTCATCCCGAGCCCGAACAACTACGACCCCGCGGTCAACCCCGAGACCGCGGAGGCCAAGTGGAACCGCGTGATCCGGCGCATGGGTGAGCAGGGACTGATCACGCCGGAGGAGAAGGCCGCTGCCGCCTTTCCGGTCGACACTCTCCTGCCGAAGGCCACGGCCACCAACACGAAGGGCGGCCAGGCGGGCTACCTCCTGGACATGGTCCAGGACGAGTGGGCCAGCTCGGGCCGCGACGCCGAGGACCTGTTCACCAAGGGCTACACGATCGTCACGACGATCGACAAGGCCATGCAGGACCTGGCCGTCGCGACCGCCGAGGGCACGATCCCGCGGGACGGCGAGCACCCGGCCAACGCGGGGCTGAGCCCGTCGATCGTCTCGATCGACTCGGCCGACGGTGCGGTCAAGGCCATCTACGGCGGGCCGGACTTCGTGACGAAGCCGTTCAACTCCGCGACGGACGGCATCGCGCAGGCCGGATCGACCTTCAAGCCGTTCACGCTCGTCGCCGCGCTCGAGCAGGGGATCGACCTGTCGGCGAGGTACGACGGCAACAACGACGTCGAGGTGCCCGGGTTCTACGAGAAGGGCAAGGGGGTCAAGAACTTCGACAACGGCACGTTCGGTGAGGTCGACCTCGTCAAGGCCACCGCGAACTCGATCAACTCGGTCTACGCGGCGCTCAACATGGAGGTCGGCCCCGAGGCCACGGTCGAAGCGGCCGTCAAGGCCGGGATCCCGGCCGACACCATGGACCTCAAGCCCGTCCCGTCGAACGTGCTCGGTACGGCGTCGGTCCACCCGATCGACCTCGCGCACGCCTACGCGACGTTCGCGGCGCAGGGCTTCGAGTCGACCCCGCACGTCGTGCAGTCCGTCAAGCTGCTCAGCAGCGGCGCCGAGATCTGGGAGCCCGCGGGCCGCAACGAGCGCGTCTTCGAGCCGGACACCATGGCAGCCGCGACCTACGCCATGACGCAGGTCGTCGAGGCCAAGGGCGCCTCGGGTGCGCCGGCCAAGGCGCTCAAGCGACCGGTGGCGGGCAAGACCGGAACGTCGAACGACAACAAGTCGGCCTGGTTCACCGGGTACATCCCCCAGCTCGCGACCATCGTCGGCCTCTACCAGACCAACCCCGAGACGCAGGCACAGGAGCAGATCGAGCCCTTCGGCGAGTACTACCGCAAGTCCATCACGGGTGGAACCTGGCCCGTGGACGCCTGGACGCAGTACATGGAGGGCGTCATCGCGCTCCCGCAGTACGCCGAGGTGCAGGAGTTCCCGCAGTACACGCCCAAGAAGCCGGTCCCGACCGAGACGCCGAGCGAGGTCCCCACGGAGATCCCGCCGGTCGACGAGCCCGAAGAGCCCGAGCAGCCTGAGACCCAGACAGCCATCCCGACCGACCTGGTCGGCAGGTCGAAGGCCGATGCCCGGGCGGCACTCGAGGCGCTGGGCTTCCGCGTGGCATTCACCGAGGAGTACTCGGCGGACGTCGCGAAGGACGTCGTCATCCGCGTGGGCAGCGCGGGGCAGCCCGCCGCGCCGGGGACGACCGTGGCGGTCGTCGTCTCGAAGGGGCAGGACCCGAACAACCTGCCGACCAACGAGGTCGTCGTGCCCGAGGTGACCGGCCAGGCGCAAGGCGCTGCCGAGGCGGTGATCCGACGTGCCAACCTGGTCTCCACCGTGCGCGAGGAGGAGAGCCAGCTGCCCAAGGGGCAGGTGATCCGGGTGGAGCCGGGAGCCGGCCAGAAGGTCCCACCGGGCAGCACGGTCACCCTCGTCGTCTCCAAGGGACCGCCCCAGGGGTAGCACCCAGATTTCCCGACCCCGGCCCTGACCGGGTACCTTGGGAACTTGCTGTGTCTCGATCCGTGCTGCCATCAGTGCGGGGACGGCGCAGCGACGCACAACCCTCCTGTCACGGAGAGACCGTGACCGCTGAGTCCGCAGGAGGTGGGTTAACCGCATGCGTCAGTACGAATTGATGATCATCCTCGACCCCGAGATCGAGGAGCGCACCGTTGCTCCGTCGCTCGACAAGTACCTGACGGTCATCAAGACCGACGGTGGCACTGTCGACAAGGTGGACATCTGGGGCCGTCGCCGCCTGTCCTTCGAGATCAACAAGAAGTCCGAGGGCATCTACGCCGTCGTCGACTTCACCTCGACGTCGGACACGGCCAAGGAGCTGGACCGTCAGCTCGGCCTCAACGAGGTCGTCCTGCGCACGAAGGTCCTGCGCACCGACGCTCGCTGATCACCCGCACTTTCTGACTTCCCTCGCGCCGTCCCGGTGCTCTGCGCGTCCTCGTGGGCGCCGTCAGTGGCACGTGGTGGGATGTGCGCGGACGGGGGTCATCCCCTTCGAAGTTTCTTCGATACGCAACGAACAATGAGGAGCTGGCATGGCTGGTGAAACCGTCATCACGGTGGTCGGAAACCTGACCGGGGACCCGGAGCTTCGCTTCACCCCCGCAGGGGCTGCCGTCGCCAACTTCACCGTGGCGTCCACGCCGCGCACCTTCGACCGCCAGAGCAACGAGTGGAAGGACGGCGACACGCTGTTCATGCGCTGCTCGATCTGGCGCGAGGCCGCGGAGAACGTCGCCGAGTCCTTGACCAAGGGCATGCGCGTGGTTGTTCAGGGCCGTCTGGTCCAGCGTTCGTACGAGACCCGCGAGGGGGAGAAGCGCACGGTCGTCGAGCTGCAGGTGGAGGAGATCGGTCCTTCCCTGAAGTACGCCTCCGCGAAGGTCACCCGGGCCCAGCGCTCGGGTGGCGGCAACTTCGGTGGCGGCGGCGGTTTCGGCGGCGGCGGCGCTTCGAGCGGCGGTGGTTTCAGCGCTTCCGGCGGTGGCCAGCAGAACAACGACGACCCGTGGGCCACGGCTGGCCCCGCGTCGTCGGGTGGGTCCTCGTTCTCGGACGAGCCCCCCTTCTAGTCACCGCTCACCCCAGACAAAACCCTTCCCGGCAGGGCAGGTGCCCGACGACGGCACCCACCCCGGCCGGGGATAGCACCTTGTGAAGGAGCAACACCATGGCGAAGCCAGTGGTGCGCAAGCCCAAGAAGAAGTCCAACCCCCTGAAGTCGGCGAAGATCGAGTCGGTCGACTACAAGGACACGACCCTGCTGCGGAAGTTCATCTCCGACCGCGGGAAGATCCGTGCCCGTCGCGTGACCGGCGTCTCCGTCCAGGAGCAGCGTCAGATCGCACGTGCCGTCAAGAACGCTCGCGAGATGGCGCTCCTGCCGTACTCGTCGTCCGCACGCTGATCGAGAGGGGATAGAACATGGCAAAGCTCATTCTGACCCACGAGGTCACCGGCCTGGGCGAGCCCGGCGACGTGGTCGAGGTCAAGGACGGGTACGCCCGTAACTTCCTCGTGCCCCGTGGCCTGGCGACCGGATGGTCCAAGGGTGCCGAGTCGCAGATCTCTGCGATCCGCAAGGCTCGCAAGGCTCGCGAGATCGCGACGCTCGACGAGGCCAAGGCGACCCGCGACTCGCTGCAGTCGAAGCCTGTCGTCGTGCAGGCCAAGGCGGGCCAGGGCGGCCGTCTGTTCGGTGCCGTCACCACCGGTGACATCGCCGAGGCCGTGAAGGCTGCCGGCGGCCCGTCCGTCGACAAGCGCAAGATCGAGATCGGCCAGCCGATCAAGTCGACCGGTTCGTACACGGTCACCATCCGCCTGCACGCCGAGGTCTCGGCGAACATCGCGGTCAACGTGGTGGCTGCCTGATCGACTGATCGCCCCTGTCCCGTGAGGGATGGATGGATCGGAGATCTCACCCGACGGCCCGGTCCCCTCTGCGGAGGGGGCCGGGCCGTCGGCGTTTCCCCCTGAGCTCGTCCGTCAGGACGAGCGCCCCTGCTCCTCACTCGGTCTGAAAGGTCCGTTCACGCCCCGGTGACCATCCAGCGGTCGCTGCGCGCACGCAGCCCCGTGGTCAGGGCGCGCGCCGCCATGAAGACCCCCGCGAAGGCCGCCCACAACCACGCGAGGCCTGCGGCGCCGTCGGGCGCGAGAGCCCGGACCGCCAGCGCGAACGGCACGTACACGACGAACGTGACCATGCCCGCCCACGCGAGGTAGCGGCCGTCCCCGGCGCCGATCAGCACGCCGTCCAGGACGAACACCCAACCCGCCATGGGCAGCAGCAGGCCGCACACGGCCATGCCGAGCGCGACTGCGGTGCGGACGTCCGGGTCGGACGTGAAGAACAGCGCGAACCACCAGCCGCCCACGGCCATGACGAGGCCCAGCAGCGCGCCCGCCGCGACTCCCCACTGGAGCGTGCGGCGCAGGACCGAACGGACGTGCGACCGGTCTCCCGCGCCCAGGCCGTGGCCGACGAGGGCCTGCGCGGCGATCGCGAGGGCGTCGAGCGCGAACGCCGCGAGCCCCCAGACCGACGCGACCACCTGGTAGCCCGCGAGCGTGACCTCCCCGAGCCCGGTCGCGACGAAGACCGTCAGGAGGATCGCGAGGCGCAGCGAGAGCGTGCGCACGAACAGCGGCGCGCCCGCGCGCGCGTTGGACCAGATGCCGCCTGCGGCGGGGCGCAGGGACGCGCCCTCGCGCCGGGCACCGCGCACGACGACGACGCCGAGCACCGCGCCCATGGTGAGCTGCGCGACGGCCGTCCCGATGCCCGAGCCTGCGATGCCGAGGCCCACGCCGTACACGAGGACGACGTTGAGGACGGCGTTGAACGTCGCGCCCCCCGCGGCGACGTAGAGGGGAGTGCGGGTGTCCTGCAGGCCGCGCAGCACACCCGTGGACGCCAGGACGACGAGCATGCCGGGCAGGCCCAGGCCTGACCAGCGCAGGTACACCAGCGCGTGCTCGGCCACCTCGCCCGTGCCACCCATCGCGCCGATCGCCCAGCCGCCCCCGATCCACAGGGTCGCCGCGAGGACCAGGCCCAGGCCGAGCGCGAGCCACATGCCGTCGATCCCCGACTGGAGGGCTTCGCGCCGGTGGCCCGCACCGATGCGCCGGGCCACGGCCGCGGTGGTCGCGTACGCGAGGAAGACGCACAGGCCCACGAGGGTCAGCAGGACCGTGGAGGCCAAGGAGAGCCCGGCCAGCTCGGCGGTCCCCAGGTGCCCGACGACGGCGCTGTCCACGAGCACGAAGATCGGCTCCGCGACGAGCGCCCCCAGGGCCGGCACCGCGAGGGCCAGGATCTGCTTGTCGATGAGGCGACGGCTGGGGGGCCCGTCCCCTGTGGACGACGACGGCCGGTGCGGGGCGCCGTCGGTGACCGGGGAGCGGTCCTCGGGTGAACGGGGTGAACGACCGGCGTCGGAGGGCTGACCGGGAGCTGGCTGGCGTGCGTGCGGCGTGTCGCCGGAATTTCTTTCGTCCACACCCCTGAGCCTAGTGAACAGGCTGCTCATGGGCGTGTACAGGGGACAACTCGTCAGTTGTCCACATGGTTGTCCACATGGCTGTGAACAGGCTGGCGGGGTCTGTCCACAGGCTGTCCACACCTCTGTGAACAGGGTCGTTTGCGGGGGATGGAAGCGCGATCTACTGTCGCTGAGTCGTGCATGCTCGGGCCTACGGACGGTCGACGGTGCAGCACCACACGACACCCCTCGACGACGCGGGCTCAAGACGTGTCGGTGGGCCGGAGTAGAACAGATGTGCGACGCAGGACGATACCCGGCCATGCCGGGGGAGTGAGGGGCCCGCATGTCGATCGACGAGCTCGAGTCGAGCTTCGGACCACCCGCAGGCAGCGGCGGTCCCGGGTTCGACCGCACCCCGCCGCAGGACATCGCGGCCGAGCAGAGCGTCCTCGGCGGCATGCTCCTGTCCAAGGACGCCATCGCGGACGTGATCGAGCAGATCCGTGGCACCGACTTCTACAAGCCGGCGCACGAGTCGATCTACGACGTCATCATCGACCTCTACGGGCGCGGCGAGCCCGCCGACGCCATCACGGTCGTCGCAGAGCTCACGCGCCGCGGCGAGCTGGGCCGGATCGGTGGCGCGCCCTACATCCACGACCTCATGGCCATGGTCCCCACCGCCGCGAACGCGGGCTACTACGCACGCATCGTGCGCGAGCGGGCCGTGCTGCGCCGCCTCGTCGAGGCCGGGACCCGCATCGTCCAGCTCGGGTACGCGACCGACGGCGGCGACGTCGACGACGTCGTGAACAACGCGCAGGCTGAGGTCTACGCCGTGACCGAGCGCCGCACCGCCGAGGACTACATCGTCCTGGGCGAGGTCATCGGCGGGACCGTCGACGAGATCGAGGCCGCAGGGCACCGCGGCGAGGGCATGGTGGGGGTCCCGACCGGGTTCGCGGACCTCGACCGGCTGACCAACGGGCTGCACCCCGGGCAGATGATCGTGATCGCGGCACGCCCGGCCATCGGCAAGGCGCTAGCGCTCGACACCCTCTTGCCGACACCGACCGGCTGGACCACCATGGGCGAGGTCGCGGTCGGCGACCAGCTTCTCGCTGCGGACGGCACCTCGACGACCGTCGTGCGTGCGACCGAGGTCCTCACGGACCGGCCGTGCTACGAGGTCGTGTTCGACGACGGCACGACGATCGTCGCCGATGCTCTGCACGAGTGGTCGACGAGCACCAGGGCGTCGCGCCGAAAGAGCGGTCTGGACGGGAGCGTTCGGACCACCGAGGAGATCGCCGCGACGCTGCGGTGCGAGACTGCGGACCGCCGTGCGAACCACGCCGTGACGACGGCGGGCGCACTGGCGCTCCCTGAGGCAGACCTTCCTCTGCACCCCTACGCGCTGGGTGTCTGGCTGGGCGACGGTCACTCCGCGTCGGCACGCTTCACGTCGGCCGATCCCGAGATCGCCGCCCGCATCGAAGGGCTGGGACTGGTCGCCGAGGAGCGCACCCGCTTCGAGGGTGCGGCCCGCCTCTACACGCTGCAACTTCCTGAAGCGCCGGCAGTCGCCACGCGGAACTGCGTCGTCTGCGGGGTCGAGTTCCTGCCACGCACGAGCCAGGTCAAGACCTGTGGACGTTCGTGCGGAGGGAAGTCCAAGGGCATCTCCGAGAAGATGCCCGCTCCGACGTGCCCGGACTGCGGACGCCCCAGCACCGGTCTTCGGCGCTGCCAGGACTGCCACAACGCTCGCGGGACCGTCGCCGGGATCCTGCGCACGCTCGGAGTGATGGACGACAAGCACATCCCGCTCACCTACCTCCGGGCGAGCGAAGGGCAACGTCGTGAACTGCTCGCAGGGCTCCTAGACACTGATGGCACTGTCAACCCCACGGGTAGCCCCCAGATCGCTCTGACGAACCGGCGACTTGCCGAGGGCGTCCGCGAACTGATCCACAGCCTCGGGTATCGGACTGGTTGGTCCGAGAAGCGGGTGGGCGGACGGTCCGAGCAGTCGTCGACCGCCTTCACCATCACGTTCACGACCGACGACGACGTCTTCGCGCTCGAGCGGAAGAAGCTGGTTCACAAGGAGCGTCGTCGCCCGTCGACCCCGCGACTGAGGTCTCGCTTCATCGTCGACGTCCGGCGCATCGACTCGGTGCCCGTCCGCTGCGTGGAGGTCGACCACCCCGAGCACCTCTACCTGGCCAGCCGCGCGATGATCCCCACCCACAACTCGACCCTGGGTATCGACATCGTCAGGTCGGCGTCGATCAAGCACAACATGACGTCCGTCGTGTTCTCGCTCGAGATGAGCCGCAACGAGATCACGATGCGTCTGTTGGCTGCCGAGGCGCGCATCCACCTGCAGAAGATGCGCAACGGCTCCATGGGGGAGGACGACTGGCAGAAGCTCGCGGGCACCATGGGCAAGATCTCCGAAGCGCCGCTCTTCATCGACGACTCGCCCAACATGTCCCTCATGGAGATCCGCGCCAAGTGCCGTCGGCTCAAGCAGAAGCACGACCTCAAGCTCGTCGTGATCGACTACCTCCAGCTCATGACGTCGGGCAAGCGCGTCGAGTCCCGACAGCAGGAGGTCTCCGAGTTCTCCCGTGCGCTCAAGCTCCTCGCGAAGGAGCTCGAGGTCCCGGTCATCGCGATCTCGCAGCTGAACCGTGGCGCTGAGCAGCGCACGGACAAGAAGCCCGCGATGTCGGATTTGCGTGAATCGGGCTCTATCGAGCAGGACGCCGACATGGTCATCCTGCTCCACCGCGAGGACGCGTACGAGAAGGAGTCTCCGCGAGCCGGCGAGGCAGACCTGATCGTGGCCAAGCACCGAAACGGCCCGACCGACACGATCACCGTCGCGTTCCAGGGGCACTACGCGCGGTTCGTGGACATGCAGGTCTGACGCCGCTGCTGTTGTGGACGTGCAGCCTACTCTTGGTCATCCTCCAGATACCTCACGTCAGCGCTGCTGGACTCCTCCGCGATGCAGTCTGGTTCGTACGTTCTTCCGTCCATCTTGCATAGCCGACATCGGCCCGTCGAGGGTAGAGCTGGCGCACGCACGGGCCGATGGCGATGACATCGGGATGCTCTAGCCGTCTCAGAGTCAGCAGCGCTGTAGCGCACGACGAGAGAGGCCGTGGGCTGCTGTGCGCGACCGGCGTGCGATGCGCGGTCGGGATCAGTCGGTCGAGGTGTGGTGGACGACCAGGACGGGCCAGGTGGCATGACGTAGGAGGGTCTGGCTGACGGATCCGAGGACTGGGCCGGTGATCTCGCCGTGGCCACGGGAGCCCACGACCACGAGGGATGCGGTCTCGGCGATGCGGGCGATCTCACGGGCGGGTGGGCCCTCGGCGACGTGTGTGCGTACGGTGTGGGCATCGCCAGCGGCGTGGGCGGCGGTCTCGGCGTTCGCCTGGGCCTGGATCTGGAAGGCCAGGCGGAACTCGTCGCGCGACGTTGCCAGGGGCGTGACGAGCAGGTCGGTCGGGACGGTGTAGGCGGCCACGATGTCCAAGGGGACGTGGCGGCGCGCGGCTTCTTCGGCTGCTGCGTGGACCGCGGCCTGGGCGTGCGGTGATCCGTCGACGCCAACGACGACCGGACCTGTGGTGGAGAACGTGGTATCGGTGGGAACGACGACCACGGGCACGGGCGAGCGTGCAGCCACGTGGATGCTGACCGACCCGAGGAAGAGCGATCCGAAGGCCCCGAGGCCGCGGGACCCGACGACGACGCACCCGGCGCCTTCGGTGGCGGCCTCCAGCAGGGCGAGTGCTGCTGGGCCTGGACGGGCCGACACCTTCACCTCCAGGTCGGGTGCGACGTGTTCGACGAGCCCGGTCGCTACCCGCAGGATCTCGGCGACCTCCTCGCCCTCGTCGGCGATCGGTGGCAGGTAGAACCCGCCGGCGAACAGGACGTCGTAGGCGGGCCGAAACCGTGCGTGCACCACGAGCAGGTCGACCTCTCGCAGGTGGGCCTCGTGCGCCGCCCAGATCAGCGCCGACCGGCTGCTCGTCGAGCCGTCGATCCCTACCACCACACGGTTCTCGGACATGAGGTTCCCCCGCTCTGACGGTTTGCGATGGACCTCGCAGCAGCATCGGGGCACGGAGCACAGCCTCGTGCGTCGGGCGGGTGCGGAGTCTCTTCGACCCCTTCAGTCTTTGCCCTGCGCACACCTTCGGCAACCGGGTCGAACGACCCCAACCGGCAGGGACTTGGGCCCTTCCTGTTCGCTGGTGGTTGTGATGGGCTGGTTCTCGAAGTTCCTCATCGTCATGGTGCCCGCCACCAAGGACCCAGGAGAGGACGTCATGGAAGCCGTCGTGATCTACGAGTCGATCTTCGGCAACACTCGCGCGATCGCCCAGGCCATCGTGCGAGGCCTTTCCCACCAGGTGCAGGTGCGCGAGGTGCAGCTCCCTGCGCTCGGCCCAGCCGCCGACATCCTCGACGCCGGGTTGGTCGTCCTGGGCGGCCCGACCCACACCTTCGGCATGTCACGCCCCGACAGCCGTCAGGCGGTTGCGAAAGAGCATCGCGACCACTGTGAGCAGGCGGGTGGCATCCGCGAGTGGCTCGAGGCACTGATCGACGAGACCAGCGGGCGCTCTGTGGTGGTCTTCGACACCCGGCTCTCGTCGTTCCGATACATCCCTGGCAGCGCGGCCAGAGAGGCCGCCGACATGCTCCGGGCCAAGGGCATCACGCTGATCGACGACCCCCACTCCTTCTACGTCGACGGAAGCGAGGGCCCTCTGCACCCTGGGGAGCTCGAACGCGCCGAGGAATGGGGTCGCCACCTCGGGCGAGCGGTGGCGATCGCGAACCAGGTTCCCCCCACCCGCGACAGAACTCCCTGAGCAGCGCGGGCCGTCTGGGAACTGGACTGCCGCCAGGGTGACGTACGGCCAAGAGCCACGCTCTCCTCGCTGTGACCCGTCGTCCAGACCGGTCTACCGGGTGCTCCTCGTCTCGCGAATCAAGCAGGGGTGGGTTTCCGGGCGCTTGGCTCGTCAGCCGATCGTGCCGAGCGCGCGGTAGGCGACGAGGAACGCCGCGGCGACGACGGCGGTACCCGCTACGGCCAGCGCCACCTGCAGGGTGCTGCGGAGGGCGCGCGCAAGCATGAGGGCGAGCAGGGCGAGCGACACGAGCCCGATCGCGACCCAGTAGCCGGCTCCCGTCGTCTCCGCCACGGTCGTCAGCCCGTACACGGACTCGCCGAGGCCGATCCCCGCGAGCAGCGCCGCGCCCAGGGCGGCGCGCATGCCCGCCGTACGCAGCCACGCCGCCGCGACACCGACGAACGGGCCGACGAGCAGGCCGACGACCCCGAACAGCGTCGGGTCGTAGACGTACCCGCGGACGTCGGCGGCGACGGTGTAGCCAAGGACGAGCAGCACGAAGCTCGCGGCTCCGAGCACGGCGGCGTGCCATGTCCGGGTCCGCGGGTCGCGTGCCGCCCAGGTGACGAGGAGCGCCGTGAGCAGGGTCCAGCCGCTCGCCGAGTTCGCGAAGGGAGCTGCGGCGTCGGGCAGGAATCCCTGGGCGAAAGAAGTGAGCCCGCCGAGCAGGAAGCTCGCGGCGAGCACGAGGGCGCCGCGCGACCAGGGCTGTCCGCTGGACGCCGTCGTCCCGCCGGGGCGGGCCGGGGCGACGGGCGATCGGTCGTCGAGGGGGGCGTGGAGAGACGTCGGGTCGGGCACACCTCGACGCTAGGCGCGCGCTCGCGTCCGGGCGTCAGCCCGTCGTCGGACGCGAGCGCGCCGGGGTCCTACCGTGGCAGGACGACCGAGGCCGAGGGCGCCCACCCCCGGTGGTCAGGGCCGCAGGGCGACCTTGAGGGACTCGCGGGAGTCCATGAGGCGGTAGGCCTCGGCGACGTCCTCGAGCGGCAGGGTCGCGTCGAAGACTCTGCCGGGGTCGATCTCCCCGGCGAGGACCTGGGCGATCGCGGCCTCCTGGTATGCCCGCACCGGGGCGGGGCCGCCGGCGAGGCGTGCGTTCTTCCCGAACAGGGACCCGAACCCGACGGGGGCGTCCTCGTACTGGGGCACGCCGACGCGGGAGATGGTCCCGCCGGGGCGGACGACGCCGTAGGCCTGCTCGTAGGCGGGCATGTGGCCCACGGCCTCGAGCACGGCGTGCGAGCCTTCGCCTCCGGTGAGGTCCATGACCTTGCCGATGCCCTCGGCGCCACGCTCCGCGACGACGTCGGTCGCGCCGAACTCGCGTCCCAGGTCGGTGCGCGCGGTATGGCGGCCCATGAGGATGATCCGCTCGGCGCCGAGCTGCTTGGCGGCGAGCACGGCGGACAGCCCGACGGCTCCGTCACCGATCACGGTGACGATCTGGCCGGGCAGCACCTGTGCCACGTGCGCCGCGTGGTAGCCGGTGAGGTACACGTCGGACAGGGTGAGCAGGGAGTTCAGCAGTCCCTCGTCGGCGGTCGCCGGGTCGACGTCGGGGACGACGACGAGGCTGCCGTCGGCCAGCGGGATGCGCGCGAGCTCGGCCTGCAGGCCGCCCGTCTCCGGGGAGCCGTACCAGCCGCCGTGCACGCACGAGGTCTGGAAGCCCTCTCGGCAGAACACGCAGGTGTTGTCGGAGAACGCGAACGGGGCGATGACGAAGTCGCCCTTCTTGACGTTCGTCACGGCGCTGCCGGTCTCCTCGACGACGCCGATGAGCTCGTGGCCCATCGGGTTGCCCCGGGTCGAGCCGCGCATGGAGTGGTAGGGGTGCAGGTCCGACCCGCAGACGCAGGCCCGCACGACGCGTACGACGGCGTCGGTGGGCTGCTGGAGGACGGGGTCGGGGACGGTCTCGATGCGGACGTCTCCGGCGCCGTACATGAGTGTTGCTCGCATGAGGTGGTGCCTCTCGGT
Source organism: Oerskovia sp. PE-21s (assembly GCF_056158145.1). Lineage (NCBI taxonomy): Bacteria > Bacillati > Actinomycetota > Actinomycetes > Micrococcales > Cellulomonadaceae > Oerskovia > Oerskovia sp. PE-21s. The sequence goes on from NZ_JBUXJM010000008.1 coordinate 107,551, forward strand.
GCGGGGATGGTTCAGGGAAAGAGGTGGTTCAGCGGCGCCGCGCCGCGGGAGTCAGCTCGTGCGCGCCGTAGGTGGAGGTGTCATGTGCCGGTAGCCGGTACGCAGCGCCTCGGTGACCACGTCGACGGTCTCCTGCGGGGGCGTCTGGAAGACGCCGTACCCGAGGGCGGGCATCTCGGTGCCGTCGTTCAGCGTCAGGGTGGGGATCGGGTTCGTCGTCATGCCTTTCACGCTAGGAGGTGTCTGCCGGATGAGGCAGGTCCTGCTGGTACCCCGCTCGGACACGACGTCGCGGCGCCGGTCCCCTCCGACAAGGGAGCCCCAGGTACCAGCAGAACCTCCCAGGAGGGAGGCGTCGGCCGTACCGTCGAAGGCATGGACCTGAAGGCCGAGACCCGCGAGTTCCTCACCAGCCGCCGGGCGCGCATCACCCCCGAGCGTGCCGGGCTGCCCGCGTACGGCGGCAACCGGCGTGTGCCAGGTCTGCGCCGCGAGGAGGTCGCGATGCTCGCGGGCGTGAGCGTCGACTACTACACGCGCCTCGAGCGCGGGAACCTGGGCGGCGTGTCCGAGGAGGTCCTCGAGGCCGTGGCCCAGGCACTGCAGCTCGACGAGGCCGAGCACCACCACCTGTTCGATCTCGCCCGCGCGGCGAACCAGTCCGGGGCTGCCCGGTCACGCGCCAGGCGCACCTCTGCGCCCGTCCTCCGTCCGGCCGTCCAGCGGATCCTGGACGCGATGGAGGGCGCGCCGGCGTTCGTGCGCAACGGTCGGCTCGACGTGCTCGGGGCGAACACGCTGGGGCGGGCCCTGTACTCGCCCATGTACGAGTCGCCCGAGCGGATCGCGAAGAGGCCGGTCAACAGTGCCCGGTTCCAGTTCCTCGACGCGGAGGCGGCACGGGCATTCTGGGGGGACCGGTACGACCGCATCGCGCACGACGCGGTCGCGATCCTGCGGGCCGAGGCGGGCAAGAACCCGTACGACACGGCCCTCACCGGACTGGTCGGGGAGCTCTCCACACGCAGCGAGGACTTCCGCCGGCTGTGGGCGTCGCACGACGTGCGGCTCCACCGCACGGGCACCAAGGTCTTCCACCACCCCGCAGTGGGCACGCTCGAGCTCGACTACGAGGCCCTCGAACTGCCCGCCGACACCGGTCTGCAGCTCAACGTCTACACCGCGGTCCCCGGCTCCCCGTCCGACGACGGGCTCAAGCTCCTCGCGTCCTGGGCGGCGACCCGCGAGCAGGAGGAACGCCCCGCCCCGTCCCCGTCCCCGTCCCCGTCCACGCTTCGAGGAGAAGAACGCTGATGCGTAACCTGCCGCAGACCCCCACGACGAAGAACCCGCCCGAGCAGTTCACCGGCGACGTCTGGCTCGACATGATCGTCAGCCCGCAGGACGACGACCAACGCACGGTCGTCGGACGCGTTCGCTTCGCCCCCGGTGCACGCACCGCCTGGCACGTCCACGCCCGCGGTCAGTTCCTCCATGTCGTCTCCGGTGTCGCGCTGGTCGGTACCAGGGACGGCGCGGTCGTCCGGGCCCTGCCCGGCGAGACGGTGTACTGCCCTCCGGGTGAGCAGCACTGGCACGGCGCTGCCCCCGACTCCTTCATGGAACACCTCGCGATCTCGGAGGGTGCCGACGACCCCGCCCGGAGCACGACCTGGCTCGAGCACGTCACCGACGCCGAGTACGCCGCCCGGTGAGCGAGGCGGTGACCGTCGCGCAGACCATGACCGCCCTGTGGTCTGCGCTGCAGGCCGACACGGCGCGACCTCTCACCCGCTGAGGGGACACGGCTCGCGCTCGCCGCCGCCCGTGGATACGGTGACGTGGAGACGTCAGGCTCCGCCTCGGGGGCCTCGAACCGATGCTGGTCGACGAGCGGGCGGGTCAGAGATGTCCAACACCAGGCTGAGCAGTCGTCCGGTCCGGTCGCGCCCGGGGCGGGGACTCGTCGTCCTGGCCCTGGTCGCCGCTTTCCTGCTCCCCGGCTCGGGCGCGTGGGCCGTCGACGACGCCCCGGCGGACGGCGCGACGGAGCAGCCCGCCGTCGGTACCCAGGTGGGCCCCGCGGACCCCGCAGGGCCGGGGGCCGACGCGAGCTCAGCGGCGCCTCGACCGGCCGCCGCTGTCGACGCACCCGCGCCCCGACCCCCGGGTGCACTGGAACCCGTCCCGCAGAGCACTGCGGAACCCGCGGACGCGCCGACCGAGAGCGCGGCGGAGCTGGCAGCTGCCGCGCCCGTCCCCGAGGCTGGCCCCGCGTCCGAGGCCAAGACGGTGGCGGTGGCGGCCGAGCAGGACGAAGCCGTGGTTCTCGCCGACCCGATCGTGGTCAACCCCGCCAACAACGTCCCCGTCGCCTGGGTCGGGGGAGAGGTACAGCCCCCGACCCTGGTCACCCTGCAGGCAGCACTGAACGCGGCGGCGGCCGGGGACACGCTGCACGTCGTCGAGGGCACCTTCACCTTCACGGGCACGCTCGCCGTGCCGCGCGACGTCACCGTGACCTCGGCGACGCCGTCGCAGATCGTCGCCCTGTGGTCCGTCACCGGGGGAGGACTGACGACCAGGAACCTGACCCTCTCGCCGAACCTGGCCAACCGGGCGGTCGTCTCCGTGACCGGAACGGGTGCAGTGCTGACGGGACTGACGATCACCAACCCTGCGGCGCTGACCTCGGTCACGGGCATCAACCTCACGGGGACCACCGGCGTCACGATCACAGGTCTCACGGTGACCGCCACGACGGGGGTGGCCACCGCGATCAACGCTGCCAGCGCCACCGGGGTCACGGTCGACGGCTCGACCATCACCGGCGCTGCTCGCGCCTACGCCCAGACCCCCGCCCAGACCGGGGCCGGCGTGCAGATGACCGACGTGACCGTGACCGGGGCGACCGCCAACGCGGTCAACACCGGGGCCACCACGGGGGCCTCCTTCACGCGCGTGACCATCTCGGGGACGGGCATCGCGAACAGGACGGTCGCGGCCATCGACCTCCAGGCGTCGACGGGTGTCGTGATCACCAGCGCGAACCTGGCCGGATATCCGGTAGGGGTGAGCACCGCACTCACCACGACCGGCGCGGGCCCCGTCATCACCGGCTCGACCGTCACGACCACGCCCGTGGGCGCGGCGGCGACCTTCGGGATCACGACGGGCGCGACGACCGGGGCGCGTATCGAGGACACGACCGTGACCGGCAACAGCATCCGCAACAGCGTCGGGATCGACCTGTCCGGCTCGACCGGCGCCGTGGTCTCCAGGATCGTCGTGAGCGACTTCGGCTACGGGGTGCGCACGCTCGGTGCGACGACCGGGACCGGGATGATCGCCACCGACGTCACGGTGACGGGCGCGATCGATGCCGGTGTGTCCATCGGATCGACCGCGGGCGCGGTCCTGACCGACGTCCACGTGACCGGCACGATGTTCGGCAGCTCCGTCGGCATCGACCTCTCGGTCTCCCAGGGCGCGACCGTGGTGCGGCCGGTCACCGACGCGTTCGTCACGGGCATCATGTCGCGCACCGACGGCACGTTCCGCAAGGACGTCCCGGGCGCCACCATCACCGACGCCGTCCTCTCGGGAGGCAACGGCATCTCCCTGAACAACAACGGTGGCGCGACCATCACGAACGCCACCATCGACGCCACGGGCAGCGGTGTCTACGGGCGCTACCTGAGCGACCTGACCATCGACACGATCACGATCACCGGTCATGCCGGTACGTCCTACCAGAACGGGACCAACGGGGTCCGGACCTATTTCTCGGAGGGCGTCACCGTCACCGACGCCGTGATCACGGGCGGCTCGACCGGCATCTACCTGGACGTGACGTACGACGCGATCCTGACCCGCGTCACGGTGTCGGCCGAGACCTGGTACGGCATCTACTCCGAGTCGGCCACCGGCCTGGAGCTGCGCGACAGCACCTTCACGGGCAACGTCGGCATCGCCAACCTGACGATCAACCCGACCGAGTCGAGCACCGAGGACCTGACCCAGATCAGCCGGGACGTCGTCTTCGCGGACAACGAGTTCACCGACAACATCACCGGCGTCTACCTGCCCCTCGGGTTCCGGGGCTTCACCTTCGAACGCAACGTCGTGACCGGGACGAACACGTACGTCGTGCAGATCACCCCCGCGCACGACGTCGTCGTTCGTGACAACGACATCGCGTTCACGGCCACCAACCCGGCGTTCGATGCCGCGGTCCGCGTGGTGCCGTACTACGAGAACCTCGGCGAGACCGGGTCGCACTCGTCCTCGGGGCTCAGCGTCCTGAACAACGACTTCACGGGTACCGGCCCGTTCGTCCAGGTCGGCTCGCTCGACGACCAGGGCTTCGGAGAGGTGGGTACTCCCGGGCCGACCCCGCCGCCCGAGCCGGAACCGGCACCTGAGCCGGCACCCGACCCGGCTCCTGAGGCGCTCGCACTGGCCGTCCTCCCGCTCGTCGACCCGCCTCCGCTCGGCAGCACCTCCGCCGCGTGGCGCGCGACGACAGACACCGCGCAGGTCGTCGGCAACACCTTCCCCGCCGACTCGACCGCGGTCCGCACGTTCGGCAACGCCATCGTGGGGGACGACACCGACCCCACCGCGGACTACGAGAGCGACGTCGCCGGGGCGCTGGTCGCCGTGGACGCCAGGGACCAGGGCGATCCGAACGACTGGGGTTCGCAGTGCAGGGCGACCGGCATCGTGGACGGCGTCGTCGTGTACGCGGGCGGGGGTGCGCGCGTCGACCAGGTCGCCGCCGCGCCCGCTCTCTACCCGCGCAACTGCATCGACCTGACCGTCACGGAGGCTCTCGGGCCCGCCGGAGCCGGCCCGTTCGCGACGGGAGACGAGGTCACCTGGACGCTCGTCCCGCACAACGACGGCCCCCTGCCGGCGCCGGCCGGGTGGACGGTCACCCAGCTCCTGCCCGACGGCGTCGAGCTGGTCTCCTTCACCGGCGCCGGCTATTCCGTCGCGGGCCTGGTGGCGACCGCCGACTCGGACCTGCCCGTGGGCGCCGACGGCCCGGTCCTGACCGTGGTCGTGCGCATCACCGAGGTCGTGGACGCCGACACGCAGATGAAGAACGTCGCGTACGTGGCTCCGCTCGTCGAACCCGACGCGACCGACCTGGACGGCGACGGCTTCGCGGACGTGATCGCCGAGCTCGCCAACCCCCTCGTCGTGCCGACGCTCGCGACGGACACCAGCGCCAGCCCCACCAACAACGACACCGAGGGCGTGTGGACCGTCGCAGCGGCCGTGGTCCCGCCGACCCCCGCGCCCCCGCCGACCCCCGCGCCCCCGCCGACCCTGCCCACCGACCCCTCGAACACCTCGGCGGACACCCCCGCAGCCGGTCGTCTCATCGCGACGACCGGAGCGGATCTCGGCCCCCTGGCACTGCTCGCGTGCGCTCTCGTCCTGAGCGGCCTGGCAGCGGCCGCCCTTGCCCGCAGACGTCGGGGCACGAGCCACGACCAGCCGTGACGCGATGCTCGTCCTCGGCCGGGTGGCCGACCGGCTCCGGTCAGGGCCGCCCACGGAGGGTGGCCAGGTGTCAGGACATCGCCGAGCGGGACCCGGCTGATCCCGGACGAGCCGGAGCCCGACGGCGCCGCTCACCTGTGAGGCGAGCGGCGCCGTCGGGCAGTGGCTCACCCGGGCCGGGGCCCGGGCGAGACGCAGGTCAGCCCTGCGGCGCCCACGGTCCCCAGCGGTCGCCGGGGGCCTGGTTCCTCGTCCACCACTTCGCGGTGTACGTGGTGCCGTCGTGCGTCACGGTGTCCCCCGAGGAATAGACCCGGGTGGGCTTCCACGCCCCGACGCCCTTCGAGTCGACGCCCGCGATCTCCTCCCACGGGCCCCACGGGTCCCCGGGGGTCTGGCTCGAGGTCCACCACTGGGCCCGCCAGACTGCGCCGCCGTACGTGACCGTCGCTCCGCCCGCGTACGCGGTCTTCTTCGACCACGCGGCCGGTTCGACGTACGTCGGCTGGGCCTGGGGGTTGAGCTCGTCCGTCAGGACCGACTTCGCGGCGTTGGTGACCGGGTCGTCGAGCAGCAGGACGTCGAGGCCCTTCTGGATGTCGTTCGAGATGATCGCGCCGTTGTACCAGTAGGCCGACCACGACCCGCCGAGGATCAGCCGGTCGGGCGACAGCGCGCCACGGTCGAACCACGCGACCTCGACCGGGTTGGCCGAGTCCGTGAAGTCCCACACCGAGATCCCGCCCTGGTACCAGGCCTGGACCATGATGTCGCGGCCCGGGACGGGGATGAGCGAGCCGTTGTGCGCGACGCAGTTCTCGGTCGCGGCCTGCTCGCGAGGGATCTTGTAGTAGCTCTTGAACACGAGCTGTCCGTCGACGATGTCGTAGATCGCGTCGGCGCCCTTCTCCGGTCCGACCGTCGCGTTGCACGTGGGCGCGCCGCCGCCGCCGAGCTCGTCGGTGAAGACGACCTTGGTGCCCGCGTTGTTGAACGTCGCCGAGTGCCAGAACGCGAAGTTCGTCGTGTCCCGCACGACCTCGGTGACCACGGGGTGCGCACGGTCGGAGATGTCCATCAGGATGCCGTCGCCCATGCACGCGCCTGCCGCGACGTCCTTCGACGGGTAGGTCGTGATGTCGTGGCACCCGGACGTCGTGCTCGAGCCGTTGCCGCCCGGGTTGCCGCCGTCGGGGAAGAGGACGGGCGTCGAGACGAGCTCGGCCGCCGCCGGGTCGTCGATCGGGATCTGCACGACGCTGATGAGGTCGTGCGGCGGCTTGCAGTCGGGGAACGCGGCGTTGGGAGAGTAGGACGAGACGTAGACGAACAGGTCCTTGCCGTCCTTCGACGGGGCGAGCGAGTTCGTGTGCGAGCCGCACTGGGTCTCGACGGCCGACACGTACCGGGGCGACGTCGGGTCGGAGATGTCGAAGACCTTCAGGCCCTCCCAGGACTCCTTGATCGTCGCGCTCTGGGCGACGTTGTCGCACGAGGCGTTGCTGCGCGAGGAGTCGGTGCTCAGGACGAGCAGGTCGCCGTAGACCGAGATGTCGTTCTGGGAGCCGGCGCAGACGACCTGCGCGACCTGCTGGGGGTTCGTCGGGTCGGCGACGTCGTAGACCGTGAACCCGCCGTAGTTGCCGGCGAAGGCGTAACGGCCCTGGAAGGCGAGGTCGCTGTTGTACTGGCCCTCGGGCGCGAAGGCCCCGTTCTTGGGGATGTTGGCGACGAGGGTCAGGTTAGGGCTGCCGGCGATCTCCCCGGGGGCCAGGACGTCGGTGGCCTGGGCGAGGGGAGCGAGGCGTTGCGCGGGAAGGGAGGACGGAGCCTGCTCGAGGAGCTCGGCCACCGCCTCCGGAGATCCGTCGGACGGTTCGGCGTACGCGCCCGACGCGACCGCGAGCGAGGAGACGGCGAGGGTTGCGGCCACGGACGAGGCGAGCAGTACCCGGCTCTTGCGCCTGTGCGTTCTTCGATGCACGAGGGAAACACCTCCTTGGTAGGGTTCTGCGCATTCTGACCGTCAAATGTGACATGCACCACTTAAACGGGATGGTTCCGGCGAGGTTTTACACGGAGGGAACAGAGCCGATGCGGAGTTTTCCCGCTGGAAACGCAGGGTGGGCGAGCGCCCCACGCCCGGGCGCCCGGACGCTGACCTGGGGGTTCGTCGTCGTCGGCCTGGCGCTCGGGGTCTCGGGGTGCACGGGCGAGGCGGCACCGACCTCGACGCCGTCGAGCGTCGTCGTCCAGCCAGGGCTGCCGGGGGAGGGGAACGCGACCGTCGCACCCGAGGACTTCGACGGTGCCCCGGCGGAGGGCTCCTGGAACCAGGCGGACGTCGGGTTCGTCGCGGGGATGATCGAGCACCACCTGCAGGCCCTCCAGATCGCCGCGCTCGCACCGGACCGCGCGGAGTCTGACGCCGTCCGCGCCTTCGCCGAGCGCGTCACCGCCGGGCAGGGACCGGAGATCCATGCGCTCGCGTCGTGGCTGCAGGCGCGCGACGTCGAGGTGCCCGAGGGGGCCGAGACCGCGGCCGGCACGGGCCCGCGCGTCCCCGACGGTGCGGACGGTGGGCACGGGACCCACGGCGAGGCCGCCGTCGGGATGCTCACCGACGAGCAGATGGCGGCGCTCGCGGCAGCGAGCGGGGCGACGTTCGACCGGCTCTTCCTCGAGGGCATGATCGCGCACCACGAGGGCGCGCTCGACATGGTCGACGTCGTGCTCGTCGACGGTCAGGACCTGTTCGCGCACGAGATCGCCGCCGAGACGGCGTCGGGCCAGGGCGGCGAGATCGACCGCATGCGCGATCTCCTCGACGGGCTCTGAGCCCGGGGTAGCGGCAGTCCGTCAGGTGTTGCGCCCTCCGGGCCACCGTACGACCATCGAGGGACGCGACCGACGACCCTCTCGTCGGGGGCCGGCCGCATCCTCCGCACGCGAGTCCCGAGATCTCCCGACGGGCGCTGCCAGGTCCGGTGCGCCAGTGAGGAAGCTGCGATGAGCGACGCCACGTCCCGTGCCACGACGACGAGCGAGCCGGAGATCGTGCTCTCCAAGGGCACCGTCTACGTGATCTTCAGCTCCCTGCTGGCCGCGATGTTCCTGTCCGCGCTGGACCAGTCGGTCGTGGGCACGGCGCTGCCGACCATCGTGGGGGACCTCGGCGCCGCGCAGGACGAGGGCTGGATCATCACGGCCTACCTGCTCGCGATCGCGATCGTGATGCCGATCTACGGCAAGATCGGCGACGTGCGCGGGCGACGCCTGCCCTTCCTGGTCGCGATCGCGATCTTCGTGGTGGGGTCGACCGGGTCCGCGCTGTCGGGCTCGTTCGTCGAGCTCGTGGTGTGGCGCTCGGTCCAGGGCCTGGGGGCCGGGGGCCTCGTGATCCTGAGCCAGGCGATCATCGCCGACATCGTCTCGGCCAGGGACCGCGGCAAGTACATGGGGCCCATGGGCGCGGTCTTCGGCATCGCGACGGTCGCCGGCCCGCTGCTGGGCGGCTGGTTCACCGAGGGCCCCGGGTGGCGCTGGTGCTTCTGGCTCAACGTGCCGATCGGGCTGACCGCGCTGGCGATCGCCTGGTTCAAGCTCCGGCTCCCGTCCCGCACGCCGAGCCGCCGGTTCGACGTCGGCGGTGCGGTCCTGATGGCCGTCACGACCGCGGGCATCGTGCTCCTCACGAGCTGGAGCACGATCTCGAGCGACAAGAAGTACGACTGGAGCAGCCCCGCCCTCCTGACGGTGCTGGTCGTGGCGGTGCTCGCGCTCGTCGGGTTCCTCGTGGTCGAGACCAGGGCGGCCGACCCTCTCATCCCGCTGCACCTGTTCAAGAGCCCGACGTTCTCCGTGTCGGTCTCGATCGCCCTGGTGCTGGGCATGACGATGTTCGCGGCGCTGTCGTTCCTGCCGACCTTCCTGCAGATGGCGCAGGGCTACGGCGCCACGGAGTCCGGGCTGCTCATGCTGCCCATGACGGTCGGGCTGATGATCACGGCGATCGGCTCGGGCCTGCTGATCGCGCGCACGGGCCGGTACAAGATCTACCCGATCCTGGGGATGGGCATCGCGACGATCGGCCTGGTCCTGCTGACGCAGCTCACGGCCGACATCTCGATGGTGACCTTCGGCGCGATGATCTTCGTGCTCGGGTTCGGGCTGGGGCTCGTGCTGCAGACCATCGTCATCGCGGTGCAGAACTCGGTCGCCCCCGAGATGGTCGGGGTGGCGACGTCGACGAACAACTTCCTGCGGGAGATCGGTGCCGCGGTCGGTACGAGCGTGTTCTCGACCGTGTTCACCACGAGGCTCGCGACGAACCTGACCGACGCGGCCAAGGGCCTGCCCCCGAGCGACGTCCCGGCGAACTTCGGCCCGGACACCCTCACCCCGGAGGCGGTCAAGGAGCTGCCGGCCCAGCTGCACGACGTCGTCGTCACGGCGTACACCGACGCACTGGCCCCCGCGTTCTGGTACCTGGTCCCGCTCGGCGTGGTGGGGTTCGTCATCGCCTTCTTCATGAAGGAGATCAAGCTGTCGGACAAGGCGGGCCTGGTGGCCAGGGGAGCGGCCGTCGAGCGGTGAGCGACGTCGTCGGGGCAGGGGGTGTGGGCGGGCGACGATCGTCACCTCCCGCACCGGCCTCCGGTCTCCGAGTGCGCCCTCGCGAACGTGGTGGGAGCATCACGGAGGGTTCCAGAGACGGGCGGTGCGCGATGGACGTCGACGACGTCGAACAGGTGGCTGCGACCGGGGCGCTGCCCCGGTGGGACCGCGTCGAGCACCTGGTCGTCGAGGCGCACGCCCGGTACCGCGACCTCACGGCCGGAGCGGTCGCCGACTACATCCCGGTCCTGGCCACGGCAGACCCCGCGCTGTTCGGTGTGAGCGTCGCCGTGGTCGACAGCGAGATGCACGAGGCGGGGGACACGCGCGTGGAGTTCTCGGTCCAGTCGATCTCCAAGGCGTTCGTCTACGCGCTCGTGTGCGAGGCCTACGGGCACGAGGCGGTGCGGGACCGCGTCGGTGTCAACAACACCGGGCTCCCGTTCAACTCGGTCATGGCGCTCGAGCTCAACGACGGTCACCCCATGAACCCCATGGTCAACGCCGGCGCCCTCGCGGCGACCGCGATGATGCCCGGCGGGACGCCCGCCGAGCAGTGGGAGAACGTCCGGACGGGACTCTCGCGCTTCGCGGGCCGGTCGCTCGAGCTCGACGGCGTCGTCTACCGGTCCGAGTCCGAGACCAACATCCGCAACAGGGCCATCGCGCGCCTGCTCGAGAGCTACGGACGGATCCAGACCGACCCGCTCGAGGTGGTCGACGTGTACACGCGTCAGTGTGCGCTGCGCGTGACCGCGCGCGACCTCGCGGTCATGGGCGCGACCCTCGCCGACGGCGGGGTCAACCCCGTCACCGGGGAGCGGGTCGTCTCGGCGCAGGTCTGCCGGGACACCCTCGCGGTGCTGGCCTCGACGGGCCTGTACGAGCGGTCGGGGGAGTGGCTCTTCGAGATCGGGCTCCCCGCGAAGTCGGGGGTCGCCGGGGGCGTCGTCGCGGTGGCGCCGGGAAAGGGGGCGATCGGGACGTTCTCGCCACCGCTGGACTCCGCGGGCAACAGCGTCCGGGGTCAGCGCGCGACGGCCTACCTGTCCCGCGCCCTCGGTCTCAACCTCTTCGCGTCGTCCGTGCACGTCCCGGAGAAGACGGAGTCCCGCCCGTGAGCCGTGTCGGCGAGGAGCCCACCGCCACCGAGGTCCGAGGGTCCTGGGTCCCGATGGTGGGCCTGTTCCTGGCCCAGGTCCTCATGTCGTTCAACGTCGCGGCCCTGCCCGTGTCGCTGGGCGGGATGGTCGAGGAGTTCGGCGTGCCACCGACCGTCGTGAGCTCGACGATCGTCGTCTACGGGCTCGCGGTAGCGGCGCTCGTGATGACGGGGGCGAAGCTCGGTCAGCGGATCGGGTGGGTCGTCGTCTTCCGTGTCGTGGTGGCGACGTTCGCCCTGTCCGCGCTCATGATGATCCTGTCGCCCACCGTGGGATGGGCGATCGCGGGCCAGGCGGTCGCGGGCGCGTCCGCCGCGATCATCGTCCCGGCGCTCGTCGCGCTCATCGCCGAGAACTACCACGGGCCCCAGCAGGCGACGGCGATCGGGTCCCTCGGCTCGGCCCGGGCGATCTCCGGCGTGAGCGCCTTCTTCATCGGCGGCGCGCTGGGCACCCTGGTCGGGTGGCGCCCCGTGTTCGGGATCGTGCTGCTCCTCGCGGTCGTCGTGTTCGCCTTCAGCTTTCGGCTGCGCTCGGACCGCGGCGACCCGGGCATCCGGATCGACCTCGTGGCGGCCGTCCTGATCGGCGCGGCGATCGTCCTGCTGACCCTGGGGTTCAACAACCTCAACGCGTGGGGGCTGCTGTACGCCTCGCCCGACGCGCCCTTCTCGGTCGTCGGGGTCTCCCCGGCGCCGCTGTTCGTCGTCGTCGGTGTCGTGCTGGGGCAGACGTTCTTCTGGTGGACGCGGCGACGAGCGGCAGCAGGGAAGGTACCCCTGGTCGACCTGACCGTCCTCGGGTCGTCGAGCGAGCGCGCCGCGGTGTACGCGATGTTCGTCGTCGTGGCGCTCGAAGCCGCGCTCAACTTCACCGTCCCCCTGTACATCCAGATCGTGCAGGGTCGCACGCCCTTCGACACTGCGCTCGCGATGATGCCGTTCAACCTCACGGTGTTCGTCACGGCGACGCTCGTCGTGCGCTTCTACGGGCGGTTCAGCCCGCGCACGATCGGCGTCTTCGGGTTCGTCCTGACGACGGGCGCGCTCACCTGGCTGTCGTTCGTCGTCACGAACAACTGGGAGACGGTGCCGACGATCCTCGGGCTGCTGGTGTTCGGGGTCGGGCAGGGCGCGCTGGTCACGCTGGTGTTCAACGTGCTGGTCACGGCCGTGCCGAAGACGCTCGCGGGGGACGTCGGGTCGATCCGCGGGACCACCCAGAACCTTGCGTCGGCCGTCGGTACAGCGGTCGTCGGGGCGCTGCTCGTGACGGTCCTGGGCATCAGCGTGGCCCGCTCCGTCGTCGAGCACCCCGAGCTGCCGCCGTCGCTCGTCGCGCAGGTGGACCTCGACAACGTGAACTTCGTGAGCAACGAGGAGCTGCGCGAGGTCCTCGAAGAGACCGACGCGAACCAGGCCCAGGTCGACGCGGCCGTCACGATCAACGAGCAGAGCCGCCTCGACACGCTGCGCATCGGTCTGCTGATCCTCGCGGGCGTCAGCGCGACCGCGATCCTGCCCGCCAGCCGGCTCCCGCGCTACCGACGCGGGGAGATCCCCGACCCGTCGCCCGAGCCCGCGGTGTGACACGACGCCTGGTCGGGGCGCTCGGGCAGGGGCCCGCGGCCGCGCGCACCGCGGCGACCCCGGCCATCATGGGGGCATGACCTCCCTGTTGCAGGTCGTCCGCTCCCTGGTTGCCCCGCTCACGCGCACGCGGGCCTTCCGCAGGGCCGGGCCGGTCGTGCTGCCGCCGGTCGAGCGGTTCCTCGCGCGCGTGTCGGGCGGGCGGTGGCAGATCAGCGCGATCCTCGTCCCGTCGCTCGTCCTGCACACGACGGGCGCGCGGTCGGGCGAGCCGCGCAGCACCTACCTCATGTACACGCCCGACGGTCACGGCCGGGCGATCGTCGCGGGCACGTCGTTCGCGCGCGACCGGCACCCCGCCTGGACGTACAACCTGCTGGCGCACCCTGACGCGTCGATCACGGTCCGTGGCCGGGACATGCGGGTGCGGGCGACGCTCGTCGAGCACGACGACGAGCGCGAGGCTGCGTGGGACCTGATCCAGGCGCAGTGGCCGGGGTACAGGGCCTACGAGCGGGACTCGGGGCGCGTGGTCCGCCTGTTCCGGCTCCAGCCGGTCGCGTGACCGGGGTGCCGAGGGGGCGGGTCGTCACCCCAGCGGCCCGACGACGGAGCGTTCCCCGGGCAGTCCCGTCGCCCGGTCGAGGGGCTCGCCTCGTCCGCGGGGCCACTCGCGGAAGTCGCGGAACGCGACCGGCACGCCGTGCGCCACGGAGAAGTCGGCGCTGTCCGTGACCTGCAGGTGCACGTGCGGCTGGGTCGAGTTCCCGGAGTTTCCGCACTCGGCGAGCGGCTGCCCGACGCGCACCTCGTCGCCCACCCGGACCCGCAGGGACCCGCGTCGCAGGTGGACGAGGGACACGAACGCGCCGGGGCCTCGCAGCGCGACGGTCACGTGGTTACCGGCGACGGCGTGAACTCCCTCGCGCAGCCGAGCCGCGGCCCCCAGCGCGTAGGGCACGAGCGTCGCCTGGGAGCGACGGGCCGCGTGGTCCTCCTCGCCGTCGTGCACCTGGACCACGACGCCGTCCGCCGGCGCGAGGATCGAGCGACCGAACGCGACGAAGCGCTCGGGAGGCTCGGTCGCCAGGACGGTGCGCCAGTCGCGGACGGTCGCCGTGCGGCCCCGGTCGTCGACGCCCACGAAGTCGATCGCGAACCGCTGGCCCAGGACGTCGACGCCGTGGCTGGGCACGCGTCGGGCCGGGCTGTTCTGCACGAGCCACCGCCCGCGGAACGGCAGCGCGAGGGTCACGGTCATGCGGTCAGGGGCGGTCGGCCCGCGCACGTCGCAGGGCGCTGAACGCCCCCGTCGACCACAGCGCCCACGCGACGAGCACGGGCTGGAAGAACAACCTGCCGAACCGCATGGCGTCGGTGTCGAGCCCGAACCCGTCCTTGTGCTCGAGCCACTGCCCGATGTTCCCGGGAAAGATCACGACGAAGAACGCCGCCGCGATCAGCCCCACCGCGACGCGCCCGATCCGGCGAGGCAGGGTGTCGGGCGGTGGGTCGGCGGTCAGCAGTTTCGTCATGCGGCCATGGTCCTCGCGGTCGGGTCGGCTGGCATCCGGGAGGCTTCCTGGCACGGCGCCCGACGGCGGCCCTCACCTCGGGTGGGCCCGGCCGCCCGGGTCGAGCATCCAAGCCGTCAGCGCCTCGACGGCGCGTTCCTCGCTCCCGTCGGGTCCCCACCAGCAGGGAAAGGTCGACCCGTACCGGGCGAGATCCTCGTGCCAGTCCGCGATGCACCGTGCGCGCAGCTCACGCACGGACCCGCTCTGCGTGGCCTCCTCGTCCCAGACGTCGAGCCATGGCCGGACCGTGAGGCTCGCGATCGCACAGCTCGTGAAGACCTCGCGGATCCGCCCGAAGGACGGCGCCGTACGGAGGGTGTGCCGCCACCAGGTCGTGAGGAAGCCCTCGACCGACCGTCGCTGGTCGTCGGGCCACCCGTGCCAGCCCGCTGCGACGAGGCCCCGGGCGCACCACCGGGCGTCCGTGGCCCTACCGTCGGCGAGCAGTCGGACCAGCTGCGGCAGGACACGGCGGACGAGAGCCGGCTGGTCGGACCAGTGGGTAGGGTCCTTCGCCGCGACACGTTCGACGAGCTGGTCCGGGAGCAGCGCGTTCCCCGACCGGAGCAGGGCGTCCTCGGGGTCGCTGAAGCACCGTGCACACCCTCGGTCGAGGGCGGAGGCGTCGACGCGGGACGCCGGGCCGCCGAAGAGACGGTCGATCCGGGCGACGGCCGCGGCGAGGTCGTTCACGTGGAGCATCGAGGTCTTCTCCAGGGCTCCGGTCGGTGCGGCCTGCCGAAGAGCAGGACGCTACCAGGCCCGCTCGGACCAAGGCTCGTCCCGTGGTCGTGGTGAACCTGCGGCTCGCCGTCCGCGGTCGGGACCCGCACCCGGGCGGGTCCGGAGTTCCGCTAGTGTGCGGCCGTCGGCAGGGCGCTTCCCGCCGCACAGGGGGATGCAGGGGGTTGTGTGGTGGCTGGGGATCTGAGCGTGTCGTTCGAGGCGTTGGCGAGCGGTGGCGCCCGGTTGGTGTCGTTGGCGGGGCAGGTGCCGGAGCGGGTACAGGCGTGGTGCGAGGACGTGGGGAGCGCGGCCGTGGCTGCGGCCGTGGAGGAATGGGCGTTGTGGTTCTCGACCGACCTTCTGCTCGCACGCGGCGAGGTGGACGGGTTGGCCGCTCACGCGACGGGGGTCGCGGAGGCGATGCAGGAGGCCGACGGGGCGCTGGCTCGGGTCATGTCGTGATCCGGTGGGACGAGGAGGACCCGGGGGCGGGCGTGATGATGGGCCCGCTGGGGTTCGCGGCGACCTTGCGCCGGTGCCAGGACGCGCTGACGCAGGTCGCGGCGGGGGTCGAAGGGGTGCGCGGGACGCTCGGTCCGCAGACGTGGGACGGTGAGGCCGCCACGGCGTGGCAGGTGGAGGCGGGGTCGGTGCGGGCACGCCAGGCGGGGCTGGCCGAGGTGGTCGGTCCCGTGCACGCCGCGCTGGAGAGGTACGCGGACGCTGTCATGGCCCTGCAGTCGCAGGTGGTGTTCCATCGGCAGGTACGTGAGGACGCCGAGCGCATGCGTTACGCGATGGGCGGGTTCGATGCGGGGGCGAGCCCGGCGGTCGTGGCGCGCAAGGCGATGCTCGCCGACCAGGCCGCGCAGGAGGAGCACGCGGCGAACGCTGCGTTGCGCGACCTCGCGACCCAGCGTCAGGCGCTGGACGAGACGCTGGTGGTCGCGCTGGCGGTCCCCGCGTCCTCGGGGTGGGCCCAGCGCAAGGAGGTGTTGTCCCGAGCGGGGATCACCGGGGTCGAGGTGCTGAGCACGGCCAAGCTCGTCGATGCGTACACCCGGTTCGCCGACCAGGCCCTGGACGGCGACCTGAAGAGCGGGGACGTGACCTACCTGCGGGGCTTCTTCGACGCCTGGGGCCAGGACCCCGTCGTCATGGACGCCTACTTCCAGGCTCTCGGCGGGGAACGGACGCGTGACCTCGTCAACACCCTCGGGACGGCCATGGGGGGCGTGGACAACGAGACCCTCGACCCAGGTCTGCTCGCCTCGACCGCCCTCGCGCTCCGCGCGGGTCTCTCGACCGGTTCGCAAGGTTGGAGCGGGAAGCAGGCGGCATCGTTCGTCGACGGCATGCTGCACCGCGCGAGCCCTGTCGTGGGCGGATCGTTCTCGACGCTCGGATGGATCTTCGGCGACGCATCGGGAGCACCGATGGGTCCCTCGCTGGCCGTCGCGGCCGCAGACCGGCTGGACGCGTGGGAGCGTCCGACCGAGCGGGTGGGGGTCGCAGCGGTGATCGACCAGAGCGCGGTCTCCGGCGGCCGGTACCTGAGCTGGAACGACCACCCTGACGTCGCCGGTCGAGCACCGTCGGACGATGCGACGGGTCGGGTGTTCGAGACGCTCGGTCTGTACCCGACGGAGGCTATGGCGTGGCTGACGCCCCAGAACGGTGACACGGGGGAGATCGACTGGGGCCGGGTCGACTACTGGTTCGGCGTCCGTGACTGGGCCACGGGGACGACCGGGGACGGCTTCGCAGGGCCGGCTGCACTGTGGGCCGGGGCACTGCATGTCGAGGGCGGACGGACAGCCGAGGTTCCCAATCCTGGGGCGGAGAAGCGTTCGGCCGCTCTGACCGGGCAGGTCGTGGATGCCCTGGGGAACAACACGTCCCTCACCCCGGTCGGGGTGAACGACCTCGGCGCACAGAACCTCTACCGTGTCCTCGAAGTTCACGTACGGGACTTCGCGATGTACCCGATCACGCACGAGTCCGAGGCGCAGAAGGGAACGGTCGTCGTCGGTGAGAGGGTTCTCCTCTCGGACGGCTCGTATCACTCCGTTCCCAACGTCTCCGATGCCGCGCTCGGCAAGGTCATGGGGATCGTCGGCGAGAACGGGTCCACGCAGAGCGCGCTAGGGAGGCTTCTCCTCGGCGAGATCGACCAGTACGGCACCGACGCGGCCAACGGGCGCGGGCCGACCCTCGTGGACGTCGCGACGCACGTCACGAGTCTGGAGGGTTTCGCCGAGGGGTCCGGCAACGGGGCCGCGTATCTCCGGGCGGCCTACCACGACGAGCAGAACCAGGCGTTCGTCGACGTGGCCTCGTCGGCCGTCGGTCTGGTGCCGGTGTCCGCTCCCGGTCTCCAGCTCGGCGTGGACTTCGTGGCCGGGGAGATGGTGACCGCGGTAGGCAAGCACGTGACGGGTTCCTCCTGGCTCAACGCCCGGGCTGTGGCAGGTGTGACCGGCGACTCGAGCGTCGAGTCGATGCTGGTCGACCGGCGTGCCGCTGTCGGGCAGCTGCTGACCGAGCTCGTCGCGACGGGACACCACGACCAGGAGTGGGACGCCGCCGTAGGACGCCATGTCGCGGCCGGGCTGCCCTCGGCCGAGGCCGAACGGCTTGCGATGACCGACCTGGTCGACGCCGCGGTGAACGCAGGCCGGGCCGGAGCGAGCAGCGGCACGCCGGACTACAGGGACTGACGAGGAGACGAGATGGCAGTGACCGTGCGGGATGGCGCGGCGGGCGTCGTGGGCGTGTTGCTCGGGGCGGTGGTGCTGGTGGGGTGCTCTCCCGTGCCCGCCGGGCGTGAGGGGCCGTCGGACCTGGCGACGCCGGGGATGCGGTGGGAGGGGGGTGAGCCGTCTGGACCGTTGGAGTCCGATCCATGGGTACAGGCGGTGCGGGCCTCGGAGCTGAACCGGGCGTTGGCGGTCAATGAGCACGACTTCAGTGATCCGGATCTGTGGAGCACGACGACGCCGGCTCTCATCGAAGGCACCGAGACACTCGTGACGGGCCGAGCGAAGGAGGAGCCCGACGATCACCTGGTCGTACTGGCTCCGTTGGCTTTTGATCCGATACGGGTCGACGCCGATCCCTCGGGCGAGCGCGCGACGGTAGTGGTGTGCGAGTTCGCGGGGACCTGGGTGTCCGCGCAGGACATGTCGGTGGACGGAGCGGCGGAGTGGAAGCTCTACGCGTACGAGGTCGTGAAGGGTGAGGACGGTCGTCTGCGGAGTGGGCTGGGGGAGATTCCGCAGGACCTCGTGGACGAGGGGGAACGGACTCGTTCGTTCGCATGCGTGCCGTCGCAACGGAGCATCGGGTGGTTCGATCCTGTGCCCGTGGTCGAGCCTTTCCAGCCCGAGGACGTCGTCAAGGGCAGCCCGTCGGGTGCTTCGAGTCAGTCACCGGCCGGGTGAGGTGGGTGGTTCGAGGCTTTGTTCAACCCCGAGGCGCAGATCACGCCAGGGGCTCGAGCAGCGCCTCGTACGGCGCCGTCTCGACCACTCCCCGGACGACGCGGGCCAGCCGCTCCCGTCTGACCTCGACGGACAGGTCACCGCGATGCACGGCCTCGTGCAGAGCGATGTGGCGACGCACATCACGAGCCTCCAGGGGTTCGCCATGGGATCCAGCAACGGGGCCGCCTACCTCCGGGCGGCCTTCGACGACGAGCAGACCCAGGCGATCATCGACAAGGCGTCGTCGATCGCGGGCCTCGCGCCGGTCAAGGGAGGGGTCGGGGTCGAGTACGTGTACGGGGAGATCGTGACCGCGCTCGGCAAGAAGGCAACCGCTACCTGGGCGAACACGCGGGCCGCGACCGGCGTGACAGGCGACGCGAGCGTCGAGACGATGCTCGTCGGCCAACACACCGACGTCAGCAACCTCCTGGGAACGCTCGTCGCAACCGGACACCACGACCAGGAGTGGAACACCGCCGTGGACCGACACGTCGCGGCGGGGAGGCCTGTGGCCGAGGCCGAAGAGCTCGCAATGAACGACCTGGTCGACGCGGCGATCAACGCAGGCCGGGCAGGGGCCACCAGCGGCACGCCCGATCACAGGGACTGAAAAGGGAGAACTGTTGAACGCGAGAACGTGGAGAATCGTGGGGTTCGCGGCGCTCGCCGTCGGCGCGCTCGTGGGGTGTTCTCCGGCGGCTTCGGACGCGGTGAGGCCGTCCGATCTGGCGACGCCGGACATCCGCTGAGAGGGGAGTGAGCCGTCGGGGCCGTTGGAGCTGGATCCGTGGGTGCAGGCGGTGCGGTCCTCGGAGCTGAACTTTGCAGTGGCGGCCAATGCGCACGACTTCAGTGATTTGGACTTGTGGAACACGGCCTCGGGAATCGAGATCCGTAGCGCTGAAGCCCGAGTTGTCGACCTTGCCAGGTCCGAACGGCAGGACCCGAACGTCGTACTGGGGCCGTTTGCGTTCGAGCCGTTGCGGGTCGATGTTGATCCTTCAGGTGAGTTGGCGACGGTCGTGGTCTGCGGGTTCGGTGGGACGTGGGTGTCGTTGCAGGACATGACGGTGGATCTGGAGGCGGACTGGGAGTACAGCGCGTACAAGGTCGTGCGGGGTGAGGACGGGCACCTGCGCGCCGGGGCGGGGGGGGGGCCGCTTCCCCAGGAGATCTTGGACCAGGGGCGGGCCGAGTGCGCCCCGCTCGACGTCCCTGGCCTGGACGAGCTCGACCTCATGCTCGCGCTCGGCGGCTCGGTCACGCCCTCGGCCGGCCCGGCCGGCGTCCGCAACGTCCGGTTCTCGCGGCCCCGGCGACGGATCACTGCCACGGTCGTCGTGCCCGCGCACGAGCTCGACGCGACGACCCCAGAGCTCGACGCCCTGCTGCCCCACCTCGCCGAGCTCGCGGCGACGGTGGCCGCGCGCTGCGCCCCCGACGCCCCGGACGCGGTCCGTGCGGCGCTCACGGGCGCTCTCGAGCGGGCGGTCGCGACGGCTACCCGCACCTGAGCGGAGCGGGGAGTCGAGGCGCGGGCGCAGTCCCGGACGCCGGTATCGGCCGTGGGACGATGTCGCGCATGACCGAGCTGACCCTGCACGACGACGCGAAGCGGCGCATGGTGCGCACCAACCTGATGCTCATCGGGATCCTGGCGCCGCTCCTCGGGCTGAACGCGGTCACGCTCGCGATCACCACGCGGAGCATCGCGCTCCCGCTCGTCTTCCTGGGCCTCGTGCTCGCCATGATCCCGCTGACGTACGCCCTCGCCCGCCAGGTGGCTGACAAGTCGCGCGTCACGTTCGGTGACGGGACCCTCACGGTCCAGGGGTGGGGGCGGTCGAAGACGTTCACGGTCGAGGACATGGAACGCGTCGTCACGATCGACAGCATGGGGTTCGCCGGCGCCGCGCCCACCCATCACCTCGTCGTCGGACCGCGCAAGCGTCTCCTCCTGCTCGTGGGACAGATGTGGGACCGCGAGCAGCTCTCCGCCCTCGCGCTCGACCTCGCCGGTCGCGGCGTCCCGCTCACGCCGATTCGTCAGCCCGTCACGCCGACCCAGCTCCGTGCCCTCGACCCGCGCCTCGTGCCGTGGCGCCAGGCCCACCCCGTCGCCGTCAGCCTGCTCGTCGGCCTCGGTGTGCTCCTCGTCCTCGTCACGCTGTTCGTCGTCGTGGTCGCGATCCTGGTCTGAGCCGCGCGCTCGGCGCAGGGGCGGCGGGCGGCGCGTCCCCGGGGGATGCTGGGCGGATGGACATCGAGGCCGTCGGCGAGGTGTGGCACTGGCGGGGGCCCGCACCCTTCCACTTCGTGACCGTGCCCGACGTCGAGAGCGCCCGCATCCACGAGGTCGCGGCCCTCGTGACCTACGGCTGGGGCATGATCCCGGTCTCGGCGCGCATCGGGGGCACGACCTGGACGACGTCGCTGTTCGCCAAGGACGGCCTGTACGTCGTGCCGCTCAAGGACGCGATCCGTGCGGCAGAGGGCGTCGAGCTGGGCGACACCGTCACCGTGCTGCTGACGCTCGACGTCACGCGCTGAGGGGATCCCGGGGGGCCGTGGCCCCGGCGGCGCTCGCGGTCGGGGACCCGGTCCCGGCCTGTGCCCGCGCGACGTGCGAGCGTGCGTGCTCGATCGCGGGCGGCAGGTCGGCGAACAGGTGATTCTCGTGGCGCAGCTCGTCGAGCACGCCGACGCGTGTCAGCACGGGCAGGTGGGCGGGCTGGATGCCCTTGACCAGGACCGTGACGCCCGAGCGTTCGAGGTCCGCGACCAGCTCGCCCAGCGCGTGGGCGCCCGTCGCGTCGACGAGGCGCAGGTGCGAGAGCCGCAGGACGACGACGAGGGCGTCCTGGTCGTCGCGGATCTGCGCGTGGATGCGGTCTGACGCACCGAAGAACATGGCGCCGTCGAGCCGGTAGAGCGCGATGTGCTCGTCACCCGGCAGGGCCGGTCCGGGCAGCGGCTCGCGGTGCACGGCCGCGGCCTTCGCGACCGACCGCAGCGCGAAGAACGCTGCGACGAGGAGCCCGATCTGGACGGCCTCGATGAGGTCGACCGCGATCGTCACGACCGCGGTCACGACGAGCACGACGGCGTCGGCCCGGGTCGAGGTCAGCACGGCACGGAGGGTCGCGACCGAGACCATACGCACCGCGGTGACCATGAGGACACCGGCCAGGGCCGCGAGCGGGATCGTCGAGACGGGCCCGGTCGCCAGGTAGATGACGACCAGGATCACGACCGAGTGCACGACGGCCGCGAGCCGCGTCCGGGCACCCGCGCGCACGTTGACCGCGGTCCGCGCGATCGCACCCGTCGCCGGCATGCCGCCGAACACGCCGCTCGCGATCGACGCCAGGCCCTGGCCCACGAGCTCGCGGTCGGGGTCGTAGCGGTGGGAGGCGTCGTCGGGCACGGTCGTGGCGCCCGACGGCCCGCGTGACGGCCTGACGGTTCCGGAACGTGCGGACCTGCCCTGCGCGGGCGACGGCATCGCCGCTGCGACGCGGGCCGAGAGGAGGGACTCGATCGCGGCGAGCGCCGCGACCGCGACCGCGGGGCCGATCAGCGACCGCAGCATGCCCGCGTCGAGGTGCGGCACGGTCGGGAGCGGCAGGGAGTCGGGCAGGGCGCCGATGCGTGCGACGGGGGCGCCCGTGAGCTGGACGACGACGGTCGCGAGCACGACCGCGACGAGCGACGCGGGCAGCGCGGGCGCCACGCGGGGCAGGACCAGCATCACGACGGCGACGAGCGCCACCGTGCCGAGCGTCCACAGGGCCGCGGGGCCGTTCGCGAACGCGGCGACGACCGAGTCGACGGCGACGACCAGCGGGTTGCCGCCCACCGTGCCCGTGACGCCCAGGGCCGCGGGGACCTGCTGGAGGAAGATGATCGCGGCGATCCCGGCCGTGAACCCTTCGACCACGGGCCACGGGATGAACGTCACGACGCGCCCGAGCCGCGTCACCCCGGCCAGCAGCACGACGACGCCCGCGAGGATCGCGACGAGCGGTACCGCCGCGGGGCCGTGCTGGGCGACGATCGGGGCGAGGACGACGGCCATCGCGCCGGTCGGCCCGCTGACCTGAACGCGCGAGCCGCCGAACACCGCGGCCACGATGCCGGCGACCACGGCGGTGACGAGGCCCGGCCCGGGGCCGACCCCGGCACTCACACCGAACGCGAGGGCGAGCGGCAGGGCGACCACGCCGACCGTGACCCCGGCGAGGAGGTCGGCGCGCAGCGTGCGTGGCCGCAGGTCGAGGTCGGTGCGTGACGGCAGGAGGTCGCGCGGGGACCGGGCGGAGCGCGGTGAGCGGGCCGAGCGGGTCGGCGGGGTCGAGCCGACGGGCAGGGGCGGGCCTGACGGCCGGGGCGCCCGGGTCACTGCCCGGTCCGTTCGCTCTCCCCCTGGAGGGGAGGCAGCTCGTCCGCGGCGGCGAGCTGTCGCCCGGACGCGTCGAGAGTCTCGCGCAGGAACGCGCGCGCGACGACGAGCAGCTCGGCGACGAGCGGCCGGCTCAGCCGGTAGACGACCGTGTTGCCCGTGCGCGACGACGTCACGACACCGGCACGCTTGAGCACCGCGAGGTGCTGGGACAGGACCGAGGCCTCGACGCCCGTCGCGGCGAGCAGGTCGCTCACGGGGGCCTCGTGGCCGGTCGCGGCGCTGAGCACCTCGAGCGCCTGGATGCGGGTGGGGTGCGCGAGGGAGCGGAACAGCTCGGCCTTGATCGCGTAGAGCGGCGCCGTGGTGGCGGTGGTGGGCACAGGACCTCCTGGAGACTTGGCGAGTTTAGCAACTCCTCAATCCATCGTTCTTCTCCGCTCTCCTCCTTCTCCCGTGGCATCATCGCGGCGTGCCCCTCCTCACCGAGCCCACCGTCCGCCCCGGCCACCTCAGCGCACAGCCGATGCCCGTCCTCGCGGGCGACGGGCTGACGCTGCGCCCCTGGGTCCGGGCCGACGCCCCGACCCTCCTCGCCGCGTACCAGGACCCGGCGATCCAGCTCTGGCACGCCCGCGCGATGGCCGACGTCGCCGAGGCCGAGGGGTGGGTCGACTCGCGGCACGAGCACTGGGTGCAGGAGGCGGCAGGGGACTGGGCGGTCGAGTCCGACGGCGTCGTGGTCGGCCGCACCGCCCTGCACCACCTGGACCTGCACGAGGGCGGGGGAGAGGTCGGCTACTGGGTCCTGCCTGCCGCGCGGGGCCGCCGGGTCGCGCCTCGGGCCGTCGGGCTGCTGGTCGCCTGGGCGTTCGAGGAACTCGGCCTGCACAGGCTGCGACTCGTGCACTCGACGCGCAACGAGGCGTCCTGCAAGGTCGCGCTCGCCGCGGGATTCGTGCCCGAGGGCACGCTCCGGGAGAGCGGCAAGCACGTCGACGGCTGGCACGACATGCACCTGCACGCCCGCCTCGCGGGCTGATCCCGGCCTCATCTGGCCCTCATCAGCGGTGGCTACGCTCGCCGAGCCATCACCTAGCCGGACGTCACGGTGCTTTCTCCGCAGAGCGCCGCCCGTCCGCACGCTCTCGA
Organism: Oerskovia sp. PE-21s; assembly: GCF_056158145.1. Taxonomy (NCBI): domain Bacteria; kingdom Bacillati; phylum Actinomycetota; class Actinomycetes; order Micrococcales; family Cellulomonadaceae; genus Oerskovia; species Oerskovia sp. PE-21s. The sequence continues at coordinate 131,779 of NZ_JBUXJM010000008.1, forward strand.
CGAGGAGACCAGATGCCTGCTGCCGGACCCCAGACCTTGCCCTCGCCTGCCTTGCCTGCCTCGACGGCACCGACCGGCGACCGGCCCGCGCGGCCTGGTCTCCTCGGGCGGTCCGACGCCGTGGCCGTGGCCCTGGCCGCCCTCCTGACGCGGTGGTCGGTCCCCGCGCTCCGGGTCACGCTCGGCCTGGTGTTCCTGGGATTCGGGGTGCTCAAGTACTTCCCCGGGGCGAGCCCGGCGGAGCAGATCGTCACGCAGACGGTCGGGGCGCTGACCTTCGGCGTCGTCGAGGGGACGGCGGCGGTCGTCCTGACGGCGGTCGTGGAGACCGTCATCGGGCTGACGCTCCTGACGGGGCGATGGTTGAAGGTGGGCCTGGTCGTGCTCGCGGTCGCGCTGGTCGGCATGATGTCACCCGTGGTGCTCTTCCCCGGCGAGCTCTTCGGCGACGGCATGACGCTGCTGGGCCAGTACGTCCTCAAGGACGTCGTGTTCGTCGCCGCGGCGGCCGTGGTCGCGGCCGTCACGCTGGGGGCACGGCTGACGTGCGACGCGCGCTGACGCGCTGAGACCTGCCGCAGCCCGACGGCGTCACGCTCGTGACGCCGTCGGGCGGGGGGAGGAGCAGCGCGCCTCAGGAGTCCCAGATGGCGCCGAACGCGGGGATGCCCCGCGACTCGAGGCCCTCGACGACCTGGAACGTCGTCGGACGGTTCGAGATGCAGATGACGGCCTCGGCGCCGGTCGTGCGCACCGCGTCGAGCGCGAGGGCCACGAGGTCGGGCTTGCCCAGCGCGCGCGTGTCCCACACGAGGGCGTCCGGCAGCGACTGCGTGATCTCGCCGACGAGCCCGGGGCCGAACGTGGCCTCGGGCGTGCGGGTGACCCAGACCAGGTGGGCGGGCGCACCTGCGAGCAGGCTGGGCAGGCACGGGCCGATCCCGCTGCCCGTCGTGATCCACACGACCTTGCGGAAGAGCTTGCCGACGTTCCCCGCCCCGGCCGTGGGCACGCCGCGGACCCACACGTGGTCCGGCGGGGAGTCGATGAACGACCCCGTCCAGTCGCCCGCCCGGGAGATCGCCAGACGCAGCTCGGGTCGGCTCGGCGTGACGAGGTTGGCGAACGGGTGCCACTGCCCGAGCGGGTGCCGGGCGATCGTCGTCGAGGAACCCACGAACGTCTTCGGGTCGTGGTGCAGACGCACGATCGCGACGTGGGACGAGGGCGTGTGCACGTCCACCGCGACCTTGCGCAGGTGCAGCCACGGAAGCCCCACGCACACGACGACGACCGCCAGGACCCACGTCGCGGGGGCGGAGAGGATCGCACCCGACGGGTCGTCCGGCGAAAGGTCGCGCGCGAACAGGACCGTCAGGGCCGCGAAGCCCGCGAGGGTCGACCAACCACCGAGCCGGTGGCTCATCTCGAACAGGTCGTGGCGCCTGCGGCGCAGCGGCGCGGTGGCCAGGGCGGCGATCGTCAGCAGCAGCAGCGCGAGGACGACGACGACCCCGAGCGTCGGCCCCGACAGCTCGCCCCGCCCGTCCGGGCTCAGCGCGGTCGCGGCGAACACCGTGAACCACGCGGTCGCGGAGATCGCCGCGCCGACGTGGATCCCGCCCAGGTGGTAGACCTTCGCGAGCCCCGCGCGGACGCGCAGGGGCCACGTCACGGGCGCGCTCGTCGCGAGGCGGAACAGCAGGTTGACGACGTGCTGCTGCCGGATCACGGCCGCGGCCCCGAGGTTCAGCGCGGCCGCCGTGAGGGTCAGGTCGAGACGCGCGGGCGACGACGTGCCGGGGAGCACCGTGACGGCCACCGCCACGTTGATCGCCAGGACCAGGACGACGAGCCGCACGTACGGCATGAGCGCGGGGCGCGTCCACAGGCGCCGCCACCCCGTGAGCAGGGGCGGCAGGTCGGCCTCGTCGGAGGCGCGCGCCAGGGTGGGCGTGGCCGGAAGGTGGTCTGTGGACAGGGGGGAAGTCATACGGTGGCCTCCTCGTCGAGTGCGCTGACCATACTGTGACGGGGACCGCCGGGGCGCGGGATCCACAGGGTGATCTGGCGGCGCACCGCGCCGTGGGGACACAGCCGGCTCCCAGACTTCGCACCTACCCTGGTCGGACGCTCGCCGGAACCGGCGCCCGCGTGCCCCGGCGATCCCGAGACACACCGGAGTCCTCATGAAGAAGCTGCCCGCCGTCCTCACCGCGCTCGTCCTGACCGCCGCCCTCGCGGGGTGCTCGACAGCCGACGGGTCGCCCGCCTCGGGGGACGACAGCGCGCCCGCCGCGAGCGGCTCGGCGGGCACCCCGGCCGAGGTCAACGACGTCGACACGCACTTCGTCGCGATGATGACCCCGCACCACGAGCAGGCCGTCGAGATGAGCGAGATCATCCTGGCGGTCGACGGCGTGAGCGAACCGACGCGCGATCTCGCGCAGCGGATCCTCGACGGGCAGGCCGAGGAGATCGAGACCATGCTCGGCTGGGCCGACGCCTGGGCCATGGACGACCTCATGCACATGCACTCCGTGCACGTCGCGAACGGCATGCTCACGAGCGACCAGATGGGGTCTCTCGCTCGCCTCGCGGACGCGAGCGCGGGTGACGCCACGGCGGTGGCCGCGGCCGAGAAGACGTTCCTCGAGCTCATGCACTCGCACCACGAGGGGGCGATCGCGATGACGCAGGGCGAGATCGAGGGCGGCGGGCACGCCGAGCTCCGGGACCTCGCGCAGGTCATGGTCGACGTGCAGACGGCCGAGATGGCCGAGATCGACACGCTCCTCGGGCGGTAGGTCGCGCTGCGTCGCGGGCGTGGGCGGTGGACCGATGAGTTCCGGCCCTCCGCACGGTCCACCCCCTCGACCATCCGCCGTGCGCACTCCTGGAGGTTCCCGTGACCGACACCCCGACCGTCCCTGCGACCGCCCGGACGCTGCGGGTCCCGGGCGCCACGCTCCACCACGAGGTCAGGGGCCGGGGGCCGCTCGTGGTGCTCGTCGGCGCGCCCATGGACGCCGACGCGTTCGCGCCGCTCGCCGACCTGCTCGCGACCGACCACACCGTCCTGACGACCGACCCGCGCGGGATCCACCGCAGCACGGTCGACGACCCGGACGAGGACACGCCGCCGCAGGTCCGTGCCGACGACCTCGCGCGGCTCCTGACCCACCTCGACGCGGGCCCCGCGACCGTCGTCGGGTCGAGCGGTGGCGCCGTGACCGCGCTCGCTCTCGTCCAGTCGCGCCCCGACCTGGTCAGGACGGTCGTCGCGCACGAGCCGCCGCTGGACGCCCTCATGCCGGACCGTGAGCGGCTGCATGCCGCGACGCGTGAGCTCGTCGAGGATCATCGCGCGGGCGACGTCGTCGGGGCCTGGCGGAAGTTCTTCGCGGTCGGTGACATCGACGTCCCGGACGGGATGGTCGAGCAGGTGTTCGGCGGCGAGCGCGACCCGCAGCAGGTCGCGGACGAACGCTTCTGGTTCGCGCACGACCTCCTGGGGACCACGCTCTTCGAGCCCGACGTCGAGGCCCTGCGTGCCTCTCCCGTCCGCGTGGTCGTCGGGGTCGGCGAGGACTCGACCGGGCAGCTCTGCGACCAGACGTCGACGGCGCTCGCAGCCCTGCTCGGCACCACGACGACGCTCTTCCCGGGCGACCACACGGGCTTCGTCGACGACCCGTCGGCCTTCGCCCAGCGTTTGCGCAGGGTGCTCCGCACCGCTTGAGCCCCCCCGGACCGACCGCCGACCCGACCCACAGACACGAGGAGCACCATGTCATTTCAGGCCTACCTGGACGCCGTCGAGGACAAGACCGGGCTCACCCCCCGCCAGCTCGTGACGATCGCGCAGGAGAAGGGCTACGACGACCCGTCCGTCAAGGCCGGCGTGATCGTGGAGTGGCTCAAGGAGGACTACGGCCTGGGGCGCGGTCACGCGATGGCGATCGTCCACGTGATCAAGAAGGGGCCGACGATCGACAGCAAGCACGTCGGCTCGACCGGCACGCACCGCGACGAGTCGGACACCCTGTGGCTGGACGGCAGGGCGACCAAGCCCGCCTGAGCCCGGCTCGGCCGGCCTGCGCGACGACGGCCCGCACCGCCCGCGTGCGGGTGCGGTCCGTCGTCGAGGTGGACACGTGTCCGACTCGCGAGGTTCGTTACCTCATTGTGACAATCCCGTGGTTGCCATGTACGGTCGATTCTGCTCCGCAGAGAACCTTCTCGCTGGAGTGCTCCGGTGGACGCCGAACCCTGTCACCTCCGGAGCCACGAACTACACCCATGGCAGGGGTGGGGGACCCAATCTTGTGGGCACCGGAGACGGTGTCCTTGGGGTGAAGCCGGTCGGACCTCGGTCCGACCGGCCGGGCAGAAGATTCTCCGGCCCGAACCCGACAGCTGACCTCTCAGGCGTCCAGGAGAAACACACGTGACCTCACGCCCACGTGCGCGCCACCGTGCCGCGCACCGCCCCATCACCCCCTTGACCTCGCTCGGCCGGTCTGCCGCGTCCAGCGCCAACGCCGTCGTGCGTCGTAGTGCGGTCGTCGCCGCCTCGTCCGGCCTGCTGATCTCGGTCTTCACGGCCCCCGCGAACGCCGCCCCTGCCTCGGACGAGTCGAAGTCCATCGGCTCGGTCGACCTCGCCGCCGTGACCGCCCAGGCCCGCGAGGCCCTCCAGACCAGCCCCGCGATCACCGTTGCCGCCGACGCGGTGCTGCCGATCGAGCAGGCCTCGGTCGCGGTCACCCCCGCTCCCGAGCCCGAGCCCGAGCCCGAGCCCGAGCCGGCGCCCGCGCCGGTCGCTGCTCCCGCCCCCGAGCGTTCCGCGGCCGCTTCGCGCAGCGTCGAGCGCGCGCAGCCCGCAGCGGCCAAGGCCGTCGCCGCCCCGGCGGCCTCGGCCTCCGGCTCGGCCGCCGTCGACATCGCCCTGAAGTACGTGGGCGTGCCCTACGTCTACGGCGGTTCCTCGCCGAGCGGGTTCGACTGCTCCGGTCTGACGCAGTACGTCTACGCGCAGCTCGGCGTCTCGCTGCCGCACCAGTCGGGTGCCCAGCGCGACGCGGGCACGCCCGTCTCGGCCGCCGAGGCCCGTCCGGGCGACCTCATCTGGACCCCCGGCCACGTCGCGATCTACGCCGGCAACGGGATGCAGATCGAGGCCACGACCCCGGGCAGCACCGTCAAGCACAGCAAGATCTGGCAGAACAACCCGACGTTCATCCGCGTCGGCTGACCCGCTGCCCACGAGGCCCCGTCCACAGTCCTGTGGACGGGGCCTCGTGCGTTCCCGGCGCGTCCTGACCGCCCGACGGCGGCCCGTTCCTCGCTGACGGGGAGCGGGCGGGCGTCGGTATGCTCCACGCCATGCGGATCCCCAAGGTCGTGGTCGGGTGGACGGTCGCGGCCGTCGTCCTCGTCGGGCCGTTCGTCGTCTGGGTCGCGACCTGGACGACGACCGAGCTGACGTGCTTCACCGAGGACGACCTGGTCTCGCACACGAACCGCTCCACGACGTACTACGAGGTGCGGACGTCCTGCGGGGTGCTCCGGGTCGACGAGAACCGCCAGAGCCGGTTGGACGACGCGATCGACGCCGGGCAGACGTACCGGATGACGATCGAGGACCGAACCATCGTGCGGTGGCTGATCGATGTCGAGGAGACGTGAGGGTGCCCTCGCGTGCGCCTCGCCGTCCGGCCCGCTCGTGAGCGCGGGCGGAGGGTCAGCCCACGAAGAGGCAGAACGGGTGCCCGGCCGGGTCGGCGTAGACGCGCAGGGGCTCGACCGGGTCGTCCGACCGGTCGCGCAGCAGGCGGGCCCCCAGGGCGACGGCGCGCTCGTGCTGGACGTCGAGCGTGTCGCGGTCGGGGACCGTGCAGTCGAGATGGACCTGTTGCGGGACGGCCGGGTCGGGCCAGGACGAGGGCGGCAGGTGCTCGACCTGCTGGAACGCCAGGGGGACGCCCCCGGGCGAGCGCAGCACGAGCCAGTCCTGCCCGTTCGGGTCGGCGGCGCCCTCGGCCGGGGGCTCGTCGCCCGGGCGGTACTCCAGCCCGAGCAGGGCGCGGTAGAACTCGGCGAGGCCGCGGGCGTCGGTCGTGTCGAGCACGACCTGTCGGACGGTCGGGAACGTGGTCATCGGGCTCTCCTGGGCAGCGACGGTCGACGTCCTCCCACTGTGGCCTCGCCCCGGGCCGCTCGCGCGACGGGGCTCTCGGTCTCACCTCCCCGGACCGCTCGCGGCCCCGTGGCATCCTGACCGGGTGCGCGTCGAGCCGGTCAGCCCCGAGGTCCTGGTCGCGCGGGTCGCCGCGCTCGTCGCGGGCCACCCCCGTGCCGGTGGTGCGGTGCGCGTGCTCGTCGACGGCCACCCCTCGACGCACCCGGAGACGCTCGCCGACCAGCTCGTCGAACCCCTGCGCGTCGCAGGCCGCCCGACGGCGCGCATCGGTGTCCGGGACTTCCTGCGCCCCGCGTCGCTGCGGCTCGAGCACGGCCACGATGACCCGGACTCGTTGCTCGACGAGTGGATCGACGTCGGCGCGCTGAACCGGGAGGTGCTGACCGCCGTCGGGCCGGACGGGGACGGGCGCTACCTGCCGAGCCTTCGCGACCCCGTGACGTCGCGCTCGACGCGCGCCGACTACGTCGAGGCGCCCCCGGGGCTGGTCGTGCTGCTCGACGGGTCGCTGTCGCTCGGGCGCGGGCTCGACGTCGACCTGACCGTCCACCTGGCGCTCCAGGACGCGACCCTCGGGCGACGCACGCCACCTGCGGACGCCTGGACGCTGCCCGCGTACGCGCGGTACCGGGCAGAGGTCGCCCCGGAGCGGGACGCCGACGTGGTCGTGCGCGTCGACGACGCACGGCGCCCCGCGTGGGTCGACGTCCGGTAGGGTCTGCGCAGCGTCGCGTGCCGGTGGCAGACCGTGCCAGGCATGGAGGCGCCGGACACGAAGGAGCACGACGATGACGACGTCGACCCCTTCGCCCTCGCGTGACTGAGGGCGAGAAGACCAGGCTCGTCGCCTGGAGCCGCGAGCTGCGCGCCGTGCACGCCCGGCTGCGCGAGGCGCTGCGCGTGACCCGGGCCGCGCTCGACGACGGAGAGCCCGCCGAACCGGCGACCCGCGACCTGCTGCTGTTCTGCCACGGCTTCTGCACCGCCCTGACGGGCCACCACGAGGGCGAGGACCGCGAGCTGTTCCCCGCGATCGCGGCCGCCCACCCCGAGCTGGTCGGGACCCTGCGCAACCTGAGGCAGGACCACTCGATGATCGCGCACCTGCTGAGCGGGCTGCTGGCCGCGGTCGACCGGGCGGCGACGCCGGACGAGCTCGACCGTCACCTCGAGGGGGTTGCCGCGATCATGGAGTCCCACTTCCGCTACGAGGAGCGCGCGCTGCTCACGGTGCTCGACTCGCTCGCGCTCGACGCCGACGTCCGCGACGTCCTGGGACCGCTCTAGCGCGCCCGGACGGCGCGTGCCCGACGGCGGCGCGCCCGGCCGCGTGCCTCAGCGCACCTCGGAGCCCGGGTTGAGCGCGTCCCACCGCTCGCGCGAGGCCGCGATACCGTCGCGGTGGTCGGCCGACCAGTCGGCCAGGACCTTGACCAGCCGCGTGAGGCTGTGGCCCGACGCAGTGAGCTCGTACTCGACCTGAGGGGGCACGGTCGCGAACACCGTGCGCGTGACCAGGCCGTCCCGTTCGAGCCGGCGCACCGTGAGCGTGAGCATGCGCTGCGAGATCCCCGGGACCGCGCGCTGGAGCTCGCGGAACCGCCGGACCCCCTGGGCGAGCTCGACCACGACGAGCACCGACCACTTGTCGCCGATCCGGTCGAGGACGTCACGGATGCCGCAGTCCTCGTGCGGTTCGCCGCACGAGACGACGGGGGACGTGGTCACTGCGGTGTGCCCTGCTGACATCGAAGTGCCTCCTTACGGTCGGTCCTGGTCCGCGGCGACGATGGTCCCGCTCGTGAAGACAACCACACCATCGGAAGGACCTGCCCATGCTGCTCGTCACCGGAACCTCCGGCGCCCTCGGTGGGGCGGTCGCCGCCCGCCTCGCCGACCGGGACGACGTGCTGAGGGGGTCTCGGGAGCCCCGGGGGCCCGGCGCGCGGCTGGTCGACTTCGACCGGCCCGAGACCCTGCCCGCCGCGCTCGACGGGGTCGACGTGCTCCTCGTGGTCTCGGCGGGGTACGCCGAGGACGACGTCGTGCGGGCACGGCACGGGGCGGTGGTCGACGCCGCGGCGACCGCCGGTGTGCGGCACGTGGTCTACACGAGCCTCGCGGGAACGGCCGAACGGTTGACGATCGCGCTGGCCCACCGGTGGACCGAGGCCCGGCTCGCGGGCGCGCCGTTCGACGTGACGATCCTGCGCAACGGCCTGTACGCCGAGGTCCCGGTGGCGCTCGCGGTCGGGTTCACGGCGCAGCCCGACGGCGTGTTCGCGGCTCCGTGGGCAGACGGCGCGGTGTCCGTGGTCCATCGCGACGACCTCGCGGACGTGGCCGCACGGGTGGCCGCCGAGGTGCACGACGACGTCCGCGCGGGTCGGAGGTCAGGGCATGCGGGTCGCGTCTACGAGCTCGCCGGGGACGCGCGCCTCACGGGGTCGGACGTCGCCGCGCTCGTCGGTGGCAGGTACGAGGCGGCTCCGCTCGGCGGAACCTGGGACGCGCTGGCCGCAGGGGTCCCGCCCTACCAGGTGGCGCACGCGGCGTCGATCTTCGCGACCCTCGGTGCGGGCTTCCTCGCGCGCGGGGACGACGACGCGGACCACCTGGCGGAGCTGCTCGGACGCCCTCCGCGCCCGGTCACGGACGTGGTGCGGGGAGTGCTGGGCTCCCGCCCGGCACCATGACGCGCGTGGCGCGTGCGACGGCGTCCCGGCGTCACCTCAGCCGCGTGAGACGGTGACCCGCCCGTTGGACGAGGACGCGTCGATCGTGAACTCGCCGTCGGGGTCGTCCGGGACGCTGACGTCCGTGCCGCCCAGATCGGTCTCGGCGTGCACCCGGTAGCTGCCGTCGGGGACCTGGACCTGGACCTTGCCGTTGTCGGTCGCCGCCCGGACGTCCTGCGGGGTCGTGATCGAGATCTCGACCGACCCGTTCGACGTCTCGGCGTCGATCCCGTCGGTGCCTCCGAGCCGGGTCCCGGTGATCTTGCCGTTGGAGGTCCGCGCGACGATCCGCGCGTCGACGTCGGTGAGGGTGATGGACCCGTTCGACGTCTCGACGTCGACCGCGCCGGTCGCGTCCAGGTCGATGCTGCCGTGCGACGTCTCGCCCGTGACGGGCAGCCCGGCGGGCAGGTCGATCGAGTAGCTCGCCGAGCAGTACCGACCGCAGCCGGACAGGACGAGGACGCCGTCCTCGACGCGGTGCGTCTCCTGCTCGGGGTAGGAGCCCGCGTAGTCGACCGTGCGCTCGATGCCGACCTCGGTCGCCGAGCCGTCCCCGCGCAGCGTGACGGAGCCGGCCTCGAGGTCGAGGCGCACCGCGGTGATCTCGTCCGTGACGGTGTAGGTGTCGGTCGCGATCGACCGCGGCCCGAACCCGCACGCCCCGAGCGTGACCGCCGCGACGGCCACCAGGCCCGCCGTCACCAGTCGCCGGTTCGTGGTCCGCATGTCGATCCCCTGTTCGTCGTGTCCGAGGCGTTCGTGGAGTGGTGGGGGCCCCGCCCCCCGGCGGGGCCCACCACCATCGAGGCTAGGGTGCGCGGACCTCTCGGCGACATGGGGTGTTCCCCCCATTTCGCCCTCGGGGTGAACCCCGAGAGCGCTCCGCACCGCAGGCCGGGACACGGGGGTGAACACTCTCTGCTCGCCGAGCGCGCACGAACCCTGGCGCGGTACTCTCGCCCGGGTAGGGAGGTTTCCGACCTACTCATGTCCAGGGGAACGACCGTCGACGGAGACCGGTAGACATGCTTCTTGCAGGAGATCAACGACTGCTCCGGGAGATCAACGCCCGCGCAGTCCTCGAGGTGCTCGACGCCCACGACACGCTCGGACGACCCGAGATCGTCGCGGCCACGGGCCTGTCCAAGACCACCGTGGCGCTCGCGCTGCGCACCTTCGTCGAGCACGGGCTCGTCGAGGAGGCCGGCCTCGACCACGACAGACGCGGCCCCGCAGCCACGCTGTACCGCGTCGACCCCGAGCACGGGTACGCGCTCGCGGTCGACATCGGTCACGTGCGCGTCCGTGTCGCGCTGGTCGACCTCGTCGGCCGCGTCCGAGCCCGCGCCGAGCAGCCGCTGTCCGCGAAGGAGCCCGAGGCGCGCGCGAGCACGGTCGAGAAGCTCGCCGCGCACTGCGTCGCCGCGGTGCGCCACGACACGGGCGCCGAGTCCGTCGCGGTCCGGTGCGCCGTCGTCGGGCTCCCGGCGATCGTGGACGCCGACCACGCCGTGGTGCGCCGCGTGCCCGGCCTCGAGAAGGGCGGGCCCACGCTGCACGCGGCCCTCGAGGAAGGCCTCGGCTGTCCCGTCGTGCTCGAGAACGACGTCAACCTCGCCGCGATCGCCGAGCAGCGCACGGGCGCGGGCAAGGGGCTCGACTCGTTCGTGCTGCTGCGCCTGGGGATCGGGCTGGGCGCAGGCATCGTCATCGACGGCAGGCTGCACCGCGGCGCGTCCGGCGGGGCCGGCGAGGTCGCGTTCCTCCCGCAGCCCGGCCGCGCCCTCGGCGCCGAGAGCATCGGCGCCGCGTCGCTCGCGACCTCGGCCAAGGAGGCCGGCCTGCCCGCAGGTCTCGCACCGCACGAGGTCCTCGACCTCGCGGCCGACGGCGACGAGCGTGCCGTCGCGGTCGTCGACGAGCTCGCCGGACGCCTCGCCGTGCTCGTCGCGTCGGTCGCGCTCCTGCTCGAACCGCAGAAGATCTTCCTCGCGGGCGTCGCGCGCGAGGACGCGGTCCTGGGCCGCGTCCAGACCTACCTCGCCGAACGGGTCGGCATCCTGCCGATCGTGGTCGAACCCAGCGCCGTCGCGGCCGACGCCGTGCTGCTCGGCGCCGCGGCCCTCGCGCGGGACACGCTGCGCGACCAGGCGTTCACGGCCGCGGTGCGGCGCGCCGCCGAGTCGGAGGACCTGCCCGACGACGACGCGCCCCTCGACGCAGACCTCACCACCGGCCTCTCCTCCCGAGGAGCCGACGATGCGCGCACCCTCTGACCTCGTGACCCGGCTCGGCCTCCCGCCGGACGCCCGGGCGCTGATCCTCAACGCCGACGACTTCGGCATGTGCCGCGCCGCCAACCGCGCGATCACCGAGCTGCTCGTCGCGGGCCACCTCGACTCCGCGACGCTCATGGTGCCGTGCCCGTGGGCCCCCGAGGCGCTCGCGTTCGCGGCCGACCGCACCGACCTCGACCTGGGCGTGCACCTCGTGCTCACGAGCGAGTGGACCAGGTACCGGTGGCGCCCTCTCACCGGGATCGGGACGACCCTCGTCGACGACGCCGGGTACTTCCCGGCCGACTGCCGCAGCGTCGAGCTCCGGGCGAGCGACGCGGACGTCGTGGCCGAGCTCGCCGCCCAGCTCGACGCGGCGCTCGCCGCCGGCATGGACGTCACGCACCTCGACAACCACATGGGCTCGGTCTACGGGCTGGAGACGGGCCGCAGCCTCCTGCCGCAGGTCTTCGGGCTCGCGGCCCGTCACGGCCTGCCGTTCCGGCTGCCGCGCACGGTCGGCCTGGGGCTGCCCGACACCTACCGGTCGGTGCTCGACCAGGCCGCGGCCGCGGCCGACTCGGCCGGCGTCGTGATCCTCGACCACCTCGCCACCCACCCCTTCGAGCTCCTCGGGGAGGGGACGCCGGACGAGGAGGACTTCGCCTCGATGAAGACGGGCTTCCTCGACCTGCTCCGCGCGACCGAGCCGGGGGTCACCGAGGTCTTCCTGCACCCCATGCTCGACGACGACGAGCTCGGCGACGTCGCCGACCACTCGGTCGCCAAGCGCGGCTTCGAGCGCCGGCTGCTCGCCGACCCCGACGTCGCCGCGACCCTCGCCGAGGAAGGGATCGTGCGCGTCGGCTGGCGCGACCTGCGCGACGTCCAGCGCGGGCTCGAACCCCGGGCGCGAGACGCCTCGGGCACCCTGCCCGCGCGGGCGAGCGACGCCGTCGGGGGTGCTCGATGAGCGCGCTCACGGCCCTGCGCGACCGCCGTCTGACCGGTCTCCCCACGCGCGGTCAGACCCTCGCCTACGGCGCCTCGGCGTTCCCCGCGAACCTCATGGCGCAGACGTTCTCGGCGTTCGTCGTGTTCTTCTACGTCGACCACCTGCGGCTCCCCGCGGGCTGGGTCGCGGGCGCGATGGTCGCGCACGGCATCCTCAACGCAGTCCTCAACCCGCTCGTCGGCGCGGCCTCCGACCGGCACCGCACCCGCTGGGGGCGCCGCGTCCCGTGGATCGGGCTGGGGATCGTGCCGCTCGTCGCGGCGTTCTCGCTCGTGTGGATGCCTCCCGAGGTCAGCCCCACGGGGCTGCTCGTCTGGTTCCTCGTGGTGGTCGCGGTCTACGACGTCGCGTACGTCGCGGTCGTCCTCAACACCTCGGCGCTCTTCCCGGAGATCTTCCGCACGACGGCGGAGCGCGCCCGGGGCAACACGCCGCGCCAGATCTTCGGCCTGGTCGGGATGATCCTGGGCACCGCCGCGGCACCGCTGCTCTACGGCTCGCCGCTCGGGTGGGTCGGCATGGGACTCGTACTGGGTGCGCTGTGCCTCGCGTTCTACCTGTGGTCGCTCGCGGGCATGGTCGAGAGGCCCGTCGACGAGGTCGAGGTCAAGGCCCGCGAGGCCGCGCTGCCGCTGCGCGAACAGCTCCGGTACACGTTCGCGAACAAGGCGTTCGTGACGTACGTCCTGGGCTCCCTGCTGCTCCAGTCCACGACCGCGCTCCTGCTCGCGTCGGTGCCGTTCTACGTGCGCTACGTGCTGGGCGGTGCCGAGGCCGACGCGACGCTCGTGCTCGCGCCGATCTTCGTCGTCGCGATCCCCGCGATCGTCGGCTGGTCCTGGGTGGTCCGCAAGGTCGGGCCGCGCCGGGCGTTGCTGTGGTCGGTCGCGGCGTACGGCGTGGCCGTGGGGCTGTTCGTGCTGCCCGGGTCGCTGCCGGGGGCCATGGCCGTGGCCGGGCTCGTGGGCATCGGGGTCGCGGGCATGATGCAGCTCCTCGAGGTCGCGCTCGGCCAGGTCATCGACGACGACGAGCGGCGGACCGGGCTGCGCCGCGAGGGCATGTACTTCGGGGTCAACGGGTTCGTGGTGCGCGGCTCGGTGATCGTGCAGGCCGTGGTGATCGCGGTGGCCCTCGGCGCGACGGGCTACGACGCCGGTCTCTCGGTGGCGGACCAGCCCGAGGCCGTGTCGACCGGGATCCGCGTGCTCATGGGCGGCGTGCCGCTCGTGGTGGCCGGGCTGGCCTGGCTCTGCTTCTGGGTGTACCCGTTGCGCGGGCTGGACGTGCCCGGCGCCGCCGGGGACGACGAGCCGCGGAGTGTCGAGGCGCTGAGCCGCTGATCCCGACGCCTCGATGACGTGTCGGAGATGACGTGTCAGAGTGGGCGTGACCCATGGGTCACGCCCACTCTGACACGTCGGTCAGGACTAGGGCTCGACGAGGGAGAGGACGACCCCGATGACGTGGTGGATCTGCCGGACGTGCGCCGTCGAGCACGCGGACCGTCCCGAGGTGTGCGCGATCTGCGCCGACGAGCGCCAGTGGGTGCCCGCGGACGGTCAGGCGTGGACGACGCTCGACGAGCTCGCGGCCGAGGGGCACGAGGTCTCGGTGACCGAGCTCGAACCGGACCTCTTCGCGCTCGCGGGGCACCCCGGGGTCGGCATCGGGCAGGAGTCCAAGATCGTGCGGACCCCGGCCGGGATGCTGCTGTGGGACCCGGTCGGTTACCTGGACGACGACGCCGTGCGCCAGGTCCGGGCGCTCGGCGAGGTCGTGGCCGTCGTCGCGAGCCACCCGCACATGTTCGGGGTCCAGGTCGAGTGGAGCCGCGCGCTCGGGGACGTGCCCGTCCTCGTCGCCGAGGCCGACGCGGGGTGGGTCGCCCGCCCCGACCCGGTGATCGAGACGTGGTCCGAGGACCGCGAGATCCTGCCGGGCGTGACGCTCTCCCAGCCGGGCGGGCACTTCCCCGGCAGTGCCGTCGTCCACTGGGCGGCCGGTGCGCAGGGGCGTGGCGTCCTGCTCAGCGGTGACACGATCTTCGCGAACCCCGACCGCACGTCGGTGAGCTTCATGCGCAGCTACCCCAACCGGATCCCGTTGTCGGGGGCCGTGGTGGACCGGGTCGCGACCCATGTCGAGCGCTTCGCGTTCGACCGGCTCTACAACAACTTCGAGGGCGTGATCCCCGTGGGTGCGCGGGGCGTCGTGCGCCGGTCCGCGGACCGGCACGCGGCGTGGGTGCGCGGGGACTTCGACCACCTCACGTAGGGCTGCGGCTCGTCGCCGAGCGCTTCGCCGACGGACGGCCCGAGCTGCACGCTCGACGTACAGGGACATTCGCGACAGGATGTCCGCGTGAGCACCGGACCAGCGCTGGACCCCGAGATCCTGGACTTCTACACCGACCGCTACCGCGAGGAGCGTCGCCTCCACGCGACCGCTCACGGTCGCCTCGAGCTGCTGCGCACGCGCGAGCTCCTGAGCAGGTTCCTCCCGGCAGCCCCCGCAAGGGTGGTCGACGTCGGGGGTGCGACCGGGGTGCATGCGGCCTGGCTCGCGGACGCCGGGTACGACGTCGACCTGATCGACCCCGTGCCATCGCACGTGGCCCGTGCGGCGGAGATCCCGGGGGTACGTGCGCAGGTCGGGGACGCGCGGGAGCTGCCCTTCACGGACTCCTCGGCGGACGCCGTGCTCGTCCTGGGGCCGCTCTACCACCTCACGGAGCGGTCCGACCGTTTGCTCGCACTCCGTGAGGCGGCGCGCGTGGCGCGCAGCGGAGGCGTCGTGGTCGCCGCGGCGATCAGCCGGTACGCGGGGCTCCTGGAGCTCGCGGCCGTGGGGGAGGTGTCGGACGAGACGGAGGCGTCGCTGCGTCGCGCTGTCGAGACCGGCCTGCACGACCCGCGGTCCGGCTTCACGACCGCGTACTTCCACCGTCCCGACGAGCTCGCGGGGGAGCTCGAGGACGCGGGGCTGGGGACGGTCGCGGTCTACGGTGTCGAGGGGCCGAGCGCCCCGGCGCTCGACAACCTGCCGCTGGACGAGGCCGAGCCCCTGCTGGGTTCCGCGGTCCGGGCGGCGCGCCTGCTCGAGCAGGACCCGGCGATGATCGCCGCGAGCCCGCACTTCCTGGCTTTCGGCCTCGTGGGCTGACCGTCCACGACACGCTTGTGCAATCCGTCACAAGCGTCGCGACTTCGGTCCCCGGAGATGCGACGATCGAGACAGCCGAGGTCCCACGACGGAGGAGACTGCCATGAGACCGCTCGTACGACGGACCGCCGCTGCGGCGCTCGTGGTCGGAGCGCTGCTCCTGACCCGACGCCTGACCATGACCTGGGGGACCCGCGACGGCGAGCCGTCCGAGCCGCTCGCGGGCGACGAGATCGTCCCCGACGCCGACGCGGTCGCGACCCGCGCCGTCACGATCGACGCCCCGCCGCGCGAGGTGTGGAAGTGGGTCCTGCAGCTCGGCCAGGGGCGCGGGGGCTTCTACAGCTACGAGTGGCTCGAGAACCTCGTGGGCTGCGACATCGAGAACGCGGACCGGGTCGATCCCCGGTGGCAGCGTCTCGCGGTCGGCGACGACGTGCGCCTCCACCCCGACGTCGCGCTGCGCGTCGCCGCGATGGTCCCGGACCGGCACCTCGTGCTGCGTGGAGCGGTGCCGGTCGGTGCGTCGGCACCGCCGTACGACTTCACCTGGTCCTTCGTGCTGCGCCCCGTCGCCGACGGCGCCACGCGCCTCGTCGTGCGCGAGCGCTACGGGTACACGCGCTGGTGGTCCGGGGCGATCGTCGAACCGGTCCAGCCCGTCAGCTTCCTCATGAGCGCGCGCATGCTGCGCGGCATCCGCGACCGCGCCGAGGGGCGCGTGGGCGAGAAGGCCGCCTGAGGCGAGCGGCGCCGTCGGGCGGGAGATCCTGCCCGACGGCGCCGCTCACCGTCAGCGGTGCGTCCTGCGCCCGTCGCCCGCCGGCACGGGCGGGGGCCTCAGTGCGTCACGACCGGCGCCGTCGAGCGGCGACCCGCAGCGTCGCACCGCCCGCGACCAGGAGCACCGCGCCCCCGAGGAGAGCGAGCGGCACCGTGACGCCGGTGTTCGAGAGCCGGTCGATCCCCGGGCCCGGGCGCGCCGGGTTCGTGTCGAGCGTGTTGGTCACGACGACCCCGACCACGGTGCCGTCGCCGACGCGGACCTGCTCGGTGCTGAGGACGGCCTCGGTCCAGGTGGCACCGGCGACCGGCGCGGGCGCCTCCTCGACGAGCGTCACGAGGGCGCCGTAGGGGAGAGGCTCGCTGACGACGGGCACGCCGTCGGCCGCGACGACCACGGTGCCCTCGCCCGCTGCGAAGCCGTCGCCCGCGGGGTACGTGTAGCGCACGACGAACTCGGCGTCGGCCGGCAGGAGGTGTGCTCCGGTGCCGACGACGTCCTTGCGCACCGAGAGGTACCCGGTCGTCCGCTCGATCGAGTTGACGACGTCGAGCGCGTAGGTCGAGTCCTTCGTGACGACGAAGCTGTTCGCCGCGCCGTACGTCGGGGCCGACCAGGTACCGCCCTCGACGGCCTCGGGCGAGTCCTCGGCGACCGTGACCACGGCCCCGGCGGGAATGTCGCGAACCGTCACGGTGGTGCCGTCACCCGGCACCGAGACCGTCGTCGCTTCGAGGGCCGCCCAGGTGTCCCCGGCAGGATAGGAGTAGGTGAACGTGTACTCGTCCTCGGGCGCGACGAGCGCGGCACCTGACCCCTCGACACGCTTGGAGAGCGCGAACGCACCCACGTCCCGCGAGATCGAGTTGGTGAGCGTGACCTCGCTCGTCGTCCCGTCACCGATCGTCACGACCCTGGGCGCGAAGGTGCCGACCTCGCCCCAGGTCGCTCCTGCGACGTCGGCCGGGGGGAGCTCGGAGAGGGTCAGGACCGCACCGTAGGGCAGGGGACCGCTCGTGACGACCTCGCCGTCCGCCGGCACGACGAGCCGACCGTCGCCAGCGGCGAAGCCCGTGCCCGCGGGGTACGCGTACCGCACGACGAACGTGTCGTCGGCGGGCACGAGCCCGGCGCCGGTCCCCTCGATCGCCTTGCGGACCGAGACGAACCCCGCGTTCAGGGTGATGACGTTGTCGAGGTCGACGGCCACGACGTCGTCCTTGATCACGGTGAACGTCTGCTCGCTGAACGCCGGTTCGCCCCAGGTGCCGCCCTCGACCTCGTCGAGGACCTCCGTGAGCGTGACGCGGGCGCCCGCGGGCACCTGGTCGACCACGATCGCGGGCTCGCCCGCCGTGACGGTCACCTCGCCGGTGCCCGCCTCGTCGATGCCCTGCGCCGGGTCGGCGGGGTAGGACCACCGGACGGTGAACGTGGGGTCGGTCACGAGCCCGGCCCCGTCCCCCGCGAGGCGCTTGGTGAGGCTGAACGCGCCGAGGTCACGCGTCACGGTGTTGGTGACGGTCACGTCCACGGTGCCGCTCGCATCGGTCACGAGCACCTCGGAGGGCGAGACGGCGGGCGACGACCAGGTGCCGCCCGGTACCTTCGTCGGGGCGGGCTCGGTGAAGCGGACGGTTGCCCCGACCGGGAGGTCGGGGACCGAGACCCGGTCACCCGTGGCGGGCAGGGTCACGCGGCCGCTGCCCGCCCCGATGCCGCGGCCGGGCACGGCGTCCCAGGCGTAGGCCAGGGTGAACGACAGGTCCTGAGGGAGGCGGAGGCCGTCGTCGTTGACGACGACCTTGTGGGCCTGGACGGCTGCGCGGGCGAGGGTCGCCCGGTTGACCAGGCGGATCTCGGTGACGCCACCGAGGTTCGACCGGTCGGCGCCGAAGGTCAGCTCGAGGCGCTCGGAAGTGGTGCCGTCCGGCTGGACGAAGACGGGGTCGGCCCAGGTGACGTTCTCCGGTCCGGTGGGCGTGATCTCCTCGAGGCGGACCGTGGTGCCCTTGAACAGCTCGTCGGTGAGGAAGGTCTGACCGGCGCGCAGCTCGACGGTGCGCTCATCGGTGACCTGGCCGTCGAGCAGCGCCGTGTAGCGCACGCTGAACGCCGAGGTCAGGGTCGTGTCGCCGTGGAGCTCCTTGGTGAGCTGGAGCTTGCCGAAGTTGCGGCCGACGACGGTGCCGGAGCCCGACCAGCGCGTGGCCTGTCCCGTGACGACGTGCGAGACGTCTCCCTCGATCGTGTACCGGGCCGTGTTCGCGTAGGTGGTGGCCTTGCCCTCGTCGAGGGCGCGGACCGTCCACTCGACGCGGTAGACCGAGCCGGTCAGACCGGTGTGACCTGGGGGGAGCGACTCGCCCGCGGCGCCGGCGACCGAGGTGAACTCGACCCGCAGCCCGTCCGCGGAGACGGTGACGTCGGAGGGTTCCTTGGCCCGGAGGTCGGCCTGCTCGCGGCCGAGCCGGTCGTAGCTCGTGGAGCGGCCCTCGTAGACGGTGGGCGTGCCGAGGAGCTCGTAGGTCGTGGGGTCGAGCACGTCCTCGACGACGACGGCGAGCCCTGCGGGCATGCCGTCGCTCGGCGCGGGGACGGACACCGTCCAGGTGATCGTGTCGGTGAGGTTGTCGTACCAGCCCCACTTGCCCTGGTGCTGCCCCTGGTAGGTACAGCTCTCCGTGCAGCGGTCGGGGTTGGGCGTGACGGTCACGGTGACGGGGCCGTCGACGGTACCGAAGTCGAACACGTGCTCGACGGTCGAGAGGTTCTCGAGCCAGACGTCGGCCCGGACGGTGAACTCCCCGCTCATGGCGACCTCGTGCCCGTCGACGTATGCGGGGTCGACGGTGCACGTGATGGTCGTGGCGCCCACGACGCACTCCCCGGCCGCATCGCCGTCGGGAGAGATCATCGCGAACCGGTCCGCTCGCCCGGTGAGTCCCGCGGGCAGGTCGACGGTCACGCTGACGGGGTTCGTCGCCTCGCCGGGGACGCTCCACCGCACGGTGAGCTCCTGGGTGCTGCCGTCGGCGAGCTCCTGCTTGCTGAACGAGATGCTGTCGACCGAGATCGGGGTCCCGGTCGCCGCATGGGCGGTGAGGGCGTTCGTGGTCAGCACGGAGGCGAGTGCGAGGAGGAGGGTCAGCAGGAAGGCGACCGGTGATCGTCGTCCGGTGTGCGTCCTCCGGTCGGGCAGGGCAGTCACGTCTCACGGGTCCTCTCGTCGCGCGGCGGTACCGCGGTGTGCCCGGCCGGTCCGGGCACTCCGGGGGAGACATGGCTGGTGCGTGGACATGACGTCATATTCCGGTGATACCGGTCACAGAGTTAGACGTACGTACCAGAATTAGCGCGGAGGGGGCGCTCACGCCGTTCGACCGTCCGCCGCTCTTCGCCGACGCGCGATGATGGTCTGATGAGCACCGTCCCGCACCGAGGCCTCGCGGTCAGCCCGGCCCTGACGATCCCCGAGGGCGAGCTCGCCTGGCGGTTCTCGCGTTCCTCGGGCCCGGGCGGGCAGGGTGTCAACACCACGGACTCGCGCGTCGAGCTCTCATGGGACGTCGAGGCGTCGGCCGTCCTGTCCGACTCCCAGCGCGCGCGCCTCCTCGCCCGCCTCGACAAGAGGCTCGTCGCCGGGGTGCTCACCGTGACGGCGAGCGAGAACCGCGAGCAGCTCCGCAACCGGGCCGCCGCGCGGACGCGCCTCGCGGTGCTCGTCGCCGAGGGCCTCGCTCCGCCGGCGCGGCAGCGTCGGGCGACCCGCCCCACGCGCGGCTCGCAGGAACGTCGCCTCGCGGCGAAGAAGCAGCGGACCACGACCAAGCAGATGCGCCGCCGCCCCACGGACTGACGGCACCCGACGGACCGACGGCGCCCGACGGCGGCGCGCACCGGGGGCCTCGCCTCACGACCGTCCGGCGGCCGGGACAGCACGACGGCGGCGCACCGGTCCGTGGACCGGTGCGCCGCCGTCGTTCGTCGGGCTCAGAGCCCCGGGGAGCTGCGGATCAGAAGAGCGGCTCGGTCGAGATCTCCTCGGCCGACGGGGCGACGACCTGCAGGTCCTCGCCCCAGTTGGAGAACGTCATCTCCATGCTCGTCCCCATGAGGTCCACGACGACCTTGCGCATGAGGTCGTCACCGTCGATCCAGTACTGGTACGTCAGCGTCTCGGGGAGGGCGGCACCTGCGGCGTCGGCCTGCTCCGCGATCGAACCCGTGAGCTTCGTGGTGTCGACCACGACCGTGTAGGGCAGGGCCTTGACGCCGTCGACGTCGACGGGCTCGCCGTCCTTCTCGACGCTCTTGATCGCGCCGTCGAGCGCCTCGACGCTCGCCGTCGGGTCCATCTGCTCGGTGAGGCCCTCGAACGAGGAAGCCATGGGGTTGGTCTCGTCGGCGGGGTCGATCGCGACGAACTTGTTCTGGCTGAGCTCGCCCATGTTCATGTAGAAGACGCCGTCGACGAAGCGGATCTGCATCTCGCCCGAGCCCGGCACCGTCATGGTCATGGCGAGGTTCTGCGAGCCGTCCGTGAAGACGATGTCGCCGGTCATGTCCATGGTGGTGCCCTCGACAGCGGTCGAGGTCGCCATGGTCACGCTGCCCGCCGCGAGCTGCGCGTCGGTGATGCGCTGCACGAAGTTCTCGGCGGTGAGGTCCGACGACGAGTCCTTCGCGGGAGCCTTCTCCCCCTCGGGCGTCGCGGACGAGGAGGACGCGGGGGCGTCGGTTCCCGACGAGCAGGCGGCGAGGCCGAGGACCCCGACGGACGCGACGGACAGGACGGCGATACCGCGGACGAGACGCACGAAGAAGGCTCCCTCAAGGGTGGTGGGGTGAATGGTGGCGTGGTGACCACGGGGTCAACTCTGGGGGGTGGAGGGGGCCCACCGCAATGGGGAGCGCTCCCCATGGTGGGTGATGTCTGCCGGGGGATGGGGCCCTGACCCGCCGGCACCGGATGCCGACCCCGTCCCGCGGTGCGAGCATCGACCTGGCGGGGGCCGCCGTCGGGCAGGCCGCCGCGCGTCGCGCCCGTCTCGCGGAGAGGAGCCCTCGTGCACGCAGCCCTCGTCACGTCGTTCGACCAGCCGCCCCGCTACGCCGAGATCCCCGACCCCGTGCCCGGCCCGGGCGAGGTCCTCGTGCACGTCCTGGCCGCGGGTCTGCACCCGCGCGTCCGGTCGGGCGCCGCGGGCACGCACTACACGAGCGACGGCGTGCTGCCGCTCGTCCCGGGCTTCGACGGCGTGGGCCGCACCGAGGACGGTCGGCGCGTGTTCTTCGCCGGCCTCCACGCCCCGCGCGGGAGCATGGCCGAGCTCGTCGCGGTGCCCGAGGACCACCTCGTGGACCTGCCCGAGGGGCTCGACGACGTGACGTTCGCGGCCGCGATGAACCCGGCGATGTCGGCGTGGCTCGCCCTGCGGCGCCGCGCCGACGTGCGGTCGGGCGAGAGCGTCCTGGTCCTGGGGGCGACGGGCAACGCCGGGCGCCTCGCGGTCCAGCTCGCCCGTCACCTGGGCGCGAGCCGCGTCGTCGGGGCCGGGCGCGACCCCGCCTCGCTCGAGGTCGTCAGGCGCCTCGGGGCGGACGCGGTCGTGCCGCTCACGGCCGACGACGCGGCCGAGCGTCTCGCCCGCGAGGCCGCGGACGTCGACGTCGTGGTCGACTACGTGTGGGGAGCGCCGACCGAGGGGGCGCTCGCAGCCGTGACGGGGGCGCGGACGGACCCTGCACACCTGCTGCGATGGGTCCACGTCGGTGCGACCGCGGGGCCGACCGTCACGTTGCCCGCGGCGACGCTCCGGAAGACGAACGTGCAGGTCAGCGGCAGCGGTCAGGGGTCCGTGCCGCCTGCGGGGATGGTCGCCGCCGTCCGTGAGCTCGCGGCCCTGCTGCCGCAGGTCCGGCCCGAGGTCGACGTCGTGCCGACCCCGCTGCGCGACGTCGAGGCGGCCTGGGGCGCCCGGACGGCGTCGGGCACGCGGATCGTGCTCGTGCCGTGACGCTTCACCCGCTCCTGGGTGCGCAGCGAGCGGCCGGGCCGGGGCAGGATACGCACTGACCCGGTACCGCCCGGTCCCGGGAACCGACGGAAGGACGAGGACATGAGCGAGTCGAAGGGTGGCGCACTAGGTGGCCTGGGCGGCATCGTCGCGAAGGCCAAGGAGGCGCTGACGGACGAGCGCATCGACCAGGTCGCGGACCTGGTCAAGGGCCGCACGTCGGACTCGGTCGACAAGCACGTCGACACGGTGGCCGAGCAGGCCAAGAAGCTCAACGACAAGTGAGCGGCGCGGGGCGGTCCCGTCGGGGCCGCCCCTCGGTCGTCGGCCGTGGTTCCTGCGGGAGGCCGCCAGGTCGGCGCTGCGGGTGCCCGACGGCGTCGCTCACCGCCGGGGGCGTCCCGACCTGCGCGGGTGGTCACCGCGGGGGTGCCGACCCTGCCGTCGCGGCGCCGGGGCGGTGCCCGCCGGCGCGGCGGCCCAGTGCTCGGGGTGGTCGAGCCCGGTGGGCAGGCGCGTCGCGGCGTCCCCACGGGCCGCAGCGACCTGGGCCTGGGTGAGGAACAGTGCGTCGGTGAGGTCCGCGCCGCGCA
This sequence comes from Oerskovia sp. PE-21s, assembly GCF_056158145.1. Lineage (NCBI taxonomy): Bacteria > Bacillati > Actinomycetota > Actinomycetes > Micrococcales > Cellulomonadaceae > Oerskovia > Oerskovia sp. PE-21s. The sequence goes on from NZ_JBUXJM010000008.1 coordinate 154,578, forward strand.
GGTCGGTGCCTCGCAGGTCGGCCCCGACGAGGTCGGCGCAGCGCAGGTCCGCCCCCTGCAGGTCGGCGCCGACGAGCAGGGCACCGCGCAGGCTCGCGCCGCGCAGGTCCGTCCCGGCCAGGCGCCGGCCGACGAGGTCCGCGCCCCGGTGGTCGGCGCGACGGCCGCGCGGCTGGTGCGCCGAGCGTGCGCGCGCTCCCTCGCTCGCACGCAGCAGGAGCGGGTTGACGCTGCCCCGCAGCGCGTCGAGGTGCAGGGCGAGGAGGTCGTCCGGAGTGCCGAGGGAGAGGCGTTCGACCCGGTCCACGGCAGCGCGCAGGTCTGTGGTCAGCGCCGGGTCGTGGGCGGCGGTCAGTGCCACGGCCTCGGTGAGGTACCACAGCAGCTCGTGGACGTGACGCAGCACGGGCAGCAGCGCGAACATCGACGTCCGCACCTCGGGGTGCTCGCGCCAGTCCTGCCCGGCGAACGTGACCCGGGAGATCTTCTGGCCCGCACCGAAGCAGTCGTAGACCGTGCACCCCGCGAACCCGCGCTCGCGGAGCTCGGGGTGGATGCCGCACCGGTGGTCCGGCCGCAGGTTGCGGCAGGGCTCGCCCACGTCCTTGTCGATCGGGAAGTCCGACGAGCGCGTGAACGCGAGCGCGACGCAGCACAGGCCGAAGCAGCTCGCGCAGTCGGCGTGCAGGCCGAGGCGCTCACGATCGGTGGAGGGACTCGGCGACGGCATGGGACTCCTGGTGGCGCGGGCGGGTCTCCAGTACATCGCGCTGCCGCTCGGGAGTCGAGCGAGTTCCGGGTGTCCGGTTGTCGCCCTGCGGGTGACGCGGGTACGCCGCAGGGCCGACGTGCCCGTGGGGAGCCCTCGACCGGACCTCGCCCGCAGGGTCGATGTGCGCCGCGGTCCGCACGCCTAGCGTGGGAGCAGCGCACCACCCGCCTCCCGTCCTGCGGACCGGAGGCGGGTGGTGGGCCCGACGGCGCTGCACCCGGCGACCGTCCCCGTCGGCCCCGCGCACCACGCCTCGGCCGCAGATCCTTCGGAGCGTGCTGTGCAGAGCAAGGTCGGTCCTGTCCTCGTCGTCGTCGGTTCGATCCTGGGCATCGCCCTGCTCGTGGTGGGCTTCCTGGCATTGCGCACGGCGATCGTCGACCGGCCGATCGACTCGTACTTCCTCACGTACGAGGTCACGTCGGACACGGGGGTCGAGTCGGTCGTCTGGACGCAGGCCCCCGCGGGGGACCGCACGGGGGCGTCGGTCGAGCAGAGCGCGCCCGGTCCCGTCGAGTCGCCCTTCACGACCGAGGCCGTCGTGGCCGCCGGGCAGTCGGCGCGGATCGAGGCGACCCCCGCCGGGGAGGGCATCGCGTCGTGCCGTGTCCTCAAGGACGTGGGGCGCACCAACGAGGCCGTGCTCATCGAGGCCACCTCGACCACGCCGGGCGCTCCCGTGACGTGCGACGTGACGATGCCGACCGACCAGAAGTTCGCCAGGTAGGCCGCGCGGCCCGGTGGGGGCGGCGGTGGCGGCCGGTGAGCGGGCCGTGGGCGTCCTACCGGCGGTTGTCCGAGATGTGAAAGAGTTGCCGCGCGCACGTCGACCGGTGTGCGCATCGTTCGCCGAGAGGTCGTCATGGGTTTGCTGAGCTGGTTCAAGGGTCGTCGGAAGAAGGCGGAGGCCGCGCCGGTGGTGAGCGTCGCGTCCCTGTTCGACGCCACCCAGGGGACCGCTGCCGACACCGCTCCTGAGCAGGCGCCCGCCCGCACGACGGCGCCGACCGCGCCTGCCGCAGCGGTCGAGCCTGCGACGACGCCCGTCGCCATCGCGGTGCTGGAGCCCGAGACCGCGCCGAAGGTCGAAGCACCGGCCGTCGTCGAACGGGAGCCCGTCGCGGCCGCAGAGACGGTCGAGGTCACCGAGGTAGTCGAGGTCACCGAGGTCACCGAGGTAGTCGAGACGGTCGAGGTCGCCGAGACCGGGACCGAGACCGAGACCGAGACCGAGACGGAGATCGAGACGGTGACCGGGACCGAGACCGTGGTGGTCGCAGCGGTCGAGGTCGTGGAGGCGCCCGAGGAGGTCGAGGTCGTCGAGACCGGAGCCGTCACGGTCGAGGTCGTCGAGTCGGTCGTCGTCGAGGAGGCGCCCGTCGTCGAGCCGGTCGTCGAGCCCGCAGCCTCCCTGACCCCCGCGGCCCCGAAGAGCACCGGCTATCTCCTGCCGGGCGAGACGACCGCCGAGATCCGCACCTGGGCGCTCGCGAACGGGCACACGGTGAGCCCCAAGGGCCGCCTGCCCAAGGCCGTCCTCACCGCGTACCGCGCGGCGAACGGCGAGGCCACCGCAGCGGACTGACCCCAGCATCACCCGCCGGTCCACGGACCGGCCCGCGACGGCGGCGCACCCGGGATCGAGCCCGGGTGCGCCGCCGTCGTCGTGCCCGCGGCAGCCGGCGACGGGACGACGACCTGATCCTTTGGGGTGACCCCGGGTCGTCCCGACTGGCGATGTGTACCGTCCGCCCGCGCGCATAGTCTCGCCACATGCCTCCCGCTCCGCCGATCCGCTACGTGCCCTACTCGGCCTTCGACCTGTCCTGGCGGCTGGCGGCCGCGTGCGGGTTCGGCGCCCTGCTGTACCTCGCCAACGCGCTCCTGACCGCGGAGGACCCTCAGGGGGCGACCTTGGAGCAGTGGGCCACGATCTTCCTGCTCGACCTCCTCCTCGGCGTCGTGGCGCTGGTCCTCCTCCCGGCGGTCCGTGCGGCACCGCTCACCGTGACGCTCCTCATGGGGGCGGTCGGCGGCTTCACGACCTTCGGTGCGGGGGCCGTCGTGATCGCGCTGATCTCGCTCGCGACCCGTCGACGGTGGCGCGAGATCGCGGGCGTCGGGCTCGTCTACATGGCGTCCAGCCTGGGGAACGAGGCGCTCTTCCGCTCGCTGATCCCCGAGTGGGCGCAGACGCCGTGGTGGGTGTGGGTCGTCGTCGGGGCGCTCGTGTACGCCCTGCTCGTCGCGATCGGTGTCTCGATCGGGAACCGCCGCGACCTCGCGGAGTCCTGGCGCGTGCGGGCCGTGACGGCCGAGCGTGAGCAGGCCGCGCGCGTCGACCAGGCACGCTCGACCGAGCGCACCCGGATCGCGCGCGAGATGCACGACGTCCTGGCGCACCGCATCTCGCTCGTCGCGATGCACTCGGGCGCGCTCGCGTACCGCACGGACCTCACGCCCGAGGAGTCCGCGGCGGCGGCGGGCGTGATCCGCGACAATGCGCACCTCGCGATGACGGAGCTGCGCGAGGTCCTCGGTGTCCTGCGCGAGACCGACGTCCCGGGCGGGACCCCCGAGCGCCCGCAGCCGACGCTCGTCGCGCTGCCCGACCTGCTGGCCGAGGTGCAGCGTCCGGACGGCTCCGACCCGGTCACGTGCGAGGTCTCCCCGGACACGGCCGAGCATCTCGCGGGGCTGTGCGACCAGGTGAGCCGGAGCGCGTACCGCATCCTCCAGGAGTCCCTCACGAACGCACGCAAGCACGCGCCGGGCGAGGCGGTCCGCGTCGAGATCGACGGCGCCCCGGGGGAGGGGCTCACGGTGCGGGTCACCAACCCGCTCGTCGCGGTCCGCGTGCCCGACGCCGGCGACGAGCCGCGGCTGTCCGGTGCGCCGTCGTCGGGCCTGGGGCTGACGGGGCTCGCCGAGCGCGCGCGGCTCACCGGCGGCGAGCTGACCGCACGGCCCGACGGGGCGGGGCGCTTCGTCGTGAGAGCGTGGCTCCCGTGGACCTGACCCCCCTGGCACCTGCCGTGCCCGAGACCGCGCCGGCGAACGCACCCCTGCGCGTCGTCCTGGTCGACGACGACACGCTGGTCCGTGCGGGACTGCGCCTCATCCTGGGCGGCGACCGGGCGATCGAGATCGTGGGCGAGGCCTCCGACGGGATCGCCGCGGTCGCCGAGATCGCGCGTACCCGGCCCGACGTCGTCCTCATGGACATCCGCATGCCGCGTCGCGACGGGCTCGCTGCCCTGGAGATCGCGCGCGCCGCCGACCCTGCGCTCAAGGTCATCGTCCTGACGACGTTCGACGCCGACGACATGGTGCTGACCGCGCTGCGGCTGGGCGCGGCGGGCTTCCTGCTCAAGGACACGCCGCCGGCCGAGCTCGTGGCGGCGGTCCGGCTCGTCGCGCAGGGGCGGTCGATGCTGTCCCCGTCCGTGACGCAGCAGCTCATCACGGCCGTCGCGCGTCAGCCCGTCGACGACCGGGAGGCCGCCGCGAAGGCGCGCCTCGCGCGGCTGACCGAGCGCGAGCTCGAGGTCGCGCTCGCGATCGGGACGGGGCTGTCCAACGCGGACATCGCGGCGAGCCTGTTCCTGAGCATCGCGACGGTCAAGACCCACGTGGGGCGGGTGCTCGACAAGCTCGGGGCCGACAACCGTGTGCAGGTCGCGATCTGCGTGCACGACGCGGGGCTCGTCTAGCGGGTCAGGGCACCTCGTAGAGCAGCAGCGCGACGTCGTCCTGGGCACCGTCGGCGAGGAGCTCGGCGAGCAGCGCGTCGGGCAGGTCGGACGCGGGGTGCTCCTCGCGGATCGCGAGGGCCGCGTGGGCGAGGCGGCGCAGGCCCTCCGAGAGGTGCTCGCCGCGGCGCTCGACGAGCCCGTCGGTGTACAGCACGACGGCGTCGCCGCTGTCGAGCGCGGCGGTCGCCTCGGGGCGTGGTGCGGTGCTGAGGGCCAGCGGCGTGCCCCGACCCTCGTTGAGCCAGCACGTCTCGGCCTTGTTGACCACGAGCGGCGGCAGGTGACCAGCGGCCGAGTACGTCAGGGTGCGGGCGTTCTCGTCGACGATCGCGCACAGGACCGTCGCGAGCTCGGCACCGGGCAGCGTCCGTGCGAAGCGGTCGAGGCCCTCGAGCGTGGCCGCGGGGCCCAGGTTCTCAAGGAGCAGGGCGCGGCTCGCGCTGCGGAGCTGACCCATGACGGCCGCGGCGCGCAGGCCCTTGCCCACGCAGTCGCCCACGACCAGGCCGAACCGCCCACCGGACAGGTCCACGACGTCGTACCAGTCGCCGCCGATGAGGAGGCTGTCGTCGGCCGGGCGGTAGCGCGTGTGCCACCCCGGGGCCGTCGGGTCGTCGGGCAGCATCGCGTCCTGGAGGGCGTTCGCGACGTTGCGCAGCTCATCGACCTGCCGGATCTGGGTGAGCGTGCTGCTCAGCGCGGTGCCGACCGCGGAGGCCACGAGCTGCAGGAACGAGCGCTGGTCCTCGTCGTCGGGGCGGAGCGGGTTTCCCTCGAGGACGATCACGCCCGCGACGGACCGGTCGCGGCTCGCCGCGAGGGGGGCGACGAGCGCCGTACCGACCTGCTCGAGTCGTCGCTCGTCGGCGACCTCGCGCAGGACCTGCGACGGGACCGACTCGTCGTGGCGCTCGTGCGTCGACGCGAACGCCACGAGACCGGCCGAGGTGTCGAGGTAGAGGTCCGCGCGGGTGACGTCGACGCTGCGCCCGAGCACCCCGACGGTCGCGGCGGCGAGCTCGTCGACGTCGCCCTGGAGGCGCTGCAGGGTCGCGGTGAGGGTGCCGAGCGTCTGGAGGCGTCGAGCGTCGACCACGTGGCCCGTGGTCTCGGTCGCGACGTCCATGACCCCGCAGATCGTCCCGTCCTCGTCCCGCAGGGGGCTGTACGAGAAGGTGAAGGCCGTCTCCTCGTCGAAGCCCGAGCGGTTCATGATCAGGACCTGGTCCTCGGACCAGGTGGGCACGCCGGTCTTCAGGACCCCGGCGAACAGGGGCTCGATCTCGTCCCAGATCTCGGCCCACACCTCGCCTGCCGGGGCACCCATCGCGCCAGGGTGCTTGTCCTGCCCGAGCATGGGCCGGTAGCCGTCGTTGTAGATCATGGTGAGGTCGGGACCCCAGGCGATGAAGATGGGGAAGCGCGTGCTGAAGCACAGGCGCACGGCGGCGCGCAGCGTCTTGGGCCAGGTGTCGGGGGAGCCGAGCGGGGTGGCAGACCAGTCGATCGACCGGGCCAGCTCACCGCTCTCGGTGCCCTGGGTGGCCAGGTCGAACCAGTCGGAACTCACGACTCATGATAGGAGGTTCCGGCAGCGCGCCGTGCATCCTGTGCAGTGCACACCGGTGCCGCCCACAGCCCTGACTGCGCCGAGCGTGCAGTCCGGGTCGTCAGACCTGCCCGGTGGACGACCCGAGCTGCGCACTGGGCGTCGCCGACGCCCCGCGGCGTCACCCGCGTTCCGGCACGCCGACGAGCCCCGACTCGTAGGCCGCGATCACGAGCTGGACGCGGTCGCGGCACCCGAGCTTGCGCAGCACCTCCGACACGTGCGACTTCACGGTCTGCTCGGTGATGAACAGCTCGGCCCCGATCTCGGCGTTCGACAACCCCCGGGCGACCGTGAGCAGCACCTCGCGCTCGCGGCCCGTGAGGTTCTCGATCCCCGGGGCGGCCCGGGTCGTGCGCTGCGCGAAGTCGCCGACCAGGCGGCGTGTGATCGTCGGGCCCAGGAGCATCGAGCCGTCCGCGACGAGACGCACACCCTCGACCAGACGGGGTGCCGGGGTGTCCTTGAGCAGGAAGCCCGAGGCCCCGGCCTGGAGCGCGTCGAACACGTACTCGTCGAGGTCGAACGTCGTGAGGATCAGGACGCTCGTGCCCGGGTGGCGTGCGCAGATCTCGGCCGTCGCGGCGATCCCGTCCATGACGGGCATGCGCACGTCCACGACCGCGACGTCGGGCCGGTGGGCGGCGACGACGTCGAGCAGCTCGGCCCCGTTCCCCGCCGACCCGACGACGTCGATGTCGTCGGCCGCGTCGAGGATCGCGGCGAAGCCGTACCGGACCACGGGCTGGTCGTCGGCGACCACGACGCGGGTCACGCGTCGGTCCCGTCCACGGCGTCGGGAAGCGGGGCGGCCAGGTCGTCGCCCGTGGAGCCGTACCGGAAGGTCTCCGTGCGCTCCGGTGCCGTGGCCGGTTCCGGCTCGCCGACCGGGAGCGTGAGGTCGACGACGAACACGCCGTCCTGCTCGCCCGCCGTGAGCGAGCCGCCGATCGACTCGACGCGCTCGCGCATCCCGAGCAGCCCCCGCCCCGGGGCGGCGGGGGAGGTGCGGGGGACCAGGAGGTTGGAGAGGCGCGCGGTCACGGCCGTGCCCGACGACGTCGCTCCCGTCCCGAGGGCGAGCGTCACCGGCTGGCCCGGGGCATGGCGGCGCGCGTTCGTCAGCGACTCCTGGACCGCGCGGTAGAGCACGAGCCCCTGGGTCGGCGGGAGGTCGGGCACGTCTCCCACGACCGTCACCTGCTGCCCGGCCGACCACGCCGCGTCCACGAGCGCCACGACGTCACCCGCCCCGGGCTGCGGCGCCCGGTCGGCGCCCTCGGTGCGCTGCAGCACCGCGAGCACCTGACGCAGCTCGCCCAGCGCGTGCCGGGCGTCGTCGGCGATCTCCGCGAGCACGACCCGGGACTCGGCGTCGATCGACGGGTGCACGTACGGTGCCGACTCCGCGCGGACGGCGACGAGCGAGATGTGGTGCGCGACGACGTCGTGCAGGTCGTGCGCGATCCGGGCCCGCTCGACGGCGACGGTCTCGACCGCGAAGGCCTGGTCGGAGGCGCGAGCTGCGGCGGCCGTGCGCGCCCGTGCGCGGCGGCTCGCGCCGACCGCCGCGCTCGTGGCCAGCACGGCGACCGAGTAGACGACGTAGAGGACGAAGGTGATCCACGCGTCCCTGCCCGGGGTCACCGGGCCCACGGGCAGCAGCGCGTAGATGCCCGTGACGCAGTACCCCGCGGCGATTCCCACCGCGAGGACGAACGGTACGACCGCCCGTCGCCACCCGTCGTACGCGCAGACCACGGCGATCGCGAGCAGCGCGAGCCACCAGGCCCAGACGAAGGTCGCGACCAGCGGAGTCAGGAGGAAGGGCCAGCTCGCCAGCACACAGGCGAGGGCACGGGAACGACGCGAGAGGAGGACGCCGACGGTCGCGCTCAGACTGCCCACCTGGAGGACCGGTGTGATCAGCGACAGGGACGCGAGGCTGTCCCCCCACAGCCCCAGAGGGGACCCGAGGAGAGGCATGAAGGGGGTGATCGTCGCGAACAGCCCCACGAGCAGGGCGAGCACCCCGGGGAAGACCCAGGGACGCCAGGCTCCGGTCCGGTCGGAGCGGCCGGGGACGACGACCCCGGCGGTCGGCGGTAGGGCGATGGGCTCGGTCGGAGGGGCAGCGGTGACCATGTCGACGATTGTTGCGGGTCCGGCCCGGGGTGCGGCACCGGCGTGCGACGGACCCTGCCTCCCTCCTGCGGGGGAGGCGCTCGCGGTGGCATCGAATGCCGAGAAGTGAGTAGATGCCCCCGGATCCGGCGATCCAGGGGCATCTACTCACTTCTCGGTCGGGCTCCGACGAACGTCAGACGCGCACGACCATCTTCCCGGTGTTCGCGCCGCGCATGAGGTCGAGGAACGCGTCGACGGACTTCTCGATCCCGTCGACCACGGTCTCGTCGAACACGACCTCGCCGGCCTGGAGCCACGCGCCCATGTCGCGCGAGAACGCGGGGAAGTGCTCGAGGTGGTTGCCGATCGTGAAACCGCGGAGCATGAGGCTGCGCGTCACCATGTTGCCCATGTTCCGCGGGCCCACCGCGGGCTCGGTCTCGTTGTACTGCGAGATCGCGCCGCACAGGGCCGCGCGGCCGAAGTCGTTGAACGCGCCCAGCGCGGCCTCGAGGTGCTCGCCGCCGACGTTGTCGAAGTACAGGTCGATCCCGTCGGGTGCGGCGACGGCGAGCTGGTCGGCGACCGGCCCGTCCTTGTAGCTGAAGGCCGCGTCGTAGCCGTAGCGCTCGGTCAGGAGCGCGACCTTCTCGGGGGTCCCCGCCGATCCGACGACGCGCCCCGCGCCCTTGAGGCGAGCGATCTGGCCGGCCGCGGTGCCCACTGCCCCCGCAGCGCCCGAGATGAACACGGTGTCGCCCTCGCGCAGGCCCGCGATCTCGAGCAGCCCGACGTAGGCCGTGAGCCCCGTCATGCCCAGGATCCCCAGGTAGGCGGATAGCGGCACGCCCGGGAGCTCGGGGACCACGCGGAACGCGGCCGCGTCGCCCTGGGCCACGTCGCGCCACCCGAGCTGGTGCAGCACGACGTCGCCGACGGCGAAGCCCTCGGCCGTCGAGGCCTCGACGCGTCCGACGGCGCCGCCCGTCATGGTCTCGCCCAGCACGTAGGGCGGGGTGTAGGACTTCACGTCGTTCATGCGTCCGCGCATGTACGGGTCGACGGACACGAACTCGTTCCGGACGCGTACCTGGCCGGGGGCGAGCTCACCGAGCTCGACCTGGACGGTGCGGAAGTCGTCGTGCGTGGGCCAGCCGGTGGGGCGGGCGACGAGCTGGATCTGCGTGGAGGAGGTCATGCGTCGGGGTTTCCTTCGGTAGGGGTTCTGCGGGGGATGGCTTGGTGGCCGTCAGGACACGAGGGTGATCACGAGCAGCACGACCGCGATCGCGGGCGGGACGGCCTGGACGAGCGCGGCGCGGGCCTTGGCGGGCGACGAGACGATCAGCACGAGCCCGGCGAGGACCATCGAGCCGGTCGCGCTCAGGACGAGCGCGGCGCCGATCCCGGTGTGCTCGCTCGTGACCAGCACGATGCCGATCACGGTGATGGCCGCGAGGAACAGGTTGTAGAAGCCCTGGTTGAACGCGAGCTCCTTGGTGGCGCGTGCCTCCTGCGCGGTGGTCCCGAACGTGGCGCGGGTCCGTGGTGAGGTCCAGGACACCGACTCGAGCACGAAGATGTAGACGTGGATCAGTGCGGCGAGGCCGGCGAAGACCAGTGCTGTCGCGGTCATGGGTGGTGTCCTCCAGGGTGAGGGGCGTGCTCTCGTGCCCGCCGCTGCCGGCGCGAACGCCTTTCTGAACCAGTCGGTCTACTATTCGACGGTACAGTTGTGTACCGGTCGGTGCAATACGAGGCGTGGAAAGTGAGGCGGTCCACATGGGCAGGTCGCAGTCGTTCGACACCACCACGGTGGTCCAGGCGGCCCGGGACGTGTTCTGGGACCAGGGCCTGGACGGAGCATCCCTCCCGGACCTCGAGCGCGCCACCGGGCTCAACCGGTCGAGCCTCTACCACGCGTTCGGATCCAAGCGGGGGCTGTTCGACGCGGCCGTCGAGGACTACCTCGACACCGTGATCCGCCCCCGCCTGCGCCCGCTCGTCGCCGCAGGCCAGGGGAGCGCCACCGTGCCCGAGGCCGGACGAGCGGTGGTGACGTACTTCGACCGTCTCGCCTCCGCCGTCGGGCAGCTGCCCGCCGACTCCCCGCGGCTCGGCTGCCTCCTCGTGGGGTGCGCGACCGGGGCCGCCGGGCACGACGAGGCGCTGCGCGCCGCGGTCGAGGCCTACCGGGCCGAGCTGAGCGACGCCCTCGCCGGGGCGCTGCGTGCCGCGGACCCGGCGCTCGCGGACGACGCGGTCGAGCGGCGTGGGCGCCTGCTGCTCTCGCTCCAGCTCAGCGCGCTCGCGCTCGCGCGCGTCAACCAGGACGAGGCCGTCGCGATGCTGCGCGCCGCCCGCGACCAGGCGGCAGAGTGGGTTCCGCGCGACGCGTAGCGGTGCGGGGCGCAGATGCTTCGTCTGATAGGAAGTAATTCCCCGAACGAGACGAGAAGCCCATGGAGTTCGCCCCCTACCTGATCGCCGGCGTCCTGGCGGTCGTCGGCGTGACCGCCCTCGCGCCACGCCTCGGGGTCGCCGCCCCGCTGATCCTCGTGCTCCTGGGCGTCGCGGTGTCGTTCCTCCCCGCGGTCTCGGCCGTCGAGGTCGACCCCGAGTGGATCCTCGCGGGCGTGCTGCCGCCGCTGCTCTACTCGGCGTCCGTCAGCATGCCCGCGATGGACTTCCGGCGAGACCTCAAGGCCATCAGCGGCCTGTCCGTGGTGCTCGTCGTCATCAGCGCCGTGGTGCTCGGCCTCCTGTTCCACCTGCTCGTCCCGGGGATCGGGCTCGCGACGGGCATCGCGCTCGGCGCGATCATCAGCCCCACCGACGCCGTCGCGACCTCGATCGTCAAGAAGGCCGGCGTCTCGCCGCGCGTCGTGACCGTGCTCGAGGGCGAGAGCCTGCTCAACGACGCCTCTGCCCTGGTGCTGCTGCGCTCGGCCATCGCCGCGACCGCCGCGACCGTCTCCGTGGGGCAGGTCGCGGGCGACTTCGTCTACGCGGTCGTCGTCGCCGTCGTCATCGGCCTCCTCGTCGGCAAGGCGAACCTGTGGCTCCGGTCGCGCGTGCGCGAGGCCACCTCCAACACCGCGATCTCGTTCGTCGTGCCCTTCATCGCGTTCCTGCCCTCGGAGCACCTGGGCGCCTCGGGACTCGTCGCGGTCGTCACGGCCGGCATCGTCACGGGCCTCGGCGCACCCAAGCACCTGAGCCCGCAGGACCGCATCGCCGAGAAGGCGAACTGGCGGACCGTCGAGCTCCTGCTCGAGAGCGGGGTCTTCCTGCTCATGGGGCTCGAGGTGTTCGGGCTCGTCGAGGAGGTCCGCGCGGAGCACGGCAGCCTGTGGACGGCTGCGGGGCTCGCGCTCCTGGCCGCGCTCGTCGTCGTCGCGCTGCGCTCGGTGTTCGTCGCGGCGCTGCTGTGGCTCATGAAGCGCTCCAACCGGCGCAACCCCGAGGTGCGCGAGAAGCTCGCGGCCGCGACCGACAAGCTCGACCGCGGCGAGCTGCCCACGACCGCGGACCGCGGACCGGGCAGGGGCGGGCAGCGACGCCGCGCGCCGCGCCGCGCCGGGGCCCGAGGCCCTGGGCGTCCCGCCGGTCCGGGGGAGGCGCCCTCGCTCGATGACCCGCGCGTCCAGAGCCGCATGGCCCGCGTCCAGACGTTCCTCACGCGCCGCATCGCCGACATCGACTACCTGGCGGCCGAGCCGCTCGGGCGCCGCGAGGGCGTGCTGCTCGTGTGGGCCGGGATGCGCGGCGTCGTGACGCTCGCGGCCGCCCAGTCCCTCCCGGCCGACACCCCGCACCGCGCGCTGCTCGTCCTCATCGCGTTCTTCGTCGCGGCGGGCACGCTACTGGTCCAGGGCGGCACGCTGCCGTGGGTCGTGCGACGCCTCGACCTGACGGTCGACACCTCGACCGAGAACGACGAGCGGCTCGCGCTCCTGGGCGAGCTCTCGCGCGTGGCCTCCGAGGTGATCGACGCGCCCGGCCTCGCCCGTCCGGACGGGACGCCGTACGCGCCCGAGACGATCGAGCGCGTGCGCCAGGAGATCGCGCACGACGACCTCGTGGACCGCGAGGCGACCGAGGCCGACGAGCAGCACCGGCAGTACCGGGAGCTGCGGCTCGCGGTGCTCGCGGCCCAGCGCGAGGAGCTGCTGCACGTGCGCGACCACGGCACCTACAGCTCGGGGGCCATGGACGAGACGCTCAAGGTGCTCGACGCGAGCCAGATCAGCGTCGAGATGCACGCGCCGTCCGCGGAACGGTAGCCCCGCGCGGCACCGCCCCCGCCGAGAAGTGAGTTGGTGCCCCTGGATTCGGCGATCCAGGGCCACCAACTCACTTCTCGGCGGGGTGCGGCCGGAGTGCAGGGCGCGCTACGCCGTCTGGTCCCGGGCGATGCGCACGAGGTGCAGCAGCGCGTCCAGGTCGATGTCGGCGAGGGCCTTGAAGCTCACGCTCGAGCTGCCGATCTTGGCGCGACCGAGGGTGTGCGCGTACTTCTGGGCGACGTACTGGTCGTCCTCGACGGCGTTGACGTACACGCTCAGGTAGTTCTGCTGGACCGCGAGGCCGACCGCGAACCACTCGACGCTCCCGCCGCGGGGACGTGCCTGGAGCAGGTCGCCGTACCCGATGATCCGCTGGTCGGTGCCGCCCCAGGAGACGCCCTCCCACAGGACCCGGGAGCGGCCCGCCATCACCTCCGAGATCTCGGCGTCGAGGCGCAGGGCGTCGTCGCGGAATCGTTCGGGAAGGGTCGTCAGGTACTCGTCGGGGTCGGTCCCGGTCTTCTGCACGGAGAGCTCCATCCGGTCGGGGCGGCTGGTCGAACGAGGCTATGCGGGGTCCCGGGGACAGGCGACCGGGCGCGCCAGAACGTGACCAGACCGTAGCCGCGCAACCCCGGGTGCCCCCTTGCATCTAAGGTGCTATGGTCGAAAGATGTCGCCTCGCAAGAAGTCCGACGACCAGGCCCCCAGCGCCGTCGAACGCGCCTTCGCCGCGGTGTCCGCGTCGATCATCACGGGCGAGACGGCCCCCGGGGCGCTCCTCACCGAGGGCGAGGTCGCCGACGAGCTCGGCATCAGCCGCACCCCCGTCCGGGAGGCGTTCCTCCAGCTCCAGACGTGCCGCCTCCTCACGCTGTTCCCCAAGCGCGGAGCGATCGTCGCCACGGTCGCGGACAAGGAGGTCGCGGACCTCCTCGCGGTCAGGATCATGCTCGAGTCGTCCGCGATCCGCGCCCTGGACGGGAACCCCCTGCCCGACGGCGTCGCGCACGACCTCGACGACCTCGTCGCCCAGCAGGTGGTCGCCGAGCAGGACGGCGACCTGCTCGCCTTCTCGCAGGCGGACTTCGCGTTCCACTCCCGGGTCATCCGCGCCGGCGACAACGACGTGATCGAGGACCTCTTCGCACAGCTCGGCCCACGCCTCGAGCTCCTGACCCACCGCGCCGTCCGTCGGGACGCGACCTCACCCACGCGGCTCCTCGCCGACCACCGCGTGCTCGCCACGCTCGCCCGCGCCGGAGACGCGCAGGCCTACGAGGCCGCGCTGCGCGCGCACGTCCAGCGGGGCAACTACGGCTGACGGGCCCGCCCGCCTGGCTCCGCCGTCCCCTCGACCTCCCGCTCGGCCTCCTGTCGTGGCCGTGCCCTGCCCGTCGACGGGCCGCCCCGTCTCACCGTCGTCGTCCCCCGAGAAAGAACATGAACCGCCAACGCCCCTTCCCCGGCTGGCTGCGCGTCGCCCCGGCCCTCGTCGTCATGGCCTGGGGCGGGAACCACTTCACGCCGCTGCTGCACATGTACCAGGACCTCGGCGACTACTCGGTCGTCATGGTCGACCTGTTCCTCGGCATGTACGTCCTGGGGCTCGTGCCCGGCCTGCTCGTGGCCGGCCCGCTGTCCGACAGGTACGGGCGCAAGCCGCTCGCCGTCGTCGGCGTCCTGGGCGGGATCGGGGCCAGCGCGCTGCTGGCCCTGGGGTTCGGCAGCGAGGTCGTCATCTGCCTGGGGCGCCTGCTCGCCGGACTGAGCGTGGGCGTCGCGATGTCGGTCGGCACCAGCTGGGTCAAGGAGCTCTCGAGCCCGCCGTTCGACCTGGGGACCGACCCGACCGCGGGCGCCCGCCGCCCGTCGCTGTCCCTGACGCTCGGCTTCGGGATCGGCGCAGGGGTCTCCGGGGTGCTCGCCCAGTGGGGGCCGTGGCCCACGATCACGCCCTACGCCGTCCACGTCGTCCTCAGCGTGGTCGCGCTCGCCCTGCTCGCGAGCGCGACCGAGACCATCGGAGGGCACCGGTCGACGACCTCGCTCCTCGCGGACCTGCGGGTCCCCGCCGCCTCGCACCGCCGGTTCGTGCGCGTCGTGGTGCCCGCGGCCCCGTGGATCTTCGGGGCCGCCGGGATCGCCTACGCCGTCATGCCGCAGCTCGTGGTCGAGCAGACCGGCGACCTGTCCCTGGCCTACGCGACCCTGCTCACGGTCCTCACGCTGGGCACGGGAGCGGCGGTCCAGGCGTTCGTCCCGGCGATCGACCGCGTCACGCGCGGCCGGGCGCTCGTCGTCGGGATGGGCCTGATGCTGGTCGGCATCGTCCTCGCCACGGTCAACGCAGCCGTGCTGTCGCCACCGCTCGGGGGGCTCGCCGCGGTGACGCTCGGTGCTGCCTACGGGATCTGCGTGGTCGCGGGACTGGTCGAGGTGCAGGCCGTCGCGACGCCCACCGACCTCGCGGGACTCACGGGCGTCTACTACAGCCTGTCCTACGTGGGCTTCCTGCTGCCCGTGGTCCTGGCCGGGGCGACCGCGCTCGCCGGGTACACCGTGCTGCTCGCCGTGGTCGCGGTGGCCTGCGCGGGCTGCCTCGCCGCGGTCGCCCGAGGGCTGCGCGCCACGGCGTGACGGCAAGCTGTCGCTCGCACGCGACAGCAACAGGTCGAGACGTTCGGATGAGGTCGGTCGGTCCGAAGGGGTGAGTCGGCACCCCCCTGCCGGGCGAGAACGTAGAGGGGTCAGGGCGCGACCAGCGCACACACCCATCACGTAGGAGCTCGACGATCATGAAGGTTCTTCGCACCGTCACCACCACTGCTGTCTCCGCCGCACTCGTGCTGGGTGGTGGAGCCGCAGCTTTCGCCGCCGAGGGGACCGACGTCCCCGAGGCCGGCGCCCCCACGACGACCGATCCCGAGGCTCCGTCCGCGGCTCCTGCCGAGCAGGCAGCGCCTGCCGAGGCGCCCGCTGCGGAAGCGCCCGCCGCCGAGGCGACCGCCCCGCAGAGCACGACGCCGGTCGACCCGGTCGTCGCCCCGGCCCCCGAAGTGCCTGCTGTGCCCGAGGTGCCCGTGGTCCCCGGGGTGCCGACCGACGAGGCAGCGCCCGCCGACCCCGCGCCGGAAGCGCCCGTCGAGGAGGGCGAACCCGTCGCCGAGAAGCCTGCGGCGGACCCCGGGGACCAGGCCGCGACCGGGGCGGACGCCGTCGGGCCGGAGACGGACTCCGCCGCGACCGAGACCACGGGCGCCCCGCTGGCGGCAGCGTCGGCGTTCGGCGCGCTGCAGTCGACGCCGGTCTACCCCGACGCGGACTACCACCCGCACTGGGAGGACGGTGGCGAGGACGGGTTCGGGTGCGACTACTGGTACTTCATGGAGTTCGGTGACGTGACCTCGGGCCGTGACTGGCAGGGGTGGAGCGGGAACCCGCAGCTGCACATCCTGCACCACACGCTCAAGGACGAGGACGGCACGGTCCACATGGTCTACGACCGCGACATCGCGAACTACTGGTACCACGTGTGGTCTGGCGACGAGACCGTGACGCCCGACGCCGAGGGCATCCACTGGGAGAACACCTCGGCCCAGCAGACCGTGCTCGTCAACGGCTACAAGGGCGGGGCCGACCTTGCCGCGCGCGCCGCCGACGCCCGGGTGCTGTTCGACCGGGCCGGAGTGTCCGTGCCCGATGCCGTCACGATCGCCGACTACCAGTACAGCATCGACAACGGCTGGATCACCCTGGCCGACGCCGAGCAGGCCGTCGCGGAGCAGAATGCCCGTCGTGCGGACTACACGGCGTACGAGGCCACGCAGTTCGCGGTCTGGTACTTCTCGACGGGCCACGACGTCATGGGCCTGTTCTTCGACGTCGATGCCTCGGGGCACGTGACGCTGAGCCAGAAGGCGCTCGACCAGTTCTCCGCCCAGGTGGTCCCCGAAGACCCCGACGAGACCTTCCAGTACGACTGGACGCGCACCTGGGACCAGGGCTACCAGAGCGACCGCATGGCGACGATGCAGACCGCGGCCTGGCTCATCGAGCAGGCGCTGAACACGAACGTGGTCATGCCCCAGCCGGGCTTCGTCTCGCACGGGTACGTCAAGAACACCGACGGCTCGACCGACTACGGCTTCACGGCCTCGCTGGTGGGCGGTACGGGCGACATCCACGTCGAGCTGCGCACCGCCGACGGCCGGGCCGTGCCGGCCGGCGTCACCCTCGTCGACGCCCAGGGCAACACGATCACGTCGGTGACTCCGGGCCAGCAGGTCTTCGTCCGGGTCCCCGCGGGCCTGGACGTCGCGAGCCTGCCGCAGTTCCAGCTCTGGGGCTCGGCGCAGGGCACCGAGCAGGGCAGCCCGCACTTCTACACCGGCAACGACCACAACAACCACGGCGAGGGCTCGTACGACGAGGAGACCGGCCAGTGGATGCCGGCGACGTTCCCGCACTGGCTCATCGGCCTGGGCGAGCTCGACCAGCCCTCGACCGCCTGGGACTGGATCGGCATCAGCCTGGCCGACGAGCCCGAGGCCCCCGTCACCCCGGAGGACCCCACGGATCCTGAGAACCCGGTCACCCCGGAGGACCCCACGGCCCCGGAAGCGCCCGAGGACCCGACGACGCCCGTCGCCACCGACGCCGTGGCCCCGGTCTTCGTCGACACCGAAGGGACGGTCCAGACCGTCGCCTCGAGCGACCCGACCAACCTCGGCCTGACCGACACCGTCCCGGTCGCCACCGCCACCCAGGACGCCCAGGCCGCGAACCTCGCCACGACCGGCGCCGACGCGGGACTGCTCGCGGGCGCAGGAGCCTTCATCGTCCTGACCGGTACCGGGCTCGTCCTCGCCGGACGCCGCAAGACCCGCACCACCGACAGCTGACCGCCCGCCGTACCCAGAAGCAGGCCGCCCCCTCCGACCACGGAGCGGGCGGCCTGTCCGGTGCACGCTTCGACCGCCCTCTCGTGGCCTTCCTGGCTAGCCTGGCAGCATGCGGATGCCCGCTCGGGGGTCGATCACGCGGCGCGACGTCGCGGTCGCGTCGTTCGCTGCGCTCGCGGGGGTCGCCGTGGCGGTCTCTCGCTCGGTGGTGGGCACCCAGGGGGCGCCGTTGTGGGCCGAGCTCGTCGCCCAGCTCCTGGGTGCGGCCTTGCTCCTGCGACCCGTTCTGGTCGGACCTGCTCTGGTGGGCTGTGCGCTCCTGTCCTGGGTCTCGCCGATCCCCGCGCTGATCCTCGCGGCGTTCGCCGCGGGCGAGCGGCTCACCCCACGGCGCGGGACGACCTGGGCGGTGGCCGGCGCACTTCTGGTCCTCCCTGCTGCGCCGCTCGCGTTCGGCCGGTCGGACGTCGCGATGGGTACGGTGCTGGTCCTGCTCGTGCTCGGACCGTGGCTCGCGGGCAGGAGCCGACGCGCGGAGCGGGTAGCGGCGGCCGCTCTCCGCGACCGGAGCGCTCAGGCCGCGGAGCACCTCGCGGCCCAGGTGAGGGCCACGGAGCGGGAACGTCTCGCACGAGAGATGCACGACGTCGTCGCGCACCGGATCAGCTACGTCGTGCTGCAGAGCAACCTCCTCGGGACGAAGGTGCGCGACCCACGGGTCCGCGAGGACGTGGACCGGATCCGCGACACGGCACGCGAGGCGCTCGAGGAGATGCGCGGGATGCTGCACCTGCTCGGGCGGGACGGGACCCCGGTGACGATCGAGCAGCCCTCCTTCCGGGACGTCGCGGTCCTGGTCGAGGAGGCACGTGCCGTGGGGCAGCCCGTCGAGATGGACGCCGACGTCGTTCCTGGGGAGCCGCCCGGGCTGTCCGAGCGCACCGCCGTGCGGATCGTGCGCGAAGCCCTGACCAACGCCGTGCGCCACGCGCCGGGGGCGCAGACCACCGTGAGCGTCGCCGAGGAGGACGGCGCACTGCGGGTCGCGGTCGTCAACGGTCCCTCGGCGATCCCCGAGGTCGAGATGCCTACCGGAGGTCACGGGCTGCAGGGGATCCGCGAGCGGGTCGCCCTGGTCGGGGGGACCGCCATGATCGGCCCGACGCCCGAGGGCGGGTACCGCGTCGACGTGCTGCTACCGAGGAGGAACGCATGACCCGAGCCATCCGTGTCGTCGTCGTCGACGACGAGCGACTGTTCCGTGAGGGCATCGCAGGCCTGGTCGATGCGGCCGACGACCTCGACGTCGTCGGGACGGCCGAGAACGGTCGGGAGGCAGTGGCGGCGGTGCTGTCGCACCACCCTGACGTCGTCCTCATGGACATGCAGATGCCCGTCATGAACGGCATCGAGGCCACGCAGGAGATCCGTCGGGCGTCGCCCGAGGTCCAGGTCGTCATCCTGACGAACTTCCAGTACGACGAGTACGTCGTGCCCGCGCTGCGCGCCGGGGCCGCGGGCTACCTTCTCAAGGACAGCACCGCGACCGAGGTCCACCAGGGGATCCGGGCCGCGACCGCCGGGGAGGCGATGCTCTCTCCCGCGGTCACGCGGCATCTCCTCGACTCGCTCGGCCCGGCCATGAGCACCAGGCAGGCCGCGGCACGGGCCAAGGTGGGCCGGCTCAGCGAACGTGAGCGCGCCGTCGTCGGGCTCCTCGCCACGGGCCTGTCGAACGCCGAGATCGCGCGGGCGCTCTACATGGCCGAACCGACGGTCAAGACCCACCTGACCCACGCCATGGTCAAGCTCGGGGTGACGAACCGGACGCAGGCCGCGATCCTCGGCCACGACGCCGGACTGCCCGACGAGGGCACCGGGTGAGCGAGGCGCCCCTGGGGCCTCGGCGGTCCGGGGGCGTACCGGCCTCAGCGAGACGTCCGTCGTGCGCCGTAAGGTGTCACCGAGTGCCGCTGACGATCCGCGGCGAGCGAAGGAGTGCTGGTGAAGACGCCCACGGTGTACGACGTCGCGCAACGAGCCGGGGTGTCGATCGCCACGGTCTCGCGCGTGCTGCGTCGTCCCGACGACGTGCGCGAGCAGACGCGCCGCGTCGTCCACGAAGCGATCCTCGAGCTGGGCTACGTGCCCTCGGGGTCCGCACGCGGGCTGGCCGCCCGGCAGACGGGCGTGCTCGGTCTGTGCTTCCCGGACGTGGACGGCATCGACGACGTGGACGACCTGCCCGAGCCCGTCCGGGTGGGCCAGCACGTCGAGGTCGTCCGTGACGTGGGGACCGCCCCGACGTCGCGCTGGAGCAACCTGTACATCGGCGAGGTCATGCGCGGCGCCGAGCTCGAGGCCTGGCGCACAGGACTCGCCGTGATGATCACGGTCGCCCGAGGGCTGCGCCGGACCGAGGCGGTCTCGGACCTCGCGGGTCGAGTCGACGGCCTGGCGGTGCTGTCGGCGACCGTGCCCGACGACCTGCTCGCGCACATCGCGCGCCGCATCCCCGTGGTGGTCATGGCGGGTCCGCGACGCGGCGACGCGCACGACCACATCAGCGTCGACAACTCGGCCGGGGTGCGCGCGCTCGTCGAGCACCTGGTGCAGGACCACGGGATCCGGGACCTGGCGTTCGTCGGCGGGCCGGTCGAGGCGCCCGACGACCAGGAGCGCTTCTCGGGCTTCCGGTCGGCGGTCGCGGACGCGGGCCTGCCGGTACCCGTCGCACCGCTCGTCCGGGGCGACTTCACCCGGACCGTCGCGCGCGAGATCGCGAGGCGCCTGCTCGCCGGGCGGCGCGCGTCGGGGACCCCGCTGCCGCGAGCGCTCGTGTGCTCCAACGACCAGACCGCGCTCGGCATCCTCGACGTCTTCACCGAGGAGGGCATCGACGTCCCGGGCGACGTGGTGCTCACGGGGTTCGACGGGATCGACGCGACCCAGGTCTCCGTCCCGCGGCTGACGACGGTCCGCCAGCCCATGGTCGAGCTGGGCCGGGCGGCGGTCGAGCGGCTGCGGGTGCGCATGGCCGACCCGGCAGAACCTCCGGCGACGATCAACCTGCCGGTGCGCGTGCTCCTCCGGGAGAGCTGCGGCTGCCACTGACCGGCGCCGAGGTCGCCGTCGGCCTCTCGGCCCGTCACCCACGGCGTCCTCGCCGGTCACCGTCGGCGGTGGGCACGGTCGCCGTCGGCGTCCGCCACGGTTTGCCTCCCCCGAATGTATGCGCATACACTCGCCGAATCACAGCGCGCTGACCCGGCGTGCACAGCCCCTCGCAGGAGAGGCCTCAATGAAGAGGAGTGGATGTCCATGACGCGCACGACGCGCTCAGTGCGACAGGTCGTCGCGATCGCGGCGACCGCCGCGGTGCTCGCCACCGCATGCTCGGCCCCCGTGCAGAACCAGGGAGCCTCGGGCGGGACGGGCAGCGAGTCCTCGATGCTCATCGCAGCGGACAACGGCTCGCCGACGTTCGACCGGAACTTCAACCCGTTCTCGTCGGGCAAGCGCAACACCGCGACGTACATGTACGAGCCCCTCGTGATCATCAACGAGATGACGGGCGTCGAGACCCCGTGGCTCGCCACGGGCTACGAGCAGCCCGACGCACGCACCGTCGTCTTCGAGATCCGCAAGGACGTCACGTGGTCCGACGGCGAGCCGTTCACGCCCGCCGACGTCGTCTTCACGTTCGACCTCCTCAAGGCGCACCCCGAGCTCGACCTCAAGGGCATCTGGAGCCACATGGAGTCCGCGGAGGTCGACGGCGACAACGTGGTCGTCCACCTCTCCGCCGACGACGTCCCGGCCGCCAAGATCATCGCGGGGGCGCTCATCGTCCCTGAGCACCTGTGGAAGGACGTGCCGGACCCGGTCACGTTCACGAACGAGGACCCGGTCGGCACCGGCCCGTACACGCTGGGCGCGTTCACCCCCAACCAGTACACGCTCGTGAAGAACGAGAAGTACTGGCAGGCGGACAAGGTCGCGGTCACCGAGCTCGTGCAGCCCGCGGCCAACTCCGAGCTCGACATCGTCAACAAGGGCTACGACTGGGCGTACGCGTTCATGAGCGACGTCGAGGACACGTGGGTCGCGGCGAACCCCGACCACAACACGTACTGGTACCCCGCCGGCGCGACCATCGCGCTCATCCCCAACATGACCAAGGCGCCGTACAACGACGTGAACTTCCGTCACGGCATCGCCTACGCGCTCGACAAGCAGCAGATCGCCGACAAGGCCGAGCAGGGCTACGTCGATCGCGCGAGCCAGACCGGCCTGATGCTGCCCAACCAGGAGGCGATCCTCAACGAGGAGATCCCCAACGAGGGCTACATCGACAAGGACGACGCCACGGCGCTCGAGTACTTCGAGAAGGCCGGCTACACCAAGCAGGGCGACAAGCTCGTCGACGCGTCGGGCCAGCAGCTCACGATCAACATCACGACCCCGAACGGCTGGTCCGACTGGCTCCAGGGCGTCCAGCAGGTCAAGAACCAGCTCGACGCCTTCGGCATCGAGGTCAGCATCGTCCAGCCGCAGCCGGCCGCGTACCAGCAGGAGATGCGCTCGGGCGAGTTCGACATGGTCATGGGCACCGTGGGCGGCACCGGCCAGCCCTACCAGGACTACAACGGGATGATGGGCTCCGAGTTCATCGCGGACATCGGCACGACGGCGTCGGGCAACTTCGGCCGCTTCCAGTCCGACGAGGCCGACGCGCTGCTCGCCGAGTTCAAGGTCACGGTCGACGAGGCCCGTCAGCAGGAGATCGTCGACGAGCTCGAGCGGGTCACCTACGAGCAGATGCCCATGATCGCGCTGTTCTACGGCGGCTCGTGGGGCCTGTTCTCCGAGAAGAGCTTCACGGGCTGGCCCAGTGCCGAGGACCCGTACGCGTCCCCGAAGACCTGGGACTCGACGCCGCTGCTCATCCTGACGAGCCTCGAGCCCGCGAGCTGACGACCGTCCCTCGTCCGTGAGCCGGCGCCCCCCCGCGCCCCGGCACGTACCGGCCCCGGCCGTGGCGCCGGCTCACGAACCCCCGCACCACCGAACACCCCGAGAAACCCAACCGACCCGACCCCGGGAGGCTCCGTGCGCTACGCGCTACGCAAGCTCGGCCTGCTGGTCCTGACGCTCTGGGCGGCGGTGACGCTCAACTTCGTCATCCCCCGCCTGATGCCGGGATCACCGGCCGACGCGGCGATCGCCAAGCTCGCCCAGAACGGCCCCGTCACCCCCGCCGTGCAGAAGGCGATCGAGGCACAGCTCGGCGTCCCCGACGGCAGCTGGTGGGACCAGTACGTGCAGTACCTGAACAACATCGTCCATCTCGACTTCGGGGTGTCTTACACGTTCTTCCCCCAGCAGGTCTCGACGCTCGTGGCGGGCGCACTGCCCTGGACGCTCGTCATGGTCGGGCTCGTGACGATCGTCGCGTTCGTGCTCGGCACGCTCATCGGGATCGGGGCGGCCTGGAAGCGCGGGACGTGGATGGACTCCGTCCCCACGGTCGCCGGCAGCTTCCTCTCGGCGTTCCCGTACTTCTGGACCGCGCTGCTCATCCTCTTCTTCCTGGGGTACGTCGCGGGCTGGTTCCCGACGTCGGGCGCCTACTCGGCCACGGCCGTCCCCAACTGGTCGTGGGAGTTCGTGGGTGACGCGCTCTACCACGCGGCCCTGCCCGCGATCACGATCCTGCTGACGTCTCTCGGCGGCTGGATCCTCGGGATGCGCAACACCATGATCAACACGCTCGGTGACGACTACGTGACGTTCGCCGAGGCGAACGGCCTGCGCGGTCGCACCGTCGCGGTGCGCTACGCGGCCCGCAACGCGATCCTGCCCAACCTGACCGGTTTCGGCATGGCGCTCGGCGGCGTGGTCGGCGGTTCCCTGCTCGTCGAGCAGGTCTTCCAGTACCCCGGCATGGGCTACCTGCTCTACAACGCCGTGACCAACCAGGACTTCCCGCTCATGCAGGCGCTGTTCCTCATGATCACCGTCAGCGTGCTCCTCGCGAACTTCCTGGTGGAGATCCTGTACGGCGTCCTCGACCCCCGGACGAGGCGGTGACCGACATGACTGATCCCATCTCCACCCTGACCACTCTCACCCCGGACCCGGAGGGCCCGGCCCCCGAGGCCGTGCGCCCCCCGAGCCGGCCGGCGAAGACCCGTCTGGGGCGCACGGCCCAGGTGATCGGTCGCGCGTTCGCGACGGTCTGGTCCAACCCGAAGGCCCGCGTGGGCCTCGTGCTCCTGGGCATGTTCGTGCTCATGGCGGTCTTCGCGCCGCTGCTCGCTCCGTACAGCCCGCACGACGACTCGTTCGGCCGCAACGAACCGGGCAGCGCGGCGCACTGGCTCGGCACCACGGGTGCAGGGCAGGACGTCCTGTCGCAGGTCATCTACGGCGCACGCGTCTCGTTGCTCGTGGGCTTCGTGGCCGGTGGCCTGTCCACGGTCGTCGCGGTCGTGATCGGCCTGTCGTGGGGGTACCTGCGCGGCTGGGGCAACGACGTCGTGAACTTCCTCGTCAACCTGTTCCTCGTCATGCCCGGCCTGCCGCTCATGGTGATCATCGCCGCCTACCTCCAGAACGGCGGCCTGCCGATGATCATCCTCGTGGTGGTCATCACGGGCTGGGCGTGGGGTGCGCGCGTGCTGCGGTCCCAGACCCAGTCGCTGCGCTCGCGCGACTTCGTGACCGCGGCGATCTTCTCGGGCGAGAGCTCGGTGCGCGTGATCTTCCGCGAGATCCTGCCGAACATGACGTCGATGATCGCGGGGTCGTTCTTCGGTGCGGCGACCTCGGCGGTCCTCGCCGAGTCGGGCCTGTCGTTCCTGGGGCTCGGCGACATGTCGACCGTGAGCTGGGGCTCGATGATCTACTGGGCCCAGAACTCGATGGCGATCCTCACGGGCCAGTGGGTGCTCCTGTTCGCTCCTGGTCTGTGCATCGCGCTGCTCGCCACCTCGATGACCCTCGTGAACTTCGGCGTCGACGGGTTGTCCAACCCGCGGCTGCGGGAAGGAACCGGACGATGAGCCTCCTGGAGATCAAGGACCTGTCGGTCGTCTACGAGCCCCGTGGGGCCGAGCCGACGTACGCGGTCAAGGACGTGACCCTCTCGCTCGAGCAGGGCGAGTTCGTGGGCCTGGTCGGGGAGTCGGGGTCGGGCAAGTCGACCCTGGGCTTCGCGATCACGCGCCTGGCCAAGCCGCCCGCGCGCATCTCGTCGGGCCGCATCGTGTTCGACGGCAAGGACATCGCGCACCTCGACGCCGAGGAGCTGCGCGTGCAGCGCCGCGGCGGGTTCGCGATGGTCCTGCAGTCGGGCATGAACGCGCTCAACCCGGTGCGCACGATCGCCCACCACTTCGGCGACGTCTTCGCGGCGCACGGTCACGTACCGAAGACGGGCCGTCGTCAGCGCGCGGTCGAGCTGCTCGACAAGGTGCAGCTTCCCTCGACCGTGCTGGACCGCTACCCGGGGGAGCTCTCGGGCGGCATGCGCCAGCGCGTCTCGATCGCGCTCGCGCTCTCGCTCGAGCCCCGCCTCATGGTGTTCGACGAGCCGACGACGGCGCTCGACGTGCTGGTCCAGCACGCGGTCATGGACACGATCCGCGAGCTCCAGGCGGCCGAGGGCTTCACGGCGGTCCTCATCTCGCACGACCTGGGGGTCGTGCTGGAGTCCGCGCAGCGCGTCGTCGTGATGCACGAGGGCGAGATCGTCGAGGACGGTGCCTCGCGCCAGGTCTTCGAGGCGCCGCGTCACGAGTACACGCAGATGCTGCTGTCGCACTACGCGGACCCGCGTGCGGAGGTCGTCGAGCTGCCGGGCTTCGTCCCGCGAGCGGGCGGCCGCCCCGGGGCCGGCACAGCCGGCACGAGCGCGACCGCCGCGTCGGCCCGGGGCGCCGAGACCGCCCGCGGGCAGCACGGCTCCGTGCGCCGCGCGGCCCAGGACGCGATCGTGGTCGAGGGCGTGTCCAAGGTGTACCCGGCCCCGCGCCGGGGCGAGCAGCCCGTGGTGGCCGTGGACGACGTGTCGTTCCGGCTCGAGCCGGGGGCGGCCATGGCTCTCGTGGGGCAGTCGGGCTCGGGCAAGTCGACCATCGCCAAGATGGTCACCGGGGTCGAGCGGCCCACGTCGGGGTCGGTCACGTTCGGCGACCTGCGTGTCGACCGGCTGCGCCGACGCCAGCTCAAGGTCCTCCACAGCGATGTACAGATGGTGTTCCAGGACCCGTACTCCGCCCTGAACCCGCTGCACACGGTCGAGTACACGCTCACGCGGCCGGTCGAGAACTTCACCGGGCTCAAGGGAGAGGCGGCCCGGGCTCGCGTTCTCGAGCTGCTCGACACCGTGGGCCTGACGCCCGTCGAGCAGTACGCGGCCAAGCTGCCGCACCAGCTCTCGGGCGGTCAGCGGCAGCGCGTCGTCATCGCGCGGGCGCTCGCCTCGAACCCGCAGGTCCTCATCGCCGACGAGCCCGTCTCGATGCTCGACGTGTCCCTGCGGGCCGGGGTGCTCGCCCTGCTGGAGGGGCTGCGCGCCGACACCGGCGTCTCGCTCCTGTACATCACGCACGACCTGCTCTCGGCGCGCGTGGTCACCGACCGGATCATGGTGCTGCACCACGGCAAGGTCGTCGAGCGCGGGGAGACCGCGCAGGTCCTGCGCTTCCCGGAGGACGAGTACACGACCACGCTGCTCGACGCGATCCCGCAGCCGGCCCGCCGGTTCTCGGGCGGGGGAGCGGCATGAGCGCGGGCACGGTCCGGGGGACGGGCCGCGTGCGGGCGGGCGCGCCGTTCTCGGTCCTGCCCGTGCCCGACGGCGTCACGCCCCTCGTCCTGGACCTGGCGGTCGGTCCCGTCTCGGCCTTCCGTGCCGACGTGCCCGGCGGTGTCCCGGCTCGTGGCGTCGCGCTGGTCGTGCCGGGGTTCACGGGTTCCAAGGAGGACCACCGGCTCCTGCTGCCGCTGCTCGCCGCGCACGGCTACGACGCGTGGTCGTACAGCCAGCGGGGCCAGGGGGACTCGGTGGCCCCCGAGGGGGTCGACGCGTACGGCCTCGACGACTTCACGGGCGACGCCCTGGAGGTCGCGGAGATCGTCCGTGACGTCACGGGGGCCCGCGACCTGCACCTCGTGGGTCACAGCTTCGGCGGTGTGGTCGCCGGGGCTGCGGCGATCCGCGACCCGCGCCCGTTCGCCGACCTCACGATGCTCTGCTCGGGGCCGCGCGGGTGGGCGGGCCGCAAGGACGTCGAGCGCGCCCGGCTCGTGGGGGCGGGGGGTGTCGTGGACCTGTGGACGCTCGACAACGCCGAGCTGTCCCGGCGCATCGAGGTGCGCCCCGCGGTGCTCGACGCGCTCGACGCCGAGACCCGCTTCCTGCGGGACCGGTCGATCGCGACGAGCGTCGACAACCTGCTCGGTGCGATCGACGTCCTCGAGGACCCGACGGACCTCACGCCCGGCCTGGCCGCGACGGGCCTGCCCGTGCTCGTGGCGCACGGCGTCGACGACGCCGCGTGGCCTCAGGAGTGGCAGCACGACATGGCCGGCCGGCTCGGCGGGCGCTACGCCGTGATCGACGGTGCGGGGCACCTGCCGAACATCGAGAACCCCGACGCGACGGCCGCCCTCCTCGCGGACTTCTGGGCCGGCCGCCCGCCCGGGCCCCCCGGACCGCAGGGCGGCTCCTGAGGCGCGCGGCGCCGTCGGGCACACAGACAGACCGACCGAACCATCGAACGAAGGAACACCACCGTGCTGCACTTCCCCGAGGGCTTCCGCTGGGGCGCCGCGACCGCCGCGCACCAGATCGAGGGCAACAACGTCAACAACGACTGGTGGCCGCGCGAGCACGCCGCCGGGACCACGATCGTCGAGCCCAGCGGCGACGCCATGGACAGCTACCACCGCTACCGCGAGGACATGGAGCTGCTCAAGAGCTTCGGCCTCGACACGTACCGCTTCTCGATCGAGTGGAGCCGCATCGAGCCCGAGGAGGGCTTCGTCTCCCGCGCCGAGATCGACCACTACCGCCGCATGGTCGACACCGCGCTCGAGCTGGGCATCGAGCCCATGGTCACGCTCATGCACTTCACGGTGCCGCGCTGGTTCGCGAACGACGGCATGTGGCGCAACCCGAAGGCCGCCGACCGCTTCGCGCGCTTCACCGAGCTCGCGCTCCCGATCCTGGGCGACGACGTCACGTGGGTCTGCACGATCAACGAGCCCAACATCGCCGCGATGATCGCGGGCGGCGAGGACCCCGCGAACCTCGTCGCGTACGGGCTGCCGGACCCCGACCTGCAGGTCGCCGACACCCTGCTCGAGTGCCACCACCGCTCGCGCGAGGTCCTGTCCGGGGTCGACGGCGTGAAGTCCGGCTGGACCGTCGCGACCCAGGCCTTCCAGGCCGAGCCCGGCTGCGAGGACGTCACCCGCGAGTACGGCTACCAGCGCGACGACTGGTACCTCGAGGCAGCCAAGGGCGACGACTGGGTGGGCGTCCAGGCCTACACGCGCACCATCATCGGCCCCGACGGGCCGCGCCAGGTCCCCGAGGGTGTCGAGACCACGCTCACGGGCTGGGAGTTCTACCCCAAGGCCCTCGAGGAAGGCGTGCGTTCCGCGTGGGAGCTCACCGGTGGGGTGCCGGTGTTCGTGACCGAGAACGGCATGGCCACCGCAGACGACGCGCGCCGCATCGACTACACCGAGGGCGCGCTCGCGGGCCTGCACGCCGCGATCGCCGACGGCGTCCAGGTCGAGGGCTACCTGCACTGGAGCCTGCTCGACAACTACGAGTGGGCCTCCGGGTTCCGCCCGACGTTCGGGCTGATCGCGGTCGACCGCGAGACGTTCGTGCGCACGCCCAAGCCGTCCGCGTACTGGCTGGGCGAGGTCGCGAAGGCCAACGGGCTGACCGTCCGCTGACCACCCGACGTCCGACGCGCGCCACCCGCGCGTGAGCCGGCCGACCCCGCGCCCCCGACCCGCCCGCACCCCGGCGGGCGGGGGCGCGCCCGTCACCCCCACGAGGAGAACCATGAGCACCGGCACGACCCCCACCGCAGCGCAGCCCGCCTACCTCGACCCCTCGTTGCCCGCGGCCGAGCGCGTCGAGGACCTGCTGGGGCGGATGACCCTCGCGGAGAAGGTCGGCCAGATGCTCCAGCTCAACGCCATGGACGACCTCGACGAGATCGTCCGGGTGCGCCTGGCCGGCTCGATCCTGCACGCCTCCCCGGCGCGCGTGACCGAGGCGATCGAGCTCGCACGTGGCACGCGCCTGGGCATCCCGCTCCTCGTGGCCGACGACGCGATCCACGGCCACGCGTTCTTCCCGGGCGCGACGGTGTTCCCGACCCAGCTCGGCATGGCCGCGACCTGGGACGCCGACCTGGTCGAGCAGGTCGGCCGCGTGACCGCGGTCGAGGCCTCGGCGACCGGGCTGCACTGGACGTTCTCCCCGGTGCTGTGCGCGACGCGCGACCTGCGCTGGGGGCGCGTGGGCGAGACGTTCGGAGAGGACCCGTTCCTCATCGGCGAGCTGGGGGCCGCGATCGTGCGCGGATACCAGGGTTCGGGCCTGTCGGACCCGACGGCGGTGCTCGCCACCGCGAAGCACTTCGCGGGGTACTCCGAGACCCAGGGCGGGCGCGACGCGAGCGAGGCCGACCTCAGCCCGCGCAAGCTGCGGTCCTGGTTCCTGCCGCCGTTCGAGCGTGTCGTCCGCGAGGGCTGCGCGACCGTGATGATCGGCTACCAGGCGATCGACGGCGTGCCCATCACCGCGAGCCGCTGGCTGCTCGACGGGGTGCTCAAGCAGGAGTGGGGCTTCACCGGGACGCTCGTGACGGACTGGGACAACGTGGGCCGCATGGTCTGGGAGCAGCACGTCAGCCCCGACCACGCGGCGGCCTCGGCCGTCGCGGTCGACGCGGGCAACGACGTCGTCATGGCGACCCCCGGGTTCCTCGAGGGCGCGCTCGAGGCCCTGGGCGACGGGCGGCTGCGCGAGGAGCAGATCGACGACGCGGTGCGTCGCATCCTCACGCTCAAGGTCGAGCTCGGGCTCTTCGAGGACCCGCGCGGGCCCGACGCCGCGCGGCTCGTGAGCGACGTCGGGTCGCCCGCGCACGCCGCCGTGAACCTGGAGGTCGCGCGCCGCTCGCTCGTGCTGCTCGAGAACGACGGGACGCTGCCGCTCGCAGGTGGGCTCGCCGTCGGGCCGGGTGCCGCTGCCCGCGCCCTGCCGACCGACCGCCCGTGGACGGTCGCGGTCGTCGGTCCGAACGCGGACGACCCGCACTCGCAGCTCGGCGACTGGGCCGGGGCCTCGGGCCAGGTGAGCTGGATCCGCGACGGGCACCCGCGCGAGCTCGTCGAGACCGTGCTCGACGGGATGCGCGCGGTCGTGCCGGCGGACTGGATCGTGACGCACGCGCGCGGAGCGGACGTCGAGGTGCTGGCCCCGGACCCGGACGGCGCGACGTTCCCCGACGGGCAGCCGCGCCCGCCGGTCCTGGTCTCCGCGCCCACGCGCCCCGAGCTGCTCGACGCGGCCGTGCGCGACGCCCGCGCGGCCGACGTCGTGGTCGCCGTGGTCGGCGACACCATCGCCCTCACGGGCGAGGGCTGCTCGACCGCGACGCTCGAGCTCCAGGGCGGTCAGGTCGAGCTCCTGGAACGCCTCGTCGAGACGGGCACGCCGGTCGTGGTCGTGCTCGTGGCGTCCAAGCCGCACGTCCTGCCACCGGTCGTGCGCCGCGCCGCCGCGCTGGTCCATGCCGCGAACCCGGGCATGCGCGGCGGGCGGGCCGTGGCCGAGCTCCTGCTGGGCCTCGTCGAACCGACCGGGAGGCTCCCGCTGTCGTACGCGGCGCACGCGGGCCAGCAGCCCGTGTTCTACCACCAGGTGCGCGGCCAGCACGGCACGCGCTACGCCGACATGAGCCAGACCCCGCCCTACGTCTTCGGCGAGGGGCTCTCCTACACGACGGTCGGGTACGCGGACCTGGAGGTCGAGCCGGGCACGGGCGAGGACGGGACGTTCGGGGCCGACGACGTCGTGCGCGCGAGCGTGCGCGTCACCAACACGGGGGAGCGGCCCACGGTCGAGACCGTGCAGGTCTACGTCCACGACCGGGTCACGTCGGTCACGTGGGCCGACCGCGAGCTCAAGACGTTCCGTCGCGTGCCGCTCGCGCCGGGGGAGTCCGCGGTGGTGCGGGTCGAGGTGCCCGTCGCCGACTGCACGCTCGTCGACGCGGCCGGGAACCGGGTCGTCGAGCCCGGCGACTTCGAGCTGCTCGTGGGGCCGAGCTCGCGCCGGTCCGACCTGCTCGGGGCGGAGTTCCGGGTGGGCTGACCGCAGGGCCCTCCGCGGTGCTCGGCGACTCGGCCAGAGGCCACCCGGGAACTCGCGTCATGGATCCGTTTCCATCCGGTCTCTTCTACAGGAGCCAAGAACAGACCGGATCACAAACGTGGGCGACGTGCGGCGGCCACTGACGGAGGAACCATGTCCATCACGGAGCGAACGTCTGCGGAGTCACCCCCACCCGACGAGGTGCAGGAGGAGGTCGTGCTCTCCCGCCGTGAGCTCGTGGTCCTCACGCACCTCACCGAGGACATGACCCTGGAGCAGCTCGCGGCGATCCTGTTCGTCACGCGGAACACGGTCAAGTCCCAGCTGCGCAGCATCTACCGCAAGGTCGGCGTCTCGAACCGGGCCGACATCCTGCGCTGGGCGCGGGACCGCGGCATCTCCTAGGCCGGACACCGGGCCTGACGCCGGCGCGCCCTCGGGCGTGCGGACGCGCACCCGAGGTGCGCGCCGGACAGGTGGTGGGATGCTCGAGGGACGGGCCGGTCGACGACGACGGGCCACGAGGTTCCGAGGCGAGCATGGGACAGGAACAGCAGGAGCCGGACGACCCGACGGTCACGGATCCCGACCACTACCGCGTGGTCTTCGAGAACGAACGGGTCCGGGTGCTGGAGTACGAGGACCAGCCGGGCACGCGCACGCACCCGCACCATCACCCCGACAGCGTGATGTACACGCTGAGCGGCTTCGAACGGCGCATCTCGTCGGGCGACCGGGTCATGGAGGTCGTGCTGGGGCCGGGGGAGACGCGCTGGCTGCCGGACCAGGTGCACGTCGGGGAGAACACCGGGACGACGCCCACGCACGCGATCTTCGTCGAGCTCAAGGAGACGGCCGCAGGCCCACGGTCGGGCGGACGAGAAGAGGGTGGGCTCGGGGCCACTTCTTGACCCGTCGCCGCGGCGGTGTCAGTGGAACTCGTGACCCGCGTCGTCGGTGCCGACAGCCTCCATCGCGACGTCCTCGCCCGGGGCGGAGGGCAGTGCGACGAAGCGCATCTCGACCAGGACCACGTCCTGGCACTGCGGGCACAGGCGCTGTTCTTTCCATCGGCGGTGCGGCATCGCGATCCTCGGTTCTTGCGGTTAGAGCACGGCCGTCGCAAACGCCCCTGACCGGCCGACGGCCGGTCAGGGGCGTTGTCTCGCTGGGGTGGCGACGCGGGCAGGGGCTCGCGTCGCCGTCGCTGATCGTAGCCCCTGGCGACGGTCCGCGGATACGGGTCCGAGAAGTTCTCACGGCGCCGTCCAGCGGGTCAGCGAGCGAGCCGTTCCACGACCCTCCCGTAGAGCCAGGGGGCGTGCGCCGCGAGCGGCACGATCGCCCGGCGCGCGGGCGAGGTCGCCCACGCGACGAGGCCGGAGGTCAGCACGCGGTAGTCGCGCGTGACGCGCGACCAGTCGCGCTCGTAGGCGTCCGCGTCGTCCAGGTGCCCGACGGCGGCGCTCGCCTGCGCGAGCCCGACCCGCAGCCCTTCGCCCGTCAGGGCGTCCACGTACCCCGACGCGTCCCCGACGAGGCGCACCCGGCCGGTGCTGCGCCGTCGGGAGCGTTGGCGCAGGGGCCCCGCGCCGCGCACCGGGCCCAGCGGTTCGGCGTCCCGCAGCTGCTCGCGCAGCTCGTCGAAGCCCGCGAGGGCGTCGTCGAAGTGCGTCCCGGTGGGGCCGAGCATCGCGATCCCGACGACGTCGCGCGCCACGGGCGTCACGTACGCCTCGACGTGGTCGCCCCAGTGGACCTCGACCAGGTCCGTCCACGCGGGCACGCGGAAGTGGCGGCGCAGGCCGAAGCGGCGCCGCGGGTCCGGGCCGGGGCGTACGGGCGGTGCGGTGCCGCCGAGCTCGGTGGGGATGCGTGCGGCGTGCGGCGCCACGTCCACGCCCGGGTCCGCCGCGACGTCGGCGCCCTCGGCACCGTGGCGGCTGCGCGCCAGGAGCGACTCGTGCGCTGGCGCGTCGGCCCCGATCTCGAGCCCGGCGAGGCGCCGCACGGTCGAGTGCAGCCCGTCGCAGCCGAGCAGCCAGCGGGCGCTGATCCCCGCGGCCGACACCTCGGCGTCGGTCTGGTCGATCCGCTCGACCCGGCCGGTCACGGTCGCGGCCCCGAGCGCGGCCGCGCGCTCGGCGAGCGCGGCGTGCAGCGTGGTCCGCCGAACGCCCCGGCCCTGCCCCGCCGTGAAGAGGTGGTCGGCGTGCCGGTGCGCGTCGCGGTAGCTGATGCCGCGCAGCACGTGGCCGTCAGGATCGACGTCGAGGGCCTGGAGCGCCCGCAGCGCGCCCGGCATGAGGCCCTCGCCGCACGCCTTGTCCACAGGACCTGTGCGCGGTTCGACCACGACGACGTCGTACCCCGCGAGCCGCGCCTCGATCGCGGCGGCCAGCCCGACCGGCCCGCCGCCCACGACCAGGACGTCGGTGTCGGTCACGTGCGGGGGAGCGCGTCGAGCGCGCGCTCCTCGGCGGGGAGCCGGAACCGCAGCAGCAGCACGGCGTTGAGGACCGTGAAGACGAGCGCGGTCGTCCAGCACGAGTGGACGAGCGGCAGGGCGAACCCCTCGACGACCACGGCGACGTAGTTGGGGTGCCGGAACCAGCGCTGACCGGGGTGCTGCGCGATCCAGCGGTATGGTCCGCGGTCGACCCACGGCAGCCCGGGGACCACGATCACGCGCGTGTTCCACCGGGGCCCGAGCGAGCTGATGCACCACCATCGCAGCGCCTGGCTCGCGACCACGAGCACGAGCGCGGGCCACCCGACCCACGGGATGAACGGCCGGTCCGCGACGTTGACCTCCACGACGCACGCGACGAGCAGGCCTGTGTGCAGGGCGACCATCGCGGGGAAGTGGCCTCGCCCGGTCTCGATGCCGCCGCGCTCGAACGACCACCTCGCGTTGCGCGCCGAGACCACGAGCTCGGCGAGCCGTTCGAGCGCGGTCGCCCCGACCACGACGTAGAAGAAGACGAGCATCAACCCTCCAGCGGCGACGCGGGCAGGCGCAGCAGCACGAGCTCGGCGCTCACGCCCGGGCCGAACGCCATGAGGACCCCGTGCTGCGGGCCCGTGGCGCGCGGCGTCGGGGGGCGCCGCGCGGGCGGGGTCTGCCCGCGTCCTGCGAGCGTGGCGGCGAGCACGTGCAGCACCGACGACGAGGACAGGTTCCCGACGGCGGCGAGCGACTCCCGGCTGAGACGCAGGTCGGCCTCGTCGAGGCTCAGGGAGTCGCGCACGACGTCGAGGATGCGCGGCCCGCCCGCGTGCACGACCCACGTCCCGACGTCCTCGGTCACGAGGTCGTGCTCGGCGAGCAGCGACTTCACGTCGCCCGCGAGGTGCGCCGCGACGACCTCGGGCAGGCCCGCGGACAGCACGATCCCGAACCCGCTGTCGCGGATCGTCCAGCCGAGGTGGTCGGCGGTCTCGGGGTACAGGCGGCTGCGCGTGTCGACGACCTCGACGCCGCGGGGGGCGCCGTCCGGCCGCCCCGGCGCGAGGCCCGCCGGGTGCGCGTCGCCGACCATCACGACCGCGGCCGCGCCGTCGCCGAACAGGCCCGTCGAGACGAGGTTCGCCATGGAGTCGTCGCCGTGCTGGAGCGTCAACGAGCACAGCTCGACCGAGACCAGCAGGGCCACGTCCTGCGGGTGCCCGGCCAGGTAGTCGTGCACGCGCGCGATGCCCGCGGCTCCCGCGACGCAGCCCAGCCCGAACGACGGCAGCCGCTTGACGTCGGTCCGCAGACCCAGGCGCGTCACGAGCTGTGCGTCGATCGAGGGCGCCGCGATCCCGGTCACCGAGGTGAAGAGCAGGAAGTCGACCTCCTCCGGCGCGACCCCCGCGGCATCGAGCGCGGTGCGGCACGCCTCGTCGGCGAGGTCCGTGCCGACGCGGATGAAGTGGTCGTTCGCGACCCCGAACGACGTGAGCCCGGCGTACTCGTCGAGGGCCAGGGCCGTGTGGCGGGTCCGCACCCCGCTCGCCTCGTGCAGCCGCCGGAGGACGGCGCGCTTGGCGGGCGACGGGGTCAGCAGGGGCCCGATCGTGTCCGTGATCTCGCTCTGGGGATGTGCGACGCCCGGCAGTGCCGGTCCGACCGCGAGCAACCGCGACATTCCCGCATCGTGTCACGGCGACGCGCAGGCCGCGCGTTGCTAGCGTCGGATGGTCGAGGACCTCCACGACGGCGGGGACGGCAGAGACGGGCGGGGACGGCGGTGCGGTGACGAGGACGACGAGGGAGACGGCCCTGGCGACGGCGCGGGGGCTCGCTCTCGCGAGCCATGCGGGCCCCACGGTCGTGGTCACGGTCCTCGCGGGCTTCTTCGCGGCAGGCGTGGGCTCGGGCCCCGGCCCGACGGCGCTCGTCACGGCCGCGGTCCTCACCGGTCAGCTCTCGGTCGGGTGGTCCAACGACTGGCTCGACGCCCGGCGCGACGTCGCGGTGCAGCGCACCGACAAGCCCGTCGTCGCGGGCCTCGTCACGACCCGGCAGGTGCACGCCGCCGCGCTGGTCGCCGCAGGGCTGTGCGTGGTGCTGTCGCTCGCGACCGGGATCGTCGCAGGGCTGGTGCATCTCGTGGCCGTCGCGAGCGCGTGGTCCTACAACGCGTGGCTCAAGTCGACCGTGTGGTCCTGGGCGCCCTACGCGGTGTCGTTCGGTCTGCTCCCGCTGTTCGTCGTGCTCGCGGGCCCCGGCCGCGCCGCCGCCCCCTGGGCCATGACCGCGACCGCGCTGCTCGGCGTCGGGGCCCACGTCGCCAACACCCTGCCCGACCTCGAGGACGACCGCGCCACCGGCATCCGCGGGCTGCCGCACAGGCTCGGCCGGACGCGGGCGAGCGTGCTGGCCCCGACCGTGCTCGTCGCGGCCGTCGCGGTCGTGGTGCTCGGCCCGCCCGGGCCGCCGAGCGTCGCGGCCTGGGTGGGTGGGGCCGTCGCGGTGGCCCTCGCGGTGTCCGCGGGCGTGGTGGCCGTGCGGCGGACCACGAGCCGGCTGCCCTTCGCGCTCAGCATGGCCGTCGCGGCGGTGTGCGCGGTGCTGCTGGTGCTGGCGGGACCCGACGTCGCGCTGCCGGGGTGAGCGGCGTCGTCGGGCCTCCGGACGGCCGGTCAGGCCGGGGCGCGCGTGCGCGACACGAGGAGGCGGTGACCCACCGCGAGCACCGCGACCGCGACCACCGCCGCGGCGACGGTGAACAGGGCGCGTTCGAGGTCGGCCTCGAGCACCACGTCCTCGCCGCCCGACGTCTGCAGGATCACCGCCGGGGTCAGGAAGAGCGTGAAGACCCAGTACGGCTGCTTGAGGTACGCCCACCCTGCGGCCCCCGTCAGGACGAGCGCCACGAGCGACAGCACGGCCGGGGACCCGCTCAGGAGGTGCGCCACGACTCCCGCGAGCACCGCGCCGGCGACCGTGCCGCCGACCCTGGCCGCGGTCCGTGAGAGCGTCGCCGCGAAGTACGGTTGGACGACCACGAACAGCGTGAGAAGCAGCCACCACGCGTTGGGCGAGTCGACCCAGCCCATCGCGACGTAGGTCGCGACGCCCGCCAGGACCGCGAGCGCCAGGCCGAAGTAGGTCGCGGTCCGCTCGGGCACGGGGTGGGGGCCGGGTAGACGCATGCCACGCGTGAGAACTCCACCGATCAGCGCCGTCCACAGGCCGCCGAACGCGACCCACCCGGCCATGGCCGCGAGGGCGCCGAGCGACGTCGAGGGGCTCACGGTGCCCGAGGGGAGCGCGACGAGCGGGCCGCCGATGAGCGCGAACGCCGTCTGGGGTCCCACGAAACCGCCGATCCCGTGCCAGCCCTTGACCGCGGAGAAGCCGACGCACGCGCCCAGGACCGTCATGTAGACGGCCCCTGCGAGCGGCCAGTCGCTCAGCGAGACGCCGGCCGCCATGCACAGGGCCGTGAGCGGCCCCGCGACGAGCGCGGCGCCCCGCCCCACGAGCAGGCCCACGCCCGCCGGGAGCATGCCGAGGTAGACGAGCGTGCCGTCGTGCTTCCATGGCGAGAGCATGAGCGCGACCATGGGCGCGACGAGCAGCAGGACCAGACCGACCTTGCGGGGGCTCATGGATCACACGCTAGGTCGGCCCGGGGGATTCGGCTCGGCGGGACGGCTCAGTACGGGAGGTCGGCGCCGCAGCTCGGGGTCGCGACGCCGTCGACGCGCATCTGGGCGGCCCAGGTCCACCCGGGTCCGCCGTCTCCGAGGGCGTCCGCGGGGAGCTCGATCACGCCGGGGCTCGTGGGATCGGCGCCGAGGCCGGTGTAGCCCGTGTCGAGCGGGGTCGCGTACAGCTGCTGGGCTCCGTCCGGGCCCGTGAGGACGGCCTCGAGCGAGACTGCCGCGCCCGCCGGGAGGTCGCCGTACCAGGTGAGCGTGACCTCCGACCCTGGGCTGCCGGCCGTGTAGGGGTGCGTCACCCCCAGGCGGCTGATCGTGCCGGACGCCGTCGTGCTGCTGAACGACGCCTCGCCGAGCCGGGCCGGGTCGGGGCGGTCCTCGTGCTCCCACGTCGTGCAGGCCACCGACACCGACCCTCCGCCGCTGGTCGTGGTGGGGCCGTAGGCGTACAGCAGCCCGGCCACGCACAGGACGGTCGCCGCCCCGGTGACGACTCTCGACCCCCTGCGGTCCTGTCGGACGAACGGCGCGAACGACGTGTGGGGCTCGGGCGCGACCGACCTCACGACGACCGTCGACAGCAGGCTGTCCGCGAACGTGCGGTGCTGCGCGTCCCACAGCGGGCGCAGGCATCCGACGAAGCACAGCGCGTCGAGGACGTGCGCGAGCCAGCGCAGGACGGTGGTGAGGAAGCCGACCGGTCGCCCGGAGTCCCGGTCGACGACGACGATCCCCACGGCTCGCTTGCCGGGCGTCGCTCCCGTGTACGCCTGGAGCAGGGTCATCGCGAGCACCGCGCCGATCATCCACGCGCTCTCGGACCAGGTCACGCCCTCGAACGCGCTGCCGTCGTTGTCCAGACCGGGGAGCGCGCTCGGCGCGACCCCCGGGCCGACGACCACGAACATGAGCCCGGCCAGGATCGAGTTGTCGAGCAGGAACGCCCCGACGCGACGCAACCAGCTCGCGTACGGGCCGAAGAGCGGGGCGTCGTCGGGGTCGGTGAGGTCCGGGAGGGAGGGGGCACGGCCCGGAGGGAGGGCGGGCGCTGGGTGCGCGGCGGGCTCGGCGAAGCCGTAGGCGGGGGCGGCGGCCGAGGCCCCGACCGCTGCCGGGACAGGCTCGTGATGGTCACCGTCGTGCGGTGCAGGCGTCGTCGCGGGGTCCCCCATGGGACGAGGGTCCCAGATTCGGTGCGGGTTGTCAGCCGGCCCCCTCGGGGGGGGCGGCCGAGCGCAGCGGCTCTCGGGCCGTCGCGCCCACGGGGGCCGCGCTCGCCGACGCCTCGGCGGGCAGCTCGTGCAGCGCCGCGACGAGGGGCGCGAGCTCCTCGACCTGGCAGGCCTCGGTCAGCGCCTGCTCGAGGGCCGCGTCGTGCGTGGGGCGGGCCTGGCGCAGGAGCTGTTCGCCCTGCGGGGTGAGCTCGGTGTAGATGCCGCGGCGGTCGTCCTGGCACAGGATGCGTGTGAGGAGGCCGCGGTCCTCGAGGCGGTTGACGAGGCGCGTCGTGGCGCTGCTGCTCAGGGCCGCGGCGCGCGCAATCGACCGGGCCGACGGTCGGATCGGACCGGACCCGGAGGAGTTCGCGGGCTGAGCTGCCGCTCCTGCGCTGCGGCACCCGCCGTCGAGAAGTGAGTAGATGCCCCTGATCCCTGCGGATCAGGGGCATCTACTCACTTCTCGACGCGCCGGTTCCTGCCCGATGCCGCCGGGAACGCATGCTGCCGCGCCCCGAGCACGATCCCCACGACGGGTACCGCGAGCGCGACCGTCGCCCACGGCAGCGCGCCGGACCCGCCCGCCCCCAGCACGACGCCGCCCACGATCCCGCCCAGCGCGAGCGCCCCGTTCCACGAGGTGACGAACGCGGACTGCGCGACGTCGGCCGCAGGACCGGCGGCGCGCGCGAGCGCGGTCTGGAACAGGGTCCCGCTGCCGCCGAACGCGAAGCCCAGCGCGGCGACCGCGGCGTAGACCGCGACGGGGGAGCCTGCCGCGACCGCGAGCGTCAGGCCCGCGAGCCCCAGGAGCGAGGCGGCGAGGACCGTCATGATGCGCAGGTGCGTGTCGATCAGCGCGCCGATCACGACGAGGCTCGCGAACGACGTCGCGCCGAGCACCGCGAGCAGCACACCGGTCTGCGCACCGAGCCCGACGTCCTCGAGGAACACCGCGACGTACGTCGAGAACACGTTGTAAGCGAGGACGGTCAGGCCCGTCACGAGCACGACCGGCGCGACGCCGGGCAGCCGCAGCGCCCGCCCGATCGGCACCTGCGTCCCGCGCGGCTCGCCCGGGAAGTCCCGCACGCCCCAGCGCACCCACGCCGCCAGCCCGAGGCTGAGGATCGTCATGGCGCCGAACGCCCAGCGCCACCCGACGGTCGCGCCCAGCGCGGTCCCGGCCGGGACGCCGAGGGCCAGCGCGAGCGGCGCGCCGCCCATCGCGATCGCGAGGGCTCGCCCGGCCTGCTCCGGCGCGGCGAGGCGCCGTGCGTACCCCGCGAGGAGCGCCCAGGTCAGCCCGGCGACGAGCCCTGCCGCGAAGCGCGCGCCGAGCGTGAGGGCGTAGCTCGACGACACGGCGGTCACGGTGTTGGCCACGGCGAACCCCGCGATCGTCGTGAGCAGGAGGCGGCGCCGGGGCCAGCGGGCCGTGGCGCGGCTGAGGGGGATCGCGGCCACGATCGCGCCGATCGCGAAGACCGTGACGGTCTGCCCGGCGGCGCTCGCGGAGACCCCGAGGTCGGCGCTGAGCGCGGGCAGCACGCCCGCGGGCAGCACCTCGGTGAGGAGCGTGACGAACCCGGTCGCGGCCAGGGCGAGCAGGGGCAGCAGGGGAAACCTCGGGCCCGACGGCGGAGCGTCCGTGGGTGCGCCCGTCCGGTCGGGGTGCGTGGTCGCTTGGTGGGGCGCCGGGGGCGGTACGGGTGCGGCGGGTGCCGCGAGCGTCGGGGGAGCGTCGGTCGACGACTCGGTCGGAGCGGTGCAGGTGGTCATAGGGTTAGCATGAATGTCTGACATGGATGTGAAGGTCAAGTCCGACCCGCGAGAGAGGCGTAGCGCATGCGCATCGGCGAGCTGTCCCGCCGCACCGGCACGGCCACCCGGCTGCTCCGGTACTACGAGGAGCAGGGCCTCCTGACCCCGCAGCGCGAGGAGAACGGCTACCGCGAGTACGGCGAGCACCTCGTCGACCGGGTGCTCCAGATCCGGGGCCTGCTCGAGGTCGGCTTCCCGACCCGGATCATCGCCGAGCTGCTGCCGTGCCTCAACCAGCCCCGCGAGATCCACCTGCACAACGCCTACCCGGACAAGATCGCGCTGCTCGAGACCGAGCTGGGGCGGATGACCGAGCGCATCGACACCCTCACGAGGAACCGGGACGCGATCGCCGACTACCTCGAGCGCATCCGCGCGGACGCGGCACCGGCGGCCGCTCTCGCCGAGAAGTGAGCAGATGCCCCTGATCCGAGCGATTCAGGGGCATCTGCTCACTTCTCGGCGGCTATCACCGCAGCGGGTCGAACGGCCTGATCTCCGGCGGCGCGGTCCCGGTCATGATCTGCTCGGCGAGCAGCCTGCCCGTGGCGGGGCCGAGGACGATGCCCCACATCCCGTGCCCTCCCGCGACGTACACGCCGGGCGCCCGCGTGGCCCCGACGAGCGGCAGCCCGTCGGGGGTCACGGGCCGGGAGCCGACCCACTCGTCGTGCCGGTCGTCGAGGTCGACGCCCTGGAACAGGTCGCGCACGGACGCGAGGATCGCGTCGATGCGGCGCGGCTGGAACGGCTCGTCGGGGCCGCGGAACTCCATGGTCCCCGCGATGCGGAACCGCCCCTGGTAGGGCGTGCAGGCGACG
The DNA here is from genome assembly GCF_056158145.1 of Oerskovia sp. PE-21s. Taxonomy (NCBI): domain Bacteria; kingdom Bacillati; phylum Actinomycetota; class Actinomycetes; order Micrococcales; family Cellulomonadaceae; genus Oerskovia; species Oerskovia sp. PE-21s. Next base: position 195,469 of record NZ_JBUXJM010000008.1, read on the forward strand.
CGGCGCGCCGGCAGGTAGATGGGCTGCTCGACGGGCACGTCGGTCTTCACGGTGAACGAGTAGCCTCGCCCGGCCTGCACGAGCGTGCGGACGCCGAGCGGCTTCGCGAGCCCCGGGAGCCACGCGCCGGTCGCGAGGACCGCGACGTCGGCGACCACGGGGTCCTGCCCGTCCACGAGCACCTGCACACCGCGCCCCTCCTGGGCACGCAGCCCGGTGACGGTCGCGTCGGTCACGATGCGCCCGCCGCGCGCGCGGACCGCGTCGCCCAGCGCGCCGACGAACGGCCCGGGCTCGACGAACCGCTGGCCTTCCAGGGCGTAGACCGCGCGCACGCGGTCGGTGAGCTGCGCAGGCCGCCCGACGGCGTCGGTCCCCTCGGGCGCTCGGCCCTCGCCCGGGTGCGGCGTACCGGAGGGGCCAGCGGCGCCGTCGGGCCGGTCGATGCGGCGCAGCGGGACCACCTGGCCCGCGGCCTCGACCTGGGTGATCTCGTGGAGGAACGGCGCGGCCTGCCTCTCGTGCTCGAAGCCGATCACGAACGGTCCGGGCGTCGAGCGGGCGGCGACGCCGTGCGCGGCGAGCTCGTCGAACGCGTCGAGCGCGAGCCGGTCGATCGGGGTGAGCGCAGCCATCGCGCGGTCCCACGCGCGCTGGGTCGCGTGCGTCGCGAACCGGGCCAGGAAGGACCACAGGCGCGGGTCGAGCCGCGCCGGGACGTGCAGGGGCGCGGCCGGGTCGAGCAGCGCCTTGGGGGCGTAGGTCCAGAGCGTGGGGTCGGCCAGCGGCATGGCCATGCCGGGCGTGAGCCAGCCGGCGTTGCCCCACGACGAACCTGCGGCGACGCCCTCGCGGTCGAGGACCGTGACCTCGACGCCGAGCCGCTGCAGGTGCCAGGCGGTCGCGAGACCCACCATGCCTGCGCCGACGACGACCGCCGTGCGGGGGGCGGGGGAACCAGGGGTGGTGCGTGACGGGGTGGTCATCGGGGGCTCCTTTGCCCTGAGACGTTGTCGACCCGGCCTCGAGGATGCTGAGGCCGGGTCGTGGGAGACGGGTTGCGCCTCACCCCCATGGTGGAGGGATCTTCGGTAGGGTTCAAGCAGGCCGACAGGTTCTTCGTGAGAAGGGCGTCTGGCCGAACGATCTTCATCCGGGTGACGAGAGTGGGGGACCATGCCGAACGATCTTCGGGCCGGGTCGACGCAGGTCCAGGCGGCCGTGCTCGACGAGACCGACCGCCGCATCCTCGCGGTCCTCGACGCCGACGCGCGCGCCACCAACAAGGCCGTCGCGGACGCCGTCGGGATCGCGCCCTCGACGTGCCACGCGCGCATCCGCTCGCTCCAGGAGCGCGGCGTCATCCAGGGCTTCCGCACCGAGATCGACCCGGCGGCCATGGGCCGCAGCCTCCAGGCGCTCATCGCGGTGCGCCTGCACTCGCACGCCCGGTCGGGCCTCACAGCGTTCCGCGACTACCTCGCGGGGCTGCCCAACGTCGAGGGCATCTACTTCGTGACGGGGGACCGGGACTTCATGGTCCACGTCGCGGTGCGCGACTCGACCGTGCTGCGGGACCTCGTCGCGAGCACGCTCAGCGTCCGCCCGGAGGTCGCGGGCACGAGCACGACGCTGATCTTCGACTACCTGCGGCCGTGAACGTCGCCGTGCCGTCCCTCGACCAGGCGGTCCAGGAACGGGGAGACGAGCTCCTCGACGCTGCCCCACACGTCCTCGAGGGGGGCGCCGGACTCGATCATGCGTGACGCGGAGTTCACGATCGCGTTGATCAGCTCCGCCGAACGCTCGACGTCGCGGCTCCCGAGCGCTCGCAACGCATCACCGAGGGGTCGCACGAGCTCGTCGTGCATGGCCCGGGAGCCGTCCATCACGGCGCTCGGTGGCCCGACGGTCGCCAAGGCCGTCGCGAGGGCGTGCTCGCCCTGGGCGACGAGCTCGAGGTTCGCGCGGAGGTAGGCGACCACTCGGGCACGATCGTCAGGAGCCGCGTCCATGGCCCGCGCGACCGTGGCGGACCACCGTGGAAAGACGTCCTCGACCATGGCGAGCAGCAGGTCGTCCGCAGAGCGGAAGTACTGGTAGACGCTCGGTCGGGCGAGGCCCGCACGCTCGGCGAGCGCTGCGAACGTGGGCGGGCGCCCCGTCTCGGCCAGGATCGACCGTGCGGCATCGAGGAGCACTCGCATCTGCGCCGCGCGGTGCTCGGCGACGGTCGGGGCGCTGATGCGGGGCACGGTTCTCCTCAGGACGGTCTCCCTGCCCCGCCCGGGGCAGGGAGACGTGGATCAAGCGCTCAGTCTCCCATCCTCCATCTGCACGACACGCTCGCAGTGCTCGAGCACGTCGTGGTCGTGGGTCACCATGACCGTCGCGACGCCGTGCTCGTGCGTCTCCGCCGCGAGCAGCCGGACGACCTCGTGGCTGCGCGCGCGGTCGAGGGCCGCCGTGGGCTCGTCGACGAGGAGCAGCGCGGGAGCGGTGACGAGGGCTCGGGCGATACCGACGCGCTGGCGCTCGCCGCCCGAGAGCTCGTGCGGTCGCCGGTCGGCCTTGTGGCCCATGCCGACCTGCTCGAGCAGCGTCAGGGGGTCCCGCCCCCTGCCCTTCGCGCCGACGACGTGCCGCGCGAACCGCAGCTGGTCGAGGGCCGTCAGCGCGGGCAGGAGGTTGCCGGACTGGAACACGAAGCCGATCCGCTCGCGCCGCAGCGCGGCCTGGTGTGCCCCGGTGAGCGACGAGACGTCGGCGCCGTCGATGCGGACCGTGCCCGACGAGGGGCGGGTCAGGGCCCCGGCGACCGCCAGGAGGCTGGACTTCCCTGCTCCGGACGGACCCACGACCGCGAGCAGCTCGCCCGGCGCGACCGTGAGGTGCACGTGGTCGAGCGCGGTCACTGTCGAGTCGCCGTCGCCGAGGGTCAGGAAGACGTCGTCGAGCTCGAGCCCGGCGCGGGTGGGCGTCGGGGTGGTCGCGAGCTGGGGGGCTGGGCGGGTCATCGTTGTCCTCCGAGAGCGGTGAGGGGGTCGACGCGGGCGATGCGGCCCACCGACGCGGCGGCGCCCGCGAGGCCGAGCCCGACGAGCAGGACCGCAGCGAGCGCGAGCGGTCCGGCTTCGAGGGCGAACGGCATGGGGGTCGACGTGAGCAGCGCCCCGAAGCCGATCCCGGCGCCCATACCGACCGCGGTGGACACCACGAGCAGGACGGCCGCCTGGCCGAGGGCGTCGCGCACGAGGTACGACGTCGAGGCACCCATGGCACGTGCGACCGCGATCTCGTGCTTGCGCTGGATGGTCCAGACCGTGAAGAAGGCACCGACGACGAGCGCCGAGATCGCGTAGAGGAACACCTGGATGAGGTTGAGAGTGAGCGTCTCGGCCGCGTAGCCCGGCGACCCGTCGAAGGACGCGGTGAGCGAGACCGTCGTGGTGCCGGCGGCCGCGTCACCGGCCGCGAGGTCGAGGTCGGCTCCGTCGACGGCGGCGAGCGCGACAGCGGTCGCCTCGTCGTACGCCTCGGGCCGAACCTCGGCGGCGTCGCTCGCGCCGGCGTGGATCTCCTGCCAGGTCGCCAGGGGTACGTAGGCGACGTCGACGTGCCCGAACGTGTGCTGACCGTCGAGCACGCCGACGATCGTGAGCTCGGTGCCCAGCCGTTCGACCGTCACCGTGTCCCCGACGCCGAGACCGAGCTCGGTCACCGTCTCGCTGACGACGATCCCGTGCGGGTCCCCGAGGATCTCGCCGCCGGACAGGTCGGTCGCGGACGGAGCGACGAACGACCCCGGCTCGACGCCGAAGAGTGCCAGGTCGACGGCCTCGCCGCCGGGGCCCTCGGCGTTGACGAGCTGGTTGCCGAACAGCGCTGCGTCGGCGACGTCGTCGCGGGCGGCCCAGCGTTCGGCCTGCTCGCGGTCGACCGTGCTGCGGGAGAACGCCGAGTCGACGGACGTGTCCGCGCCGAACGCGAAGGCCGTCACGGGCAGCTTCTTGAGGCCCGACACACCGTCGTTGACGAGTCCCGAGGACAGGCCCGACAGGAGGACGACGAGCACGGACACGAGCGCGACGACCCCTCCCATCAGGGCGAATCGTGAGCGCGCGAACGACAGCTCGCGCCACGCGAGAAACATGGTGCTCCTTCCCGGCGGGCACGAGTTGCCGACGCCGTGTCGGCAAGGATACCAACACAGCGACGGGAACCTGCTTCGCCGGAGTCCCCCGGGATCCGAAGGCTCGCGTGAGCGCTGTCAGCCCGCGAGCGCCCGCGCCTCCTTGTCCGGGTCGAGCCCCACCCGGGGGCGGTCGGCGCGCTGGGGAGCGGCGCCGTCGGGCAGGGTTCCCAGCCAGGCCCAGGTGTCCGCGACCGTCTCCTCGACGGGCCGGTTGCGCAGGCCCGCCTCGATCGCGCGCGACACGTCGCCGCGGTGCAGGGTGTCGTGCAGGTCGCCCGGGGGGAGCCAGACGGGCAGCTCGGTCCAGGGCTCGATGCCCGCGGCCGCGATCACGTCGGGCGCGGTCCAGCGCAGCTCGGCGTCCGAGCCGGCCGCGGTCACGCACGCGTCGAGCAGCTCGCCCATGGTCGCGTGGCCGCTGGGGCTCACGACGTTGAACGGCCCGCTCAGGCCCTGCTCGGTCGCGTCGAGCACGAACGCCGCGAGGTCGCGCGCGTCGACGTACTGCAGGGGCAGTGCGCTGGGCCCGGGGGCGAGCACGGGGCCGCCGCGCGCGATCCGCTGCAACCACCACGGCAGGCGTCCGACGTTCTCCCGCGGCCCCAGGATCAGCCCCGCCCGCGCGAGGATCGCTCGGTGCCCGAACGACTCCTCGACCGCCAGCTCGCCGCCGCGCTTGGCGCGCGCGTAGTCGACGTCGGCGCCGTCGTCCGGCGAGGCCTCCACGAGGGGAGCGTCCTCGCCCGCGCCGGCCTCGGTCGGGTAGGTGTACACCGACCGGCTCGACACGTACACGTACCGGCCCACCCGGTCGTCGAGCAGGCGGGTGGCGTCGCGCACGGCACTCGGGGCCCCGGACCACGTGTCGACCGCGACGTCCCACTCGCCGTCGGCGAGGGCATCCAGGCCTCCGACGGCGGTGCGGTCGCCGTGGCGGACCCGCACCCCGTGCGGGGCCTCGCGCGTGCCCCGGTGGAACGTGGTGACGTCCCAGCCGCGGGCCAGGGCGTCGTCGACGACCGCCCGCCCCACGAACTCCGTCCCGCCCAGCACCAGCAACCGCGTCCCGTCCGTCATACCCACGACTGTGCCCGCTGCGGGCGCGGTGCGAAAGCGCACGACGCCCAGGGCAGACGCCTCGGCGCGTGCGATAGTGACCCGGCCGCTCGTCGCGCAGCGGGCGCTCGCGGGCGCGGGCGGGACGAGGAGGCTGTGAGCCGGGGAGGGAGGACACCGTGGCAGGTCGACGGGTGCGGGTGCCGCTGTGGGCGGTGGCCGTCGTGGTGGCGGCGTCCGTGGTCGTGGTCGGATGGCTCCCGCTCGACGCCGCGGGAGAGCTCGCGGCACGCGTCGGGCCGATCCTGCTGTTCCTCGTCGCGATCACCGTGGTCGCGGAGATGTGTGCGGCCGCAGGCCTGTTCGACGCCGCGGCCTCCTGGGCGCTGCGTCTCGCCCGGGGCAGCCGCCTGCGCCTGTGGGGGCTCGTGGTGCTCCTCGCGAGCACGTGCACGGTCGTCCTGTCGCTCGACACCACGGCCGTCCTGGTCACGCCCGTGGTCCTGACGATCGCGCGGCGCACCGGGTCCCGGCCGCTGCCGTTCGCGCTCACCGTGCTCGCGCTCGCGAACACGGCCTCGCTGCTGCTGCCCGTCTCCAACCTGACGAACCTGCTCGCCGCCCACCGGCTCGCAGTGCTCCAGCCGGGCGTCCCGTACGCCGCGACCATGTGGCTTCCGGCGCTCGCGGTGGTCGCGGTGACGGTCGCCTACCTGTTCGTGGCGCACCGCCGCGACCTGCTCGGGACGTTCGACGCGCGCCCGCTGGCCGCCGAGCGTGACCGCGTGCTCCTGCCGCTCGCCGCGCTCGTGACGGTCGCGCTCGGGGCGTGCTTCGCCGTCGGGCTGCCCGTGGCCGCCGTCGCGGTGGCCGGCGCCGCCGTGCTGCTGGCCGTGACGCTCGTGCGGCGCCGCGACCTCGTGGCGCCCGTGGGCGAGCTCGTGCCCTGGCGGACCGTCCTGGTCCTCGCCTCGCTCTTCGTCGCCGTCGAGGCGTGGCAGGTGCACGGCCTCGGCGACCTGCTCGCCCGGTTCGCGGGCACCGGGACCGGGACGGGAGACCTGCTCCAGGTCGCGGGGGCGGGCGCCGTCGCGGCCAACGTCGTCAACAACCTGCCCGCCTACCTCGCGCTCGAGCCCGCCGCCGCGGGCGACCCCGCACGGCTCGCGGCGCTGCTCGTCGGCGTGAACGCGGGCCCGCTGGTCACGCCGTGGGCGTCGGTCGCGACCGTGCTGTGGTGGGTCCAGTGCTCACGGCACTGGATGGGGTTCCGCGAGGTCGGCTGGTGGCCGCTCGTCCGGCAGGGGCTCGTGCTCGCGCCGCTCGCCGTGGTCGCCGGGGCGCTCGCGGTCGCGGCGGTCGCGTAGCCGGGACGGAACCCCTCAGCCCCGCACACCGATCCACAGCCTCCCGTGCGGCACCAGGTCCACGCTCCGGTGCTCCACGAACCCGATGCGCTCCATCCCCTCGACCCGGGCCGGGTCGACGACGGCGGTGAGCAGCGGGCCGTCCACGGGGGCGCCGTCGGGAGTGCGGTCGGTACGCGCGGGCGCGTCCACGAGCAGGCGCAGGGTGGCGGTGCGGGCCGGGCCCTGGACGTCGGGCGCGACGGCCGCGGCGACGAGGATGAGGCGCGGGCGGACGGCGTCGAGCGCGTCGGCGATCACGGACTGGGCGACGTCGAGGGCCTGACGGGTCGCGACGCGGACCGGCTCGTCGTCGGCGGGCTCGTCGAGCGGGTCGACGCCCACCTCGCGCACCAGGACCCCGCGCAGCTCGTCCTCGAAGGCGGGGACCTCGGGCGGGAGCCACACGGTCGTGGCCCGCAGCCCGTCGGCGTCCTCGGCGACCCAGATCTCGCCCTGCTCCATGATCCCGTGGCTCAGCACGAGGCGGGTCGCGGACGAGAGCTGCTCGGGGTCGACCGGGGCGTCGGGGGTGCCGTCGCCGTCGAGGTCGACCACGGGGTGGTCCGCGGTGAGCAGCCGGGCGACACCGGGCACGTCGACGAAGCGCGCGCGGCGGACGGCCACCTGCGGCGTGGCGCCGAGGTGCTCGGTGTCTGGGGTGGGCATCGGGACTCCGATCCGTCGGGGGCTGCGACCTCCCGCCAGTCTTGCCCGTCCGCCTGGGAGGGGGCTGTGCGCGAGAGGATGGGTGCGCCCTGCCCGCACGCCCGTCGTCGCCCGAGGAGACCCCGTGACCGTCCTGCGCTCGATCCTGCTCTTCGGGGCCGCGGCCCTCTTCGAGATCGGTGGTGCGTGGCTGGTCTGGCAGGGGGTCCGCGAGCACAAGGGGTGGGTCTGGATCGGGGCGGGGGTCGTGGCGCTCGGGCTGTACGGCTTCTTCGCGACGCTCCAGCCCGACGCGAGCTTCGGGCGGATCCTGGCGGCGTACGGGGGAGTGTTCGTCGCGGGCTCGCTCGTGTGGGGCATGGCCGTCGACGGCTTCCGGCCGGACCGGTGGGACGTGCTCGGGGCGCTGCTGTGCCTCGTGGGCGTCGCGGTGATCATGTACGCGCCGCGTCCGGCGTAGGAGGCCTTCTCCAGGGTGCCCGACGGCGGAGCGCACCTTCTCCGCGAGGGTGCGCTCCGCCGTCGGGCGGGCGGGATCCTCGCGTGACCCACGCCACCTCCGGGTCCGGGGAATAACCCCGGGACCGTCCCGGTTCTCCTCCAAGTACATGCAAATGCATCAACTTGTAGGACGAGGGAGCAACCCCCATGCAGTTCGGCATCTTCACCGTCGGCGACGTCACCACCGACCCCGTCACCGGTCGCACGCCCAACGACACCGAGCGCGTGCGGTCCATGCTCACCATCGCGAAGCACGCGGACGAGGCAGGCCTCGACGTCTTCGCCACGGGTGAGCACCACAACCCCCCGTTCGTCCCGTCGTCCCCGACGACGATGCTCGGCTACCTCGCCGGGCAGACGAAGAACATCATCCTGTCGACCTCCACGACGCTCATCACCACGAACGACCCGGTGAAGATCGCCGAGGACTACGCGATGCTCCAGGTCATCTCGGACGGTCGCATGGACCTCATGATGGGCCGCGGCAACACCGGCCCCGTCTACCCGTGGTTCGGCAAGGACATCCGCGAGGGCGTCAACCTCGCGATCGAGAACTACGCGCTGCTGCGCCGCCTCTGGGAGGAGGAGGTCGTGGACTGGCAGGGCAAGTACCGCACGCCGCTCCAGGGCTTCACGGCCACGCCGCGCCCGCTCGACGGCGTCGCGCCCTTCGTCTGGCACGGCTCGATCCGCACCCCGGAGATCGCCGAGCAGGCCGCCTACTACGGTGACGGCTTCTTCCACAACAACATCTTCTGGCCCATGAGCCACACCAAGCAGATGGTCCAGTACTACCGCCAGCGCTTCGAGCACTACGGCCACGGCAAGGCCGACCAGGCGATCGTCGGGCTCGGTGGCCAGGTCTTCATGCGCAAGAACTCCCAGGACGCCGTGCGCGAGTTCCGGCCCTACTTCGACAACGCGCCCGTCTACGGGCACGGCCCGTCGCTCGAGGACTTCAGCGCGCAGACCCCCCTGACCGTGGGCAGCCCGCAGGAGGTCATCGACCGCTACGGCGCCATGCGCGAGCACGTCGGCGACTACCAGCGCCAGCTGTTCCTCATGGACCACGCGGGCCTGCCCCTCAAGACGGTCCTCGAGCAGATCGACCTGCTGGCCGGCGAGGTCGTCCCCGTGCTCCGCAAGGAGATGGAGGCCAAGCGTCCCGCCCACGTCCCGAGCGACCCGCCGAGCCACGCCCAGCGCGTCGCGAAGGCCCGTGCCGAGGGCAAGATCGCGGAGCAGGTCGTCGCGGCCGCCGACCACTGGACGGGCCGGACCGCCGAGGACGACATCCAGGCTGCCGAGGCTGCCGAGGGGGCCACGGGCACCGGCGGCGGCGCCCGCCAGGGCTCCGCGTTCGGTCTCTGACCCGACCGTCCGCCCGGGAGCGGTCCCGGGCGGGCCGGGACCGGCCCCCAGCACCACCGGGCCACGCACCACCGGGCCACGCACCACGCACCACCCGCCGCACGCAGCGTGCGGCACACTCGAAGAACCCTCACGAACCAGGAGCACCACCTCATGACCGCTCGCCAGATCGTCGCGATCTCCGCCGGCCTCGGCCAGCCGTCCTCGACCCGCCTCCTCGCCGACCGCCTCTCCGCCGCCACGGTGGCCGAGCTCGGCGACCTGGGCGTCGCCGCCGAGGTCACGACCGTCGAGCTGCGCGACGTCGCCCACGCCATCACCGACGCGATGCTCACTGGCTTCGCGAGCGGTGACCTCGCCGAGGTGATCGAGAAGGTCACGGGCGCGGACGCGCTCGTGCTGGTCACCCCGCTGTTCACGACCACCTACTCGGGCCTGTTCAAGTCCTTCGTCGACATCCTCGACAAGGACTCGCTGCAGGGCGTGCCCGTGCTGCTGGGCGCCACGGGTGGCACGTCGCGCCACTCGCTGGCCGTCGAGTACTCGATGCGCCCCCTGTTCACCTACCTGCACGCCGACGTCGCGACGACCTCGGTCTTCGCGGCCACGGACGACTGGGCGGCCGAGGGGGACGGCACGCACGACGCGGGCCCCCTCCCGGCCCGCATCCGCCGCGCGGCCAAGGAGCTCGCGACCACGCTCGCGGCCCGCGACCCGCGTACCGCGACGGGCATGTTCGACGGCGTGCCGTCGTTCGCGCAGATGTTCGGCGAGTAGAGGGTCCCGCGCGAAGACCCACCGGCGCGCCGGGTGGTGGACCCGGACGAGGGACCGGGGTGCGCGCCGGGGACCCGCAGCGGTGCGGGAGACGAAGGCCCCGACGGTTCGCCGTCGGGGCCTTCGGCTGCCCGGGGGCTGAAGGGTGGGTGAAACGCGGGGTGACCCGCATCACCCGTCGCCCGGGACGTCTCCTTCTCGGTGTGCGCCCGACGACGCGGCGCCGACAACCCACCACCTCCCGAAAGGCACGTCCATGTCCACCCTCTCCGTCAACGGTCCGGCGATCTCCCGCCGAGGCTCCGTCTCGACCCACGTGAGCGACGCCGTCGACGCCCTCGCACGCTTCCTGACCCGCTGGTCCGTCCCTGCCCTGCGGGTCGCCCTCGGCCTGGTCTTCCTCGGCTTCGGGGTCCTGAAGTTCTTCCCCGGCGCGAGCCCGGCCGAGGTCGTCGCCGAGCGCACGATCGACACCCTGACCCTGGGGCTCGTCCACGGCACGGTCGCCGTGGTCGCGACCGCGGTCGTCGAGTGCTTCATCGGGATCGCGCTCGTCACGGGCTACTGGCTGCGCGCTGGACTCGTGGTCATGGCCGGTGCGTTCGTCGGGATCCTCGCCCCGACCGTGCTGTTCTTCGAGGAGCTGTTCGGCTCGGGCATGACGCTGCTCGGGCAGTACGTCCTCAAGGACGTGGTGCTGGTCGCCGCGGCGACCGTCGTCGGGGCCTACGCGCTGGGGGCGCGGCTTCGTCGCACGGCCTGACGGCTCGACGCGAGATGCGGCCAGGTGGGGTCACGGTCCGTCCGTGACCCCACCTGGCCGCATCTCGACGACGGGGCCCGCGGCCCGGTGCGCCCCGTCCCCCGGGGCGCGCGCGGAGCACCCGCGTGCCACGCTGGGCGCATGCCTGCGAGGGACGACGACGTGACCTCCCACCCGGCGCCGCCCGCCGCGCTCCCGCCGGACGCACCTGCGCTGCGCAACCTGCTGCGGCTGAGCGTCCCGGCGGTGCTCGTCGGCGTGATCTCGGCGCTCGTGCTGTACGCGCTGGACTGGTTGTCCGCCGAGGCGGAGGACCTCCTGTGGACGGACCTGCCGGGATCGCTGGGGGTGGACCCGGACTCGCGCTGGTGGATCTTCGGGATGCTGACCGGTGCGGGCCTGCTCGTGGGGCTCGTCGTGTGGCTCGTCCCGGGCCACGGCGGCCGCGACTCCGCGACGACCGAGCTCATCGCGCCCCCGCTGCCGTTGCGCGTGCTGCCGAGCCTCGCGGTCGTCACGGTGCTGGGGCTCGCCGGGGGAGTGAGCCTGGGGCCCGAGAACCCGATCATCGCGATCAACACCGCGCTGCTCGTCGCCCTGGTCGTGCGACTGTGGCCCAAGGTGCCGACGGACCTCGTCGTGATGCTCGCGGCGGCCGCGACGATCGGCGCGCTGTTCGGGACCCCGGTCGCGGCCGCGCTCGTGTTCACGGGGGTCGTCGCGGGCTTCCCCCGGGGTGGCCCGCTGTTCGACCGGCTGTTCCTGCCGCTCGTCTCGGCCGGCGCGGGGGCCATGACCATGGACGCGTTCGGGCGTCCGTTCGCGTCGATGGACCTGCCCGACCTCGGGGTGCCGGACATCGGCGACGTCGGCATCTCGCTCGCGGTCGCGACGGTCGCGGCGGGCGCCGCGCTGCTGGGCGTGCTCGCGTTCCCGTACGTGCACCGGTTCTTCCACGGCATGCGCAACCCGGTCCTGTACGTGGCGCTCGGCGGCGTGGTCCTGGGCGTCCTGGGCGCGATCGGTGGCCCGCTCACGCTGTTCAAGGGCTCCCAGCAGTCGTTCGAGCTCGTCCAGCAGCGCGCGGACTTCTCGACGTGGAACCTGGTGCTCATCTTCGCGGTCAAGCTCGTGGCGCTCGTGATCGCGGCCGCAGCGGGGTTCCGGGGTGGGCGGATCTTCCCCGCGGTGTTCATCGGGGTCGCGGCCGGGGTGGCCGTGAACGCGGCGTTCCCGGGAGCGCCGCTCGGGCTCTCGGTCGCGAGCGGCGTCCTGGGCGTGGTCCTGGCCGTCGGGCGGGACGGGTGGATCGCGCTGTTCGTCGCGGTCGCGGTCGTCGGGGACGTCGGGGTGCTGCCCGTGCTGTGCCTCGCGATCCTGCCCGCGTGGCTGCTGGTGCGTAGCGCTCCCGAGATGCTCGCGGCCCCCGAGGTCACGGACGAGCCCGTGCCTCGCGCCGGCACGGGCGGCGGCTGACGGTCCTCGGGGCGTACGAGGCGGGGCTGGTACGGCAGCCGGGGCGGTGACGGCGCCCCGCCGGCGGCCCCGCCCCGTGGGTCCCTGCGCCCCGACGCGGCGTAGGCTTTCTCGAGGGCTCGGCCCGGGCCCACCACACCTTTCTCGAAGGACACAGGCAGCAATGGTCAACCTCGCGTACGTCATCGCCGGATCGGAAGCCACCGGGGGAGCCGGCATCCAGGCCGACCTCAAGACGTTCCAGGAGCTGGGCGTCTACGGCGTCGGGACCCTGACCTGCATCGTGTCGTTCGACCCGAAGAACGACTGGGGCCACCGGTTCGTCCCGGTCGAGCCGCAGGTCATCGCGGACCAGTTCGAGGCCGCGACCAGCACGTACGACCTCGACGTGGTGAAGATCGGCATGCTCGGCACGCCCGCGACGATCGACGTGGTGGCCGAGTCGCTCGCGAGCCAGCGCTGGCACCACGTGGTCCTCGACCCGGTCCTCATCTGCAAGGGCCAGGAGCCCGGCGCGGCCCTCGACACCGACACCGCGCTGCGCGAGAAGATCCTGCCTTTCGCCACGGTCATCACGCCCAACGTGTTCGAGGCCAAGGTCCTGTCCGGCCTGGAGAAGATCGAGTCGATCGACGATCTCGTGGAGGCCGCCGAGCGCATCCACGCGCTGGGCCCGGACTTCGTCGTCGTCAAGGGCGGCGTGGAGCTGCCCGGACCTGACGCGGTCGACGTCCTGTTCGACGGTCAGGAGATCACGGTCTTCTCCGTCCCCAAGGTGGGCGAGGAGCGCGTGAGCGGCGCGGGCTGCACGTTCGCCGCGGCGATCACCGCGGAGCTGGCCAAGGGCAACGACGTCGAGCGGGCCGTGGGCGTCGCGAAGCAGATGGTCACCGAGGCGATCGAGGCGCGCGTGAGCTCGCACGCGCCGTTCGACACGGTCTGGCAGGGCGCGTACACGGACTGACCCCGCACGTGGCGGGGTCTTGCACCCCGTCACGAGCGACCACCAGGCAGACGCCCCCGACGCGCCGGGCCGTGGAGCGCCTAGGCTACGGACCCGTGACCGACAACCTTTCCCCCGCATCCACCGACGGCAACGGCCGCACGGGCGCCCGGCACGAGGTCCCGGCGCCGCTGCGCGACGACGTCCGGCTCCTCGGCCGTCTGCTCGGCACGGTCCTGACGGAGTCGGGGGATCCCGCCCTGCTCGACGACGTCGAGCGCCTGCGCGAGCTCTCGATCCGCGCGTACGGCGAGCACGCGGACGCAGCGCTCGAGGAGGCCGAGCGCCTCGTCGAGGGCTTCAGCCACGAGCGCGCCGAGCAGGTGGCCCGCGCGTTCACCGTGTACTTCCACCTCGCGAACCTGGCCGAGGAGCACCACCGCGTGCGTGTCCTGCACGACCGTGAGGCCGAGCTCGCGCCGTCGGTCATCGACGACACGCTGCCCGAGGCCTTCACGCAGCTCGCGGACGAGGTGGGTCACGAGGAGGCGCTCGCGCGCCTCCAGCGGCTCGAGTTCCGCCCTGTCCTCACGGCCCACCCGACCGAGGCGCGCCGCCGGGCGATCTCCGCGTCGATCCGGCGCCTGTCGGGCCTGCTGACCGAGCGCGACGCCCTGCCGGTCGGCGGCGCGTCGCTCGCCGAGAACGAGCGAAAGCTCCTCGCCGAGATCGACGGCATGTGGCGCACGTCCCCGATCCGCGCGGCGAAGCCCTCACCGCTCGACGAGGTCCGCACCGCGATGAGCGTGTTCGACGCGACTCTCTTCACGGTCTTCCCGACCGTCTACCGCCGCCTCGACGACTGGCTGCTGGCCGACAAGGCGGGCCACGACCGCCCCCTCGCCGCACCGTTCGTCCGCCTCGGCACCTGGATCGGCGGTGACCGCGACGGCAACCCGAACGTCACCGCGGAGACCACGCGCCAGGCCGCGGCCATCGCGGCCGACCACGCCCTCCAGGCCCTCGAGCGCGCCGCCCAGCGCATCGGTCGCACCCTCACGCTCGACGAGGAGGGCACGCCCGCGTCCGACGGCCTGCGCTCGCTGTGGCAGAAGCAGCGACAGCTCTCCGAGGCCATCACGGCCGAGGCCGCCGCCGAGTCCCCGGCCGAGCCGCACCGCGCGGTCATGCTCGTCGTGGCACGCCGCATCGCGGCGACCCGTCTGCGCGACGCGGACCTCGCGTACGCGGTGCCCGAGCAGCTCGAGGCCGACCTCAAGGTCGTCCAGGACTCGCTCATCGCCGCAGGGGCGCCCCGCGCCGCGTACGGAGACCTGCAGCAGCTCGTGTGGCAGGTGCAGACCTTCGGGTTCCACCTGGCGGAGCTCGAGGTCCGTCAGCACTCGCAGGTCCACGAGGCCGCGCTCGCCGAGATCGCGGAGCACGGCGTGCACGGCCAGCTGTCCGACCGCACGCGCGAGGTCCTCGACACCTACCGCGCGATCGGCTCGATCCAGCAGCGCTACGGCATCCGTGCTGCGCGCCGCTACATCGTCTCGTTCACGCAGAAGCCCGAGCACCTGGCCGCGGTCTACCAGCTCGCCGAGCTCGCGTTCGAGGGCGCCGAGGACGCACCCGTCATCGACGCGATCCCGCTGTTCGAGACCTTCGCGGACCTCGAGGCGAGCGTCGAGATCCTCGAGGCGGCGCTCGAGCTGCCCCAGGTCCAGCGCCGCCTCGCGGAGAACGGTCGCAAGGTCGAGGTCATGCTCGGCTACTCGGACTCGTCCAAGGACGTGGGCCCGGTCTCGGCGACCCTCGCCCTGCACTCGGCGCAGAGCCGCATCGCTCAGTGGGCCCAGCGCCACGAGATCAACCTGACGCTCTTCCACGGCCGGGGCGGCGCCCTGGGGCGCGGTGGCGGTCCCGCGAACCGCGCCGTGCTGGCCCAGCCCCCGGGCTCGGTCGACGGGCGGTTCAAGCTCACCGAGCAGGGCGAGGTCATCACCGCCCGCTACGGCGACGCGACCATCGCCGCCCGGCACATCGAGCAGGTGGCAGCCGCGACGCTGCTCGCCTCCGCGCCGTCGGTCGAGCGCCGCAACGCCGAGGCCACCGCGCGCTTCGCGGACGTGGCAGCAGCCCTGGACTCGTCCTCGCGCGAGCACTTCCACGCGCTGGTCCGCAGCGAGGGCTTCCCGCAGTGGTTCTCCGAGGTCACGCCGCTCGAGGAGGTCGGCCTGCTGCCGATCGGCTCGCGCCCGGCCCGCCGCGGCCTGTCGGTCGAGTCGCTCGAGGACCTGCGCGCGATCCCGTGGGTCTTCTCGTGGTCGCAGGCCCGCATCAACCTGGCCGGCTGGTACGGCCTGGGCACCTCGCTCAAGGAGTTCGGCGACCTGGAGCGGCTGCGCGAGGCGCACCGCGACTGGCCGCTGTTCGCGACGCTCATCGACAACGTCGAGATGTCGCTCGCCAAGGCCGACGAGCGGATCGCGGAGCGCTACCTCGCGCTCGGCGACCGCGACGACCTCGCGGCCAAGATCCTCGACGAGCTGCGCCTGACGCGCGAGTGGGTTCTCAAGATCTCCGGGAACGAGTGGCCGCTGGCCGGTCGCCGGGTCCTGGGGCGCGCGGTCCAGCTCCGCAGCCCGTACGTCGACGCGCTCTCGTTGCTCCAGCTCCGCGCGCTGCGCGGCCTGCGCTCGGGGGCGGAGGGTCAGTACAAGGACGGCCTGCAGCACCTGCTGCTGCTCACGGTCAACGGCGTCGCGGCGGGCCTGCAGAACACGGGCTGACCTTCTCGGCGCCGAACATGCGGTTGGCGTCCGTCTCCACTGCGAGACCGACGCCAACCGCATGCTCGACCGACGGCAACCGCATGCTCGGCGAGTGGCCGTCCGGTCCGGCCGGGCGGACGTCGGCCAACCCGACGATCCCGACGCCCGGCCGCACCCGGCCACCCGGGGCGAGCTGCGCCGTCGGGCCGCTCAGCCCAGGCGCGAGCGCAACCAGGCGATGTCCGGGCCCATGTCGCCGTGCGTCTCGCAGATCACGGGCGCCCCGGCCGAGGCGACGACCGCGACCAGCTCGTCGGGCGGGATGAGCCCGTCGCCGAAGTGCGCGTGGCGGTCGGCGCCCGAGTCGAACGTGTCCCGGCTGTCGTTCGCGTGCACCAGGTCGATGCGGCCCGTCACGGCGCGGACCTGGGCGGCAGCAGTGCTCAGGTCGATCCCGCCCGCCCAGGCGTGGCACGTGTCGAGCGTGAAGCCGACCTGGTCGCCGCCCTCCGCTGCGCCGATCGCGTCCCACAGCCGCCCGATGCTCTCGATCGTGCGGGCCATCGACTTGGCCCCGCCCGCGGTGTTCTCGATCAGGACGGGCACCTTGGCGTCGAGCGCGTCGATCGCCTTGCGCCAGTTGTCGTAGCCGACCGCGACGTCGTCGGTCGCGGTCACGTGGCCGCCGTGGACGATCACGCCCTTGGCGCCGATCTCGGCCGCGCCGTCGACGATCTTCTGGAGCGACTTGCGGCTCGGGATGCGGATGCGGTTGTTGGTGCTCGCGACGTTGATGACGTACGGCGCGTGCACGTAGAGGTCGAGGTCCGCGGCCGCGGCGTCCGCGCGCAGTGCCTCGGCGCCGCCGGGGTAGGTGAACTCGGCGCCCTTCCAGCCCTGCGGGTCGCCCAGGAAGACCTGGACCTGGTCGGCGCCGATCGCTCGTGCCTGGTTGACGGCGTCGGCCTGGTCGACGTGTGCTCCGATTCGCATGAGGCCCACGCTACGTGCAGCGGGGGACGCCCGGCACGGCGGAACCCGAGACGCGGCATGATGGGCTCATGGCCATCTTCGCTTTCTCCGTCGCCCCGCTCGGTGCCGGCGAGTCCGTCACGGACGCCGTCGCCGAGGCCGTCCGTATCGTCCGCGCCTCGGGCCTGCCGAACCGGACCACGTCGATGTTCACCGAGATCGAGGGCGAGTGGGACGAGGTCATGGACGTCGTCAAGCGCGCGACCGAGGCCGTGGGAGCCGGCGGGCACCGCGTCTCGTTGGTGCTCAAGGCGGACATCCGCCCAGGTCGGACGGGGGAGCTGACCGGCAAGGTCGAGCGTGTCGAGGAGCGTCTGGCCAAGGACTGACACCCACCGGGACGCCCTCGTCCCAGTGGGTGAAACGCACTCGTTCGAGTCGCTCGCACGGGCGTCGTAGGCTATGCGGCAACGCCGCCGTCCCGGGCAGCGTTCGAGGTCGCTTCCCGAGCCGCAGGAGACCAAGATGCCCCTCTTCGAGGTGGACGCCGAGCGTCCAGTTCTCGTCCGCCCGTCGCAGCCGGCGGGTGGGGGCTTCGGCACGGTCGCGCAGCGCGTGGTCGACGGCCACCTGGACGGCCTGCTCGGTGAGCAGATCTTCCCCGTCAGGCAGGGGGCGTCGATCGACGAGCCGCACCTGCTCGCACTCGACGCCGCGGGCCTTCCCGTCGTGATCGAGGTCGTCTCGGAGCTGACCGAGGAGACCCTGACGCGGGCCATGAACCATGCCGGCCGCGCCGGGCAGCTCACGCGGGCCGAGCTCGCGGGCCGCTACGCCGGGGGCGCGGCGCGGTTCCAGCAGGACGTCACGACGTTCTACGACAACGTGCCGCTCACGCGCTCGCAGGCGACGTCGCGGGCCACCGGGGCCCGCCTGATCGTCATCTGCTCGAGCGCGGAGGACGGCATCGTCGACGCGCTGGACTTCCTGCGCCAGCCCGGGTCGTCGGTGTCGGTCCTCAAGCTCGGCGTGATGCACGGGGCGGACGGGCGCAGGTTCGTCGACGTCTCGCCGCTCGTGCCCGAGCGCACCGCACGTCCGTCGGCCCCGGCCGCCCCTCGCCGCGCGGCCGTCGAGCCGACGCGCTCGGCGCAGCGCACCGCGGACTTCGCCGAGGGCGTCGCGGTGGGCCGTGCGCTCACGGGCAAGCTGCCGATCGTCACGCAGCGCTCGCGCTCCGACCGTCGCCGGGGCTCCGAGCTCGAGCCCACCGCGACCGTCTACGGCAGCGCCGCGGGCTCGGCGGACGTGACCGGCACGCTGGAACCGGTCCACGAGCCCCTGCTCGGCGCGGACCGCGGTCGGCCCGACGAGCTCTCCGTGCCGCCCGTCCCGCAGGCGCCGCCGGTCCCGCCCGTGCCGTTGCTCGCGTCGCCGCCCGCGGACGAGGCGTCCGAGTTCGGCCGCTACTCGTCGACGCAGGCCGCGGAGGACGCGCTGTCGTCGCGCACGCCGAGCCGTGCCTCGATCCTGACGCGCGAGTCCATCCGGACCCGGGAGTCCATCCGTACGCGCGAGTCGGTGCTGACGCGTGAGTCGTACGAGGCAGAGGCGCCCGCGTACGACCCGTTGTCGTACCAGCCGCCCGTGAACGTCCCGGTTGTCGACGCCCTCAGCTCGATCGACCCGTTGGGTCAGGACCTCGTGCCGGCCCCGCCTGCCCCGCCCGCTTCCGTGCTGGACGACGACCCGGACGACGACCCGGACCTGCACGCCCTCGCCCGGGCGTTCGGCACGCCCGTGTCGCTCGTGTGGTCGCGCCCGCGTCGTGGGCAGCGCTTCGAGGCGGTCCTGTACCCGGACGGTTTCATCGAGCTGACCGACGGCGCCCGTTTCCGTCACCCGGACGCCGCGGCGATCGCGGCCTCGGGCACCGCGACGGCCGACGGGTGGAGCGTGTGGCGCCTGGGCGACGGCGGGCCGACGCTCACGGACGCGTTCCGCGAGCAGTACGCCTGATGCGTCGGTAGAGAGCTCGACGAAGGGGTGACGCGCACTGGCGCGTCACCCCTTCGTGCTTCTGCCCGGTCAGTCGGTGCACGTCGGCGTGGGGTGCTTCTGCCGCTCGGCCGATGGCTCCACCCTGGGCGCTTCCTCGCGCAGGCGTAGCGTGAGGACGTGAAGATGTCCCGCTTCCTGACGAACGTTCGTCAGAGCCTCTGGCTCGTGCCAGTGGTTTGCGTGGCGTTCGGCATCGTCCTGTCGCTGAGCACGATCGCTGTCGACCGTTATTTCGACTACCAGCTCATTCCTGAATCGGTCGTCGGCGGACCGGATGCCGCGATGGAGATCCTCTCGGTGGTCGCGGGGTCGATGATCAGCCTCGCCGCCCTCGTGCTGACGATCACCATGGTGGTCGTGCAGCTTGCGATGGGCCAGTTCTCGCCGCGGATCGTGCAGCGCATCCTGCAGGACAAACCCAGCCAGTTCGCGATCGGGCTGTTCGTCGCAACTTTCGTCCATGCGATGCTGGCGCTCCGCGAGGTCGACCCCGGTGGCGATGGCCAGGAGGGCACCGTCCCGGGCCTCTCCGTGCTGACCGCATTCGTGCTGGTCGTCGTGAGCATCGCCGTCTTGGTCATCTACGTGCAGCATCTCGGCCAGACCCTTCGCGTCTCGGCGCTCATCGAGCTCGTCGGCGAGGACACACGCAAGCTGCTGGACCATGTCTACCCTGACAAAGGGGACGAGGCGGTATCCGTCGACACTACGAACCGTGTGATCGTGTCCCCCAAGTCGGGCGTCGTCACGACGATCGGTCACGCACACATCATCGACGTGGCGAGGCTGGCAGGATGCGTCGTGGAACTGGTGCCAGAGCTCGGCGAGTTCGTCCCCGCATCGTCTCCACTGTTCATCGTGCACGGTGACACGTCGACCCTCGACGACAAGCGCCTGACAGAGGGAATCGTGCTCAAGTTCGAGCCGACGCTCGATCAGAACGTCGCGTACGGCGTGCGGATGCTCGTGGACATCGCCGAACGCTCCCTGGCTGACTCGCCGTTCCAGGACCCGTCGACCGCGGTACAGGCCATCGACCGGCTCCACGACATCCTGCGACAGCTCGCCCGTCGCCCGTTCCCCGACGGTCGGTTCCGCGACGAGAACGGCGAGCTCCGGCTGGTGGTGCGGGTGCTCGACTGGGACGGATACGTCCACCTCGCCTTTGACGAGATCCGCATGGCCGGAGCCGGCTCTCCCCAGGTGGCGCTGCATCTGCGAAAAGCCCTGCTCGATCTGAGGCGGGTTGCGCTGCCCGAGCGCAGAGCGGTCATCGACGAGCAGATCGAACTCCTCACGACGGCCACGACGGCGGCCATGGACGACGAGCGCGATGCGCAGAGGACCTTCGTGGACGACGATCAGGCCGCCGTGCAGCTCGACGACACGTGATGCCGGCACCGACAGGCCGACTCCTCACGGGCGCGTTCCGCGAGCGGTACGCCTGATGCGTCGACAGAGAGCTCGACGAAGGGGTGACGCGCAGCAGCGCGTCACCCCTTCGTGCGTCCGGCGGTCAGTCCGTGCTGCGCACCATGGTCCTGATCCCCACGCCCAGCCCGACGGCGGCGGTCACCAGCGCGGCGACCCATCCCCAGGCGGCGGCCGACGAGGTCAGGTCGCCCGCGAAGAGTGCGCGCTCGGCGTCGACCAGGTAGGTCAGGGGGTTGAGGTGGGCTGCGGCCCGCATCCACGACGGGCCGGTCTCGAGGGGCAGCAGCATCCCCGACAGGATCATGAGCGGGAAGAGCAGCGTCTGCTGCACGAGCCAGAACATCCACTCCTGCTTGCGGACCGCGAGGGCCAGCGCGTAGCTGAGCGACCCGACCCCGACGCCGAAGATCGCGAGCATCGCCAGCCCGAGGACCGCGCCGACGGGAAAGAGCTCGAACCCGAACGGCAGCATCACGAGCACGACCACGACCGACTGCGCCGCGATCGGGACCATCTCCTTGAGTGCGCGTCCCACGAGCAGCGACGGTCGGGACAGCGGCGAGACGAGCATGCGCTCGTGCGCGCCGGTGTTGAGCTCCTGCTGGAGGTTGGCGCCCGTGGTCGACGTGCCGAACAGCGTCGTCATCACGAGGATCGACGGCACGAACCACTGCCAGACGCTGCCGCCCAGCGTCCCGGTCGCGCCGCCGTCCTGCCCGCTGAGCGTCCCGACGAGCAGCGGGCCGAACAGTGCGAGGAAGACGAGCGGCTGCACCAGGCCGAACACGACCGAGAACGGGTCGTGGAGCAGGGGGCGCAGCTCGCGGACCAGGACGATCCAGGTGTCGCGGCCCAGGTTCGCGAGCCGGCCGCGGGGGCGGGCTCCAGGGCGTCCCGACGCAGAGCCGGAGCCGGGCTGCGGGCGCGTGGGAGCGGGATCGCCGCCGGTCGTGGTCGTGGTGTCGACGGTGCTCATGCTGCGTCCTTCCCGGAGAGCGCGACGCTCTCGGTGGTCTGTGCCGTGGGTGAGGTGCTGGCCTCGTCTGCTCCGCCCGAGGTGCTGGCCTCGTCTGCTCCGCCCGAGGTGCTGGCCTTGTCTGCTCCGCCCGACTCGCGCAGGCTGCGGCCGGTCAGCGCGAGGAACACGTCGTCGAGCGTGGGGCGGTGGACCTGGGCCGTGGCGACGACGACGCCCGCGTGGTCGGCCGCGCGCAGCAGGGCCGGGAGGAGCGCGGGCCCGTCCGCGGCGCGGGCCGAGACCTGGGTGACGCCCGTGCCGCCGGTCGTCCCGACCTCTCGGACCCCGTCCGCGCGCGAGACGAGCTGCGCGAGGCGAGCGCCGTCGTCGGGCGTGGTCTCGAGGACCACGCGGTCCCCGGCGAGGTTCGTCTTGAGCGCCTCCGCGGTGTCGTCGGCGATGACCTCGCCGTGGTCGACGACGACGACGCGCTCGGCCATGGTGTCGGCCTCGTCGAGGTAGTGCGTGGTCAGGACGATCGTCATGGGGTCGCCCGTGGCGGCGAGCGCGTCGGCCCGCATGCGCAGGACGTGCTCCCACAGGTTCGCGCGGTTGTGCGGGTCGAGCCCGGTCGAGGGCTCGTCGAGGAACAGCAGCGACGGCGAGTGGACGAGGCCCATCGCGACGTCGAGGCGGCGACGCTGCCCGCCCGAGAGGTCCGCGACCTTGCGCGTGCGCAGCGCGGTCAGGTCGAGCGCCTCGAACAGCTCGTCGGCGCGTCGGCGCGCGGCCCGGCGGTCGAGGCCGTACACGACGCCTTGCGTCACGAGCTCGTCGACGGCCCGCTGGTTGTGGCCGGCGGCGTTGCCCTGCCCGACGTACCCGATGTGGTGACGGACCTGCGCGGGGTGCGCGACGACGTCGTACCCCGCGACGGTCGCGCTGCCCGAGGTGGGCGCGATGAGCGTCGTGAGCATGCGCAGGGTCGTGGTCTTGCCGGCCCCGTTGGGGCCCAGGACGGCGACGAGCTCGCCCGGCTCGATGTCGAGCGAGATCCCGCGCACGGCGTGCACGGTCTCGTGGCGGCTCACGACGAAGTCCTTCGTGAGGGAGCGGGTGTGGATCACGGTGTCCTCCAGGAGTGGGTGATGCCTCCACCTTGTCGCGGGTAGCGGTCAGGTTCTGTCCGCTACCTCGTGCGACGCTGGGGACATGCTCGAGACCTCGGCCCGCCTCCTCGCCCTGCTCTCCCTGCTACAAGCTCGTCGGGACTGGCCCGGGGAGGCGCTCGCGGAGCGCCTGCGCGTCAGCCCGCGCACGGTGCGGCGCGACGTCGACCGCCTGCGCGAGCTCGGCTACCCCGTGCGTGCGACCAAGGGTCCCGACGGCGGGTACCGCCTCGACGCGGGCGCCGACCTCCCGCCCCTGCTGTTCGACGACGAGCAGGCCGTCGCGGTCGCGGTCGCCCTCCAGACGTCCCAGGTGGGTGGGCTCGAGGAGCCGGCGCAGCGAGCGCTCGCGACGATCCGCCAGGTCATGCCCGCGCGGCTGCGCGGGCGGATCGACGCGCTCGAGGTGACCGTGGTGCGGTCGTCCGGGCAGGCCGCGCGGCCCGACGTCGACCCGGCCGTGCTGGTCGCGGTGGGCAGCGCCGTGCGGGCGCGCGAGGTGCTGCGCTTCGACTACGAGGGCGGGTCCGCGCCGCTGCTCGGCTCGGGCGACGCGGCCTTCCGGCCCCCGCGCCGCGCCGAGCCGCACCACCTCGTGACGTGGGGCGGGCGCTGGTACCTCGTCGCGTGGGACCTCGAGCGCCAGGACTGGCGCACGTTCCGCGTCGACCGGATGACCCCGCGGACGCCCACGGGGCCGAGGTTCGCGCCGCGCGACCTGCCGGCGGTGCCGACGGACCGTGGACGCCCTGGCGGAGTGCGGGGAGGGGGCGCAGGGCGGCGCACCACCCGCGGGCAGGGCACCGTGCCCGACGTCGCCGCGTACGTCGCGCACCAGTTCTCCCGTCCGCGGTGGCCCGCCGAGGGCGAGGTCGTCCTGCACGCCCGAGCGGACGACCTCGCGCCGTGGGTGGGGGACCAGGGGCTGATCGAGGCCCTCGGACCGGATCGGTCGCGGCTCGTCGCGGGGTCGTGGTCGTGGCGCGGCCTGGCCGCGTGGGTCGGGATGTTCGACGTCCCGTTCGAGGTCGTCGGGCCGGCCGAGCTGCGCACCGCGGTCCGCGAGATGGGGGAGCGGTACCGGGGGGCCGTCGGCGACGCAGGTCGGTGACCCGGTCGGTGCTCTGGGAGGTGCTCTGTTCGGCGCCGCGCGGCGGCCGTGGGCGCCGATGCGCGGCGCCGATCCTCTCGGTGACCGGGGTCACGCGGGGCCGGGTTGACCGGAGCGTTCACCTCCCCGTAATGTTCTCGAAGTCAGCCCGGCAGGGAGAGACAGACACCACTGCGAAGCTCCTCGGAGCCGCCGCGAAGTGGCTGTTGCCCCGGACTGAAATCCGACATCTTGATCTGGACGCCTCGCGCCTCCAGAGCCTGACGTCGGGGATCGACCTCCGAGTTTGACCCGGTTCGCCGGGTTTGAAACGAAGAAGCCG